>JACMQV010000252.1 GCA_014376815.1 Cryobacterium sp.
CCCGGCCGGCGTGGCGGGCGGGGCAGCGGACGACGTGGTCTCCAGAGTCTCCCGGGACTCAGCGGTCCCGGCTGACTCCGCGGCCGCCTCCGCCGCCTCCGCGGCCGCCTCCGCCGCCCGAAGATCATCCCGGGTCACCCTGGCCGGCAGCAGGTCGAGCCAGGGGCGGCGCGGGGCGGATTTGTCCCGGGCATCCGGGCCTTCGATGTCGCCGGCCCGGCGGGGGACGGCCCGGTCCGCGATGGCGCGGATCTCCCCCTCCGAGGTTGTGGCGATCTGGCAGAGCATGGGGTCCCCCGATTCGCTGGCGATCAGGCACCGGCCCGGGTGCTCGGCGGACAGCGCGGCCGCGGCATCCGTTCCCAGCACGGCCACGCTGTCGGCACGGTTGTTGACCCGCAGCGACAGCCGCAGACTGCAGTTGGCCAGCAGAGCGTCGCGCACGACGCCGTTCGGCCGTTGCGTGCAGAGGATGAGGTGCACCCCCAGTGACCGCCCCCGGGCGGCGATGTCGACGAAAAGCGCGTGCAGCTCGGGGAATGACGTGAGCATGGTCGCGAACTCGTCGACCACGATCACGAGCCGCGGGAGCGCGGCGGCCCCGCTCTTCTCCCCCAGCTCGACCAGATCCCGCGCCCCGGCGCCACGGAGCACACGTTCGCGGTGGCGGAGTTCGGCGGCCAGGCTGGCGAGCGCCCTAGCTGCCTGGCGCCCGTCGAGGTCGGTGATCAGGCCCACGCAGTGCGGCAGCGCGCGGAGCGGGGCGAATGCGGCCCCGCCCTTGAAATCGACCAGCAGGAACGTCACCTCGCTCGGCGCGAACGCCGCCGCCATGGCGGCGACCCAGGTCACGAGCAGTTCGCTCTTGCCGCTGCCGGTGGTGCCGCCGACCACGGCGTGCGGGCCGGAACCGACCAGGTCCAGCGACGCCTCGCCCAGCTGGGTCAGTCCGACCGCGCAGCTCAGTCCGGGCGGTGCAGCGGCCCGACCCGGCGGCCGCGCGGGGTGGCGCCGCGACGGAGGGGTTGCCGGGGGATCGCTCAGGCGCACCACGGCGGGAATCGACGGCGGCCTACCGGCCGCTGCAGCCGCCACGGCCGCTGCGGCGCGTTCGCGCAGTCGCGCGGCGACCACGATCGCCTGTTCGACGCTCACCAGTTCGGGCTGGAACCCCAGCCCCCGGGCATGCACGACGGAGCGCAGGATCTCGGCCCGGCCCGGACCGTGCACCCGCACGACGGTGCCGCAACCCCAGGGGAGTTCGGCCGGGGTGCCGGCGAGGGCGATGAGCATCCGTGCCCCGGCCAGGGCCTCGCCCGGCTGCGTCGGCGCCTCGCAGACGTGGATTCCGGGTCGGGGGGCGGCACCGGGTACACCGCGTGGCAGGGCCCGGGCCCAGGCCCAGCTGTTGCCCGGCGGCACGCTCAGCAGGATCTGGTCGGGCGGCAGTCCGCAGGCCAGCTGCACCAGGAGCCCGCGTGCCAGCGCACGCACGAGCGGTAACGGCCCGGCGATGCCGATGCCCGTACCCGCATCCGCGGTGATGGGAGCACCCGCGAGCGTGGCGGCCGCATCCCGCAGCTGCCGGTGTTCCTGCTGTCCGGCACCGCCCTCCAGGCGGGGACCGCTCTCCCC
Source organism: Cryobacterium sp. (assembly GCA_014376815.1). Taxonomy (GTDB): domain Bacteria; phylum Actinomycetota; class Actinomycetes; order Actinomycetales; family Microbacteriaceae; genus Cryobacterium. Next base: position 1,636 of record JACMQV010000252.1, read on the forward strand.
CGGACCGGAGCCCAGAGCGACCAGCCCGGGCGGGCCGGCGCACCCGGCACCGTCGTCCGGGGCGGCCACGAGCCTGTTCGCCGCCGGCGTGCGCTGCCACTGAACGAGGCGGAGGAGGTCGTGGCGCGCAGATATCTCGGCCCGGAGAGTCGCCAGGGCCTCGGTCTCGTCGGCCGCGTCCCGGCGTCGTGCCCGGCGATTCGTGCGCCGGACGTCGAGCATGCTCGCCAGGGCGATCACCGGCCCGAGGAGGGCGAAGAGCAGCACAAAGGCCGAGCCGGTGATCATCCAGATCAGACCCGCCACGGCCAGTGGTGCCAGGCTCGCGATCACCGGAAACCCCGCGGCGGGACGGTCAGCCGCCGGGGGCGGGAGGGTCAGGGGGACGTGGGCGCGGATCACCGGCCAAGCTCAGCACCGACGGGGATCCCGAACCTCGCGGGGGACGGCATCCGTGCGGCACCGGCAGCCATCCCGGCTGGGGAGGGACCGGCCACCCCACCCGCACCCCGTTCATCGGCCGGACGGCCGTGTCCGGTTTCGAACCAATTCGACGGAGATCCTGCTGTTAAACCAGGTTTTCGAGGTTTGCGGGACCGATTTCGGCAAAATCTCCGTCGAATTCGTTGGGGGCGGAGCCACCGGGAGGCTCGGAAGCGTGAGGAGTCAGGCAGGCTAGTTGAGGATGAAGAACTGGTCGGCGAGGTCGACGCGCGACCCGCGCGGCACGAGGTAGCGCCGGCCCGGTTCGCACCGGACCGAGACCGCGTCAGGGCGACGGATGATGGTGCCGTTCCCCGAGAAGCGGTCGCTGACCCAGAATTCACCGTCGTGCTGCCCGAATTCAAGATGACTCTTGGACACGGAGCGGCCCAGGTCGTTGACCTGCACCAGGATATCGAAGTGTTCGGACGGCTGGGGCAACGGCCGCCGACCGACCAGGCCGGTGCCATTCGCCGAAACGGTCTCCCCGGTGCTGAACTGGAGCACGAACAAAGCGGGCACCGGGGCGGCCTCCGGCCGGGGCTGGCGCCCGGTCGAGGGAACGAACCCGAGGATCGGCTCGGCCGGAACCGGAACCGGAACCGGAACGGGCGCCGGAACCGGAACCGCCTGCGGGATAGGGGCCGGAAACTGCACGGATGGCGGAGCGGATGCCGCAACCGGCGCGGGAACCGGCGCCGCAACCGGCGCCGGAACGGGCACGGGGACCGGCACCACAGTGGGCGGCGGCGCGATGCGCCCGTCGGCGCCGATCGGGACGGAGATCACGACCCGCTGCGGCAGCGGCTGGATGACCGTGGTGTCGCTGGGCCGAGGGTCGGGCCGTTTGCGGGTCTTCGGGGTTGCCGTGCTCGAGCTGCCGCATTCACCACAGAACATGGCGCCCACGGGAAGCTGCGCCCCACAGATCAGGCAGTTCACGAACCGACTCCTCCCGGTCCTCGGCCTCCCCCTCGTGGGGACGGCCGTCGAACGGATGCCCCTTCAGCGTAGCGACCCAGTGACCGCAGCGAGACGAGCGCCCGGAGCCTGGCGAGGCGTTTCTTCCCGGAGTTGAGGTCCCGGCGCTGTTCGGCCACCGCCAGCCACACCTCGTCGGCGGTGGCGGTTCCCGAACGCTCCGGGGAGAACACCGCCCGGTCGACGGCCGCCGCGAACATGACCGGCCGCATCCCGCCCACGGTGCGGGCCAGTTCGCTCCGGGTAGCCCCCGCCGGCACCCAGATGCCGTGGTCGAGCGCGAGGTCGGCGAATTCGTGCCAGCCGCCCCGGATTCGGTCCAGGGGGGCCGGCCGGGTGCGCCGAAGCCGTCTTCGCCGCGCTTTGGCCGCGATGATGAGCAGGAACGGTGAGAGCACGACGGACAGGCCGAGCACGCTCCACCCGGCCACTTTCGCCGCCGCGAGCAGGAACGCCAGGAACGGGCTGAGCGGTGCCGGCGGGTCTTCGACCGAGCTCTCCGCTGGGGCGGGATCGCGCAGTTCCGCGATCTCGGGGATGGCCGGGGGCACCACGGACTGCGGACGGGACACCACGGCGGGGTCGTCGGGCTGCTTCGCCGGGATGTCGCGCAGCGGCGGGTTCGGATCGAGCGTGACCCAGCCGGCCGTGGACTGCACCTCGATCCAGGCCGAGAGGTCCGAACCCACGACAGTGACCATCCCGGCAGCGTCCGCCCCTGCCGTCCGGGGCACGAAACCGACGACGACCCGGGCCGGGAAACCGATTCTCCGGGCCATCAGGGCCGCCGCCACCGAGTACTGTTCGGCGTCACCGAGCATGGGCTGGTCGGTGAACAGCTGACTGATCCGGTCTGCCCCGTGCCCTGACCTGCTGACCGGCTCGTCCGCGCCGACGCCGTGGCTGACGTAGCCGTCCGCTCGCAGCCCGTCCAGCATCGACTGGAGTTGCACTCCGGGGGCGTCGCCGGGGCTCACATAGCCGGCCAGGGCCTGTTCGAGTTCGTCCGGGAGCACGGTGAGCGGCGGGAGGACGGCCGTTCCCGGACGCAGGCCCGCCAGCGCGTCCGGCGATCGCGGGACAACGCCGACGCTGCGAAAGCTGTCGCCCCTGGCCAGCCCGGTCAACACCGCTGCCGTGCCGCTGTTGTCGTTGTAGAAGAACGAGTCCGAGCGCGCGCTGCCCGTGGGGCCGCTGAAGCGGATCCGTTCGAGCTGTCCCGCCCCGGGCACCCAGACCCCGGTGTAGCCGTCGATCGTCACGGCCAGGGACACCTGGTCGCCGTCGACACCGGACTGGTCGAGCCGGTCGGGCAGGCGCGTGAACGACCCGGAGGCGCTGCTCACCTGCTCGCTGCCGACCGAGTACACGATGCCGTCGTAGCCGTCGAGGGTGGCCAGTCTGAGCCAGCCCCCCTCGGGGAGCCCCGCCACCTCGAGCAGCGCGGTCTCCGCGAGTGCGGGCCGCAGGTAGCCGCGGAACTCGCTCAGCGGACTCGGGTAGTCCCGTGGGTCGAACGGCTGCTGCACGCGGGCGCGCAGCACATCGCGCGGCACGGATGCCGGGAGCGCGATCGCCGCCGCCGTGCCCGCGGCCACCGCCACGGCGACGATGACGGCGGCGCCGACCAGGCCGCGTGCCGCCGCGAAACGGCGGTCCGCCCGTGACACGGTGGTGCGGCGCGACTGCTGCGCAACCAGGCGCACCACGGCTCCGCGGCGAACAGCCCGGAACCGGAGCAGCCAGAACAGGAGGACGACGAAGAGCCCGAGGCCGGTTCCGATCGGGGCGGTGGGGACGGTCGGTCCGAGGCTGATACCGGCGATGAACAGGGCCACCGGCGCCAGCGCGCCGAGTTCGCCGATCCGCGCGCGCAGGGCAACGGACAAACCGATCACGGTGCTGAGCAGAACGAGGATGAAGGCCGGCACGAGCAGGGCCTGGTATGACCCGACCGGGAGCACGATCGTGACGAGCTGCTTCCAGCTCAGCGCGGTCGCGGTGACGAGCTCGACCAGACCGGTGCCGGACGGGAGGACGCCCCGCACCGCCTGGCCGGGAATGGCCAGAGGGACCCCGGCGAGGAGGTACACGGCGACCGTGGTCAGGGCCACCAGCCAGGCCGGCCAGCGGAACACCGCGCCGAGGATGGCGGTCGCGGCCCCCAGGGCGAACGTGACGCCCACGAGCACGACGAATTCGCGGCTGCGGTAGACGGGCCACAGCGCCGAGGCGGCCACGCCTGTGGCCAGTAGGAGTCCGACGGTGCTCCCGACCGTGACACGCCAGCCGGGGCGCGCCCTGCGGGCGCCGGAGCGGACGGGCGCGCGGGCGCTCATGCCGCCATCGTTCGGGCGAGGCTGTGCTGCAGGTCCTCGAGGAAGCCGATTCGGAGCACGCTCAGCTCGGCCACGCGCTTGAGGCTGGGTACGGATTCCGGGTCGCACACCACGGCCACGACCTCGACCCCCGCGGGGAAAAGGTTCGCGGCGGTACGCAGCTGGGCCAGGGTGATGGCCGAGCCGCAGACCAGGAAGGCCACGGAGATGCCCGCCACCGTGTCGGCGGCGGCCTTGGCCAGGGCGGAAACGTGCATCACCCGGTCGGACGTCTCGACCCGGCTGAGGTCGTCGAGCAGTCTGGTTCGGGTCAGCGTGCTCAGCGTCCTCAGCGCCGACGCGCCGCGCCGGGCGACCGCGGGGATGCCGGCACTGGCCACCACGGACACCGTGCGCGCGTCACGGATGGCCCGCACGCCGAGAGACCCGGCGACGCTGACGGCCATCTCGAACTCGTCCTCGGTCGCGAAGTCCCCCTCGAACAGGCTCAGGGCCACCATCAGGTGGCTGCGCCGGGATTCCTCGTACTGCCGAACCATGTAGCGGCCGGTCTTCGCCGTGCTCTTCCAGTGGATGCTGCGCCGCTCGTCACCGGCCACGTACTCGCGCAGCGCGTGGAAGGACACGTCGCTGTTGGTCAGGTCCCTGGTCGGGTTGCCCTCGAGGTCACGGATGAAACCCGTGCTCATGCTCGGAATCGAGATGGTGCGCGGGTGCACGAACAACTCGACCCGTTCGGCCCAGACGATTTCCCGGCGCAGCAGCCCGAGCGGGTCGGCGCGCACCGTGCGCACGGGACCGATCGGGATCACCCCCCTCCGGAGTGTCGGAACGATGAAGAGGTCCTCGAAGCTCCCGCCGCGGGCGAGGCCCGGCATCGCGAATTCGGCCAGCCCGGATCCGACCGGCACCTCGACGCCCACGCCCGGCAACCGCTGCCCGGTCGGGTTCAGCACCGTCACCTCGCCGGGAACGCGCACACCGACGACCACCCGGTCCACCGGCAGGGACAGGTGGATCTCATACGCGTTTCTGCCGATCAGGAAGCAGAGAGCGGCCCCGACCATCACAATGCCGGTCCAGCCGATGACGACCAGTTCCGTCCAGCCGAGGGAATAGCCGAACAGCAGGGAGGCGGCCACGGCGCCCAGGACGCACCAGCCGAGCGGGGTGACGACGGCTGAGATGAACCTTCCGGCGGCGGTGACGAGTGCGCCCGACCCCCGGGCGGTGCGCAGCCCGCGCTCCACGGCCTCGGCCAGGAGACCGTCGTGGGACACCGGGCGAGGCCGGCGCGGGGTGAACCGGCCGAACCGTCCATCGCCGGGCATCCGCCGTGTCACGCAGCCTGCCTGTCGCCGGGCGGCGGGGTCTCGATCAGGATCCGGGCGATCACGCTGGACGGTGTGACCCCGTCGAACTCGGCTTCCGGGTCGAGGACCAGCCGGTGGGCGAGCACCGCTTCGGCCAGCTCCTTGATGTCGTCCGGGATGACATAGTGGCGGCCGTTGGCGGCGGCGAGGGTCTTCGCGGTGCGCACCAGCGCCAGGGCGCCACGCACGCTCGCGCCCAGGCGCACCTCGGGGCTGGTGCGGGTGGCGTCGATCAGGCGCGCCACGTAGTCGTTGACGGTGGCGTCGACGAAGACGGTGCGGGCGAGGCCCGCGAGTTCGACGACGGTCTGCGCGGAGACCACCGCGGGAACCGTGATCTCATGCGCCCGCTGGCCTGCACCCTCGAGGATGCGGATCGTCGAAGCGTGATCGGGATACCCGATGGAGGATTTCATGATGAACCGGTCGAGCTGCGCCTCGGGCAGCCGGTAGGTGCCGGCCTGTTCGATCGGGTTCTGGGTGGCGATCACCATGAAGGGGGACGACACGGGGTGGGTCACCCCGTCCGCCGTGATCTGCTCCTCTTCCATCACCTCCAGCAGTGCGGCCTGGGTCTTCGGGCTGGCCCGGTTGATCTCGTCCGCCAACACGATATTGGCGAAGATCGGCCCGCGGTGGAACTCGAATGCTCCGCTGCGCTGGTCGTAGATGCTCACCCCGGTGATGTCCCCCGGCAGCAGGTCCGGGGTGAACTGCACCCGGTTGCTGGTGCCGCGCACGCTCTGGGCGATGGCTCTGGCCAGGGAGGTCTTACCCGTTCCCGGCACGTCTTCCAGCAGCAGGTGACCGCCGCTGAGCAGGGCCGTGAACGCCATCCGGATGACGTGGTGCTTGCCGAGCAGCACCTGCTCGACCCCGTTCACCAGGCGGTCGAACACATCGGCGAACTGGGCAGCCTGCTGCGTGGTCATCGTCATGGGGTGGTCACTTTCGTTGGAATCACTGATCGTAGTTGTAGCTGTGGCCGTTGACCGTCACCGTGAGGCGCACCGTTTCGGCCGGGGCGGGCGCAGCCAGGGAGCAGGAGTTCGGTCCGCCCGCGACCTGGCTGGCCGCGTCACCGCGCACGGAGCACGTGTAATCGGCTCCGATCCCGCCGTTGTCCGGCCCGTTGGTCCAGCTGAACACGCCTGTGCCCGGGTCGTAGGCCAAACCGGTGACCGTGAACCTGACGGATTCCTCCGGCGCCGAGTAGGTGCCCGACCAGGGCCCGCAGGTGCCCCAGGGCGAACAGGCCTGCACCTGGTACCGGACCGTCTGCCCGAACGGAACGTCCAGCAGTTCCCGCGGCCAACCGGACCCGCCGAAGGAGACCGGGGCGCCCAGGACCACTTGGCCGGAACCGTCGACCGCACGAAGCCGGTACTCCCGGATGCCGCCGCTCGGGCTGACCCCGTCGACGCGCAGGTCCCAGGCGGCGCCCCGGGCCGCCATCGAGCTCTGCACGTCGGTGACCGGTCCCGGCGCCTGGCGCACCAGGGCGCTCACCACGTCCGTCGGCGCGCAGCCGGCCCGGTTGTAGCCCCACACGATGAAGTAGTACCGGCCGTTGTCGGTGAGGAGGTTGTCGAAGGTGGCCGAGGTCGTCGCGCCGCTGAGGACCTTCTGTTCGGCGACGATGCCGCCCTGCGCCGGGGCCTGGAGTGTGCCGGGCGCCGGGGTGGACACGCTGCAGGCCTGGGCCCCCGTGGGCACCTGGTTCGCGTTCAGCCGCTGCACGACGTAGCCGTCGATGGCGTCGCCCCGGCCGTCGAACGGGTCCCAGGCGACGGCCACCGAACCGTTCGCATCCGTCGCGTTCGCCGAGAGTGAGCCGGCCCGGGCGGCTCCGAAGGGCGTTCCAGCACCCGGGGTGCTGTTCCAGCCGGCCAGGGCCGGGTAGGAGTCGTTGCGGGCGCTCACGGTGAACTCGGTGTTCGCGCCGTTGGTCAGGCCGGAGACATCGATGCTGCACGAGGACGCGCCGCAATCCGCTCCGGAGGCGCTGGTCTCGCCGCGGCTGGTTCCGCCCACGGTCACCTCATACCCACGGATGGCCGTTCCACCGCCGAGCGCGGCCACGGTGTTCCAGCGCAGGCGCAGCCCTCCGTCGAGCGGTTCGGCGGCCAGCCCGGTCGGAGCGGCCGGCACCACGTCGGACCAGACCCGGTCGGCGAGCACGGCCGGGTCGGAGACGCCGATCGCGTTGCGCGCGGCGACGGAGACCCGCAGGGCGTTGCCCTGCCCGTTTCCGGGGGTCGTCACCTCGCACGCCGTCGCCTGGCACGCGGTGGTGCCGACTGAGGCGCCGGAGGACGCGTCGAGGAGGGAGATCTCATACCCGGTGATCGCCGAGTTGTTGAAGGCCCCCGGGTTGAAGGCCACGGACAGTTTCCGGTCGAAGAAGCCGGTCACGCGAACGCCGGTCGCCGCGTCGGGCTTGTCCTGCACCGAGATGCGCACCGTGCCCCAGGCGTAGCGGTCCGGGTCGCCGGTGGCGTCGGCAACCTGGTATTGCAGGTTTGTGTCGGCCGGGGCCGCGCCCTGCGCCACCACGACCGTGAGCCTGCTCCGGTCTGCGCTGGGGGTGATCATCACTCCCGGGGGCACGCTGCCGCCGTCGAGGCCGCGCACGGCCACAACCCGAAGCGGCACCGCCGGGAAGGGGTTCGTGGCGGTGTCGTTCGTGAGTACGTCGACGACGGTGGTGCGCCCGCGTGGGGCGATGGCCGTGTCCGGCACCGGGATCGCCCGCGGGCGCGTGGACGCGACCACGCCCAGGTCGATCCGGCCGGCCTTCCCCGCGGCGACGCCGTCCCGCACCCCGATCGTGAGCGAGCTCCGGCCGCCCTTCGGCGTGGACTCCTCGGCGCGGAGGGTCAGCTGCTGGCCGTCGAGGGAATAGGTGAATCCGGTCGGGAGCGGCTCGAGCACCGTGTAGGCCAGTTCGGCCTGGTCCTTCGGATACGGGTACGAGGTGAGTTTGGTCAGGTCGATGACCTTCGTCTGGTCCGGCTCGAGGTCCAGCACGGCGCCGTCGAAGGCGGGCGGCTGGTTCTTGCGGGGGGTCACGGTGATGGGCAGTACGATCGTCGCGGTGCGCCCGTCCGGGTCGGCCGCACCGGTGCCGTCCGTGACCTCGAAGGAGATCGCGGCGGGTCCGAAGTACTTGTCGGCGCTGGTGAAGACCAGGGCGGAGTCGGAGCCGACCAGGTCGGCACCGTCGGCGTGGGTGGCCTGCACCAGGCTCCGGTCGGTCAGGCGAACCTTCTTGCCGCCGACCGCCACGACGTAGTCGTTGATGTCGATGTCGAGCCGGGACTCGCTCGGGACGGTCAGTTTCGGTGCGCCCCTGCGCAGTTGGGGCAGGGCGTCGTCGAAGCCCGGCACCCAGATGAAGGCGTAGGACTCGATGCTCGGGTCATCCGGGTTGCTCACCGCGAAGGGGATGATCCGGCTGGCGGCGCCGACGCTGACGCGGATGCGCCGGGCACCGGTCACCTCGGCGACGCCCGAGTAACTGTCCGGCACGTTCAGCCCCAGGGTCTTCACGGAACCGGCCGCGAAGAAGACGTTGGCGAGCACGTCGACGTCGATCGTGCCGCGGGCGTCGAGCACATCTGAGAGTGCCACATGGGTGTCGCGCGCGTCCGGCCGGGAGAGGGGGGCATCCGCGCGCACCACGACCGTGAGGAAGGTCGAACTCGTGCCGCCGCGCCCGTTCTGGATCTCGTAGATGAACCCGTAGCGTCCCTCCCGCTCCGGCGCGCGGACGGAGACGACGTCACCGTCGACGACGGCGCTGCCGGGGGTACCCGCGGTGCCGGTCGCCTCGACCCGGGTGATGGTCAGGTCGCCGCCGTCCGGATCGGAGTCGTTGCCGAGTACCCGCACCAGAGCCGTGCTGCCCGGGCGAACGGCGACTTCGTCCGGAGCCGCGACCGGGTTGCGCGCGCCGTTCAGGCGGGGGCTGATACCCACGCGCACGGTGCCGACGGCCCGGGCCCCGAGGGCATCGACCACCGAGTAGGTGAACATGTCGGTGCCGGCCGAGTACTCCCCCGCAGTGTAGTCGATCGAGTCGGCGCCACGGATGGTGACCGACCCCTTGTCCGGGCTCGACTCCTGCCCGACCAGCTGAACGGAGTCCCCGTCCGGGTCGATCCCGGACAGCGGGATCGGGATGCTCACGGTGTCGCCGGCGAGCACTCGGGCCGTGACCGCCTTCGGCACGGGCGAGTTGTTCGAATTGGGGTCGGCTTCCCGAACCGCGATGCTCACCGCGGCGTTGGCGAACTGGCCGTCCGGCGCGTTGACCCGGTAGACGGCCGTGAAGTTCCCCGCCGTCTTCGGCGCCAGGAAGCGCAGCTTCGTTCCGGCGGCGAAGAGCAGCCCCGCACCGGCCGGAAGCGGGGTCGCCAGCGTCGGGTCGAGGGTGAGGGTGTCGCCGTCGGGGTGCTCGTCGTTGGCCAGGACCGGGATGTCGATGGCGTCGCCGACCCGCACGGAGACCGTGTCGGGGACGGCGATCGGCGCCTGCTTCTGCGCGGGCGGCGGGATCTCGATCACGGTGACCGTGCCGGACGCTTCGGCGAGGCCGTTGCTGACGCGATAACCGAAGACGGCGGTGGAGTTCTCGAGCGGCTGCGTCAGGGTCACCCGCAGGATGCGCTGGTCGAGAATCTCGACGCGCAGGCCGCTGTCGGCGGGGACATCCATCGTTCCGGTCACCAGCAGAACGCCGCCGGCCGGATCGGAGTCGGTGGCCAGCACATCGACGAGGGTGGCCTGCTGGCCGCGGATGAAGGCCGTGTGCGGCACCGTGACGGGTGCGGTGTTGGCGTCGGGCGCGGGCGCGACCTCCACCCGGATTCGCCCGGTCCCGGTGAGCTGGCCGTCCGTCACGGCGTATTCGACCTCGTGCACGCCCACCACGCTGCTCTCGAAGCGGAAACTGCCGCTGTCGAAGTCGGCCGTGATGGTCACATCGGGTTTGGCCGGCACACTGCTCAGCCGGAGGGGCGCCGAGCCGCCGCGTGCGTGCTCGAGCGGCAGCACGGTGACCTCGCTGCCTGCGGTCGCCAGGACCACGAAGGATTCCGCGACGATCGAGACGGACCCGCTCGGCCGTACCGTGACCGACAGCGATCCGGTGCCGGTGTCGCGTCCGTCCGTGACCGACAGGGTGACCTGTTTGGCACCGGCCGCGGTTCCGGCATCCGTGTAAACGACGCTCCCGGCCGGGGTGAAGCTGATCTGGTCCGGCGCGGGGACCGCCGCGGCGGTCAGGTAGAAGGGGTCGGAGTCCGGGTCGATCCAGTCGCCGAGTACCTGGCTGGTCACCCGCCCGCCCACGCGCACGGTGGTGTTCGTGGTGCGGGCCTGCACGGGAGCGGAGTTCTCGTCCTCGCCGCGCAGGGTGACCGTCGCCGTCGCCGAGGCGCTTCCCCCGCGCCCGTCGTTGATGGTGTAGCCGAAACTCACCGTGCCGGTGGCCTCCGGCGTCAGCGCAAGCTGCACCTGCTGGGTGTTCGCCACGAGGGTGAGCCTGCCGGTCTCGGCCGGCAACGGGGTCACCGCGTCGATCACCAGCACATCCCCGTTGGGGTCGAAGTCGTTGAGCAGGACGGGGAGGGTGACGGTGCGGCCAGGCCTGGCCCCGAACTCATCGTCGACGGCCACCGGGGGGACCTGCGCCTTCTCGAACTCCGGTACGGCGTCGTCCGTGTTCTGCTCGACCCGCTGCTGGTCCTGGTCGGCGTCGATCAGGTCGGCCCAGTTGTCGATCAGTTCGTTGCCCTGCTGCACCGCCCAGGCCGCGCCGTTGCGGGCGTCGTTCAGCACCAGGCCGGTCCCGTTCCGGCGGAAGGAGAGCTCGGCGTCCCCGGCCAGGCCGGTCAGGGTGGCCGTCCGGCCGTCGGCCGGGTCATTCGCGCACTCGCGCCACACGGCGCCGTCGGCCCAGGCCGCGTAGGAGCAGGTCCCGTCCGATGCCGGGGCGGCGGGGGCCCCGCCGCGACCGGTGACGACCGCGGTCGCCCGCCCTCCCGTCAGATTCGCCGAGACGAGTCCCTCCCGGTGAGCGACGAGCACACGGTCGCCGCTCACGCTCGGCTGGGCCAGCACGGGCGCGTCCCCCGAGCGGATGATCCCGGTCAGGTCGATCTCGCCGCTCTCGAGGAACAGGCGACGGGTCGACTCGTTGAGCAGCGCCCAGCGGCCGGCGACGCTGGTCAGCTGGTAGCGGTCCTCCGGCGCGCCCGCATCCAGCGTGACCGTGTCCGTGACGGTGGCCGCGGTGGGCAGGTCCACCCGGGACAGTTCGCCGGTGGACGGGGTGAACGAGTACAGCACGCCGGCGGCGTCCACGCTGACGACAGACCCCGCGCCAAGGGCCAGCGTGGGTTCGGCGGTGCTGTCGAAGCCGTCCAGCCGGCTGGCGGCCAGGTTCCAGACGTTGCCGTCCGAGGCGATCACCGCCCGGTCCCCCGCGAGGAACACGGCGGGGGCCGTGGGCGGAAGCGCCACGCTGTCGGCGACTTCCGCTGTGGCCGGGTCGAGGATGTCGAGCGCGCTGTTGCCGCGATCGAGCACCAGGACGGTCGCGCCCTGCTGCACAACGTCGAGGTTCGCGCTGCCGGCACTGACGACGGTATTCAGCTCGAACACCGCCGTGTTGGCCCGGCCGACGACCTGCCGGGTTTCGTTCGTCACCCAGACGGCGGCGTCGCCGAGGTCAAGGCGCTGGGCGGTGTACCCGCCGGAGACAACGGCAACGGCGGCGATGACGGCCACCACGACCGTGCCGCTGAGCGAGGTGATGAACAGGGATCGGTGGGCGGAGAGCCACCGCCGGATCACGGGCCGCCACCGGTGGTGTCGACGCATTTCTCGCCGCTCGGAGCGCCGGCCTGGCCGTCCCTGCTGACGGACACCGTCGCGCAGACCCGCACCTCGCCCTGCGGGTCGACCTCGAATTCCGTTCCGCGCTGGATGCTGCTCTCGCCGGTGCGGAGGGCCACCACGAAGTTGTCGCCCTCGCTGACCCCCGGATCCGCCCAGCTGAACACGACGGTGCCGTTCCGGAGCGTGCCGGACACATCGCTGACGACGGGGATGACGGTGCCGGTGCCGCGCACGAGGAACGCGACCGTCGTTGCGGCCAGTCCGAGGATGAGGGCGGCCGCCGCGAGGAGGGCCCCGAGCGTGAGCGCGCGGTTCCGGGTGCGGGTCAGGCTTGTCACGGTGTCGCCCGGCGTTCCGGTGCCGGTTCCGGACCGGGTCGCCGACCGCGGCGGGCCGCCTGCCGGAGCGGACTTCCGGCGCCGGCGCCCGCCGTAGGCGTCGATCGAGGTGATGGCCGTGATCCGGGTCTTGTCGTCCTGGTCGGTGAGGGTGTGCGTCGCCCAGCCGTCCATCGCGACCTCGAGCGGGGTCTGAGCGAGCCCGAGCTCCGCTTCGACGGATTGCAGCTCGCGGATGAGTTCCAGCACGCTGCGCTGCCGCTGGTCCGGGCGCCGGGACATCGCCGTGGCGAGGATCCGTTCAAGCCGGGCGGGCACATCCGTTCGGGTCAGGGCGGGGATCCTGGCTTTCTGGATGCGGGCGATGATCTGGGCCGACCCGTTGTCCGGCCCGGGCAGCTCGAACGGCGAGTGGCCGGCGAGCAGGGAGTAGAGCGTGGCACCGAGCGACCACACCTCGGAGGCGACGGACCCGGCGCTCTCGTTCAGCAACACCTCGGGCGCCGACCAGGGAATGGAGAGCCCGATCGCGTCGGATTTCTCGGCCTCCCCGAGCGTGGCGGCTATTCCGAAGTCGGACAAGACGGGATGACCGTAGGCGGTGACGAGGATGTTGGAGGGTTTGAGGTCCCGGTGGAGCACTCCGGCCTGGTGGGCCGTTTCAACGGCGCTGGCGATCTTGATGCCCACGCGCAGGGTCTCCGGCACCGAGAGCGGTTCGACGCGATAGGTCTGGCTCAGGGTGGAGGAGCAGTACTCCATCACCAGATACGGTCGCCCATCCGCGGACACGCTCGCCTGGAAGACCGTCAGGATCGACGGATGAGAGCTCAGCTGGGCCATCAGGTTCGCTTCGGCCCTGAAGAGCTGGCGAACATGGTCGGTGACGACTTCTGCGAGCAGCACCTTGACCGCGACCTGGCGCCGGGGCATGTTCTGCTGATACAGGAAGACATCGGCGAAACCACCGGAACCGAGCACGCGCAGGTAGGAGAACCCGGGCAGGTTCGGCGGCGTCGACGGTAAGCGCCTGGCCATTGTCGCCTCCCGGATGATCGATACGTCTCGTGCGTGGGCCCCACGCGCAGCGACCGGGTTTATCGACGGGCGTGGTTTAAGTCTAGGCACGGGTTTCCCGAACCGGGTCCGGGGAACTACCCCAACTCTGGGGGTACGGAGTCTTCGGGGGGTGCGGCGTTCTCGGGGGGGACGGAGTCTTCGACGGTGAGAACGTCGAGCACGATCACCGTGACGTTGTCGCGGCCCCCGTTGTCGAGGGCCGCCTCCACGAGAGCCCGCGCCGCGTCATCCGCCCGCGGGTTGGAAATGAGGAAATGACGGATGCCGTAGGCCGTGAGCTCCTTCGTCAGGCCATCGGAGCAGATCAGCATGCGCATCCCGGCCTGGAGGGGGCGGATGCGGTAGTCGGGCACGGGCGGTTCGTGGAAGCCCACGGCGCGGGTGACGATGTTGCCGTGCGGGTGCACATCGGCTTCGTCCCGGGTGATGCGTCCCGCGTCGACGAGTTCCTGCACCACGGAGTGGTCCGTGGTGACCTGTTCGAGTACCCCGGACGTGAGCTGGTAGACCCGGGAATCGCCGATATTGAACACGATCCACTGGGGCGCGCCGGACACGATGCCGATCGCCGCGCCCGTCACCGTGGTGCCGGTGCCGAGGTCGGTCACGCCCTCGCCGGCGGCCATGTCGATGACCGAGAGGCCGAGGGCCTGGTTGATCGCTTCCGCTTCGAGGTGGTCGGTCCCGGCGAGTTCGGCGAGCCGGGTGACCACTGCGGCGCTGGCTACGTCGCCGGCCGAATGCCCACCCATGCCGTCGGCGACCGCGAAGACGGGCGGCTCGGTGACGAGGCTGTCCTCGTTGACCTGACGGCGGTGCCCGGTGTCGGTGAGAGCGGCCCAGGCCAGGGTCACCGTCTTCTGCACCGACGGGAGAACTACCGTGAAACCGGTCGAACCTTGACCTATCTGGGTCACGGGTGTGCCTTCCGAAATCGGCGTTCGCTTACTGAGCCGGCTGGGTGCCGCTCGCGGGGAGGATCTCGATGATATTACCGTCCCCTATGTCCACCCGCGTACCGGGCAGCACCACCAGGGACCCACCGGGGCGCAGCCTCGCGGCGCGGGCACGGGGCGCCGTCACGATCGTGCCGTTGGTGGAGCCGAGGTCGGTCACGACCACGGACTCCCCCTCCTGCTTGATTTCCAGGTGTGTTCCGGAGAC
>JACMQV010000035.1 GCA_014376815.1 Cryobacterium sp.
GCCTGCTCCTGATCACGCACTACACCCGCATCCTGCGCTACATCAAGCCGGACTTCGTGCACGTGTTCGTCGACGGCCGCATCGCCGAGCAGGGCGGCGCCGAACTCGCCGACCGTCTCGAAGACGAGGGCTACGACCGCTTTTTGACCGAAGCAAACGTAGGCTAGTCGCATGGTCTCAACGCTGACTCCGGCGCGATTCGACGAAATCGAAGAGGCGCTCAAAGACGTAATGGACCCGGAACTCGGCATCAACGTCGTCGACCTGGGACTCATCTATGACCTGGGCTGGGATGATGAAAACGATGCCCTGATCATCCACATGACGCTGACGTCGGCGGGCTGCCCGCTCACGGATGTGCTCGAGGAACAGACCGCCGAGGCACTGGACGGGGTCGTCGACCAATTCCGCATCAACTGGGTCTGGATGCCGCCGTGGGGCCCCGAGAAGATCACCGATGACGGTCGCGACATGATGCGCGCGCTGGGCTTCTCCATCTGACCCAGAAAAGAAAACACGGCAGAGTGGCACCCGTCAGTCGGCGAGTGCCCCTCTGCTATTTCTGTCGCGGGTCAGGCCTTCTTCACCACGCTGGACTTCAGCTGCATGGAGACGCCTTCGATCCGGCAGGAGATGTCGTGGTCGCCCACGCCGTTCACCAGCCGGATGTCACGAACCTTCGTGCCGACCTTGATCACCGTGGAACTGCCCTTGATCTTCAGGTCCTTCACGACGGTCACGTTGTCGCCGTCGGACAACACGGAGCCGAAGGCATCCTTGATGGTGGAGTCCGGGGCGGTCTCGGCATCCCGGGCCGTTTCGGGGGCCCATTCGTGCGCGCAGAGCGGGCAGACCAGGAGGGCGCCCATCTCGTAGGTCAGATCGCTGGAGCATTCAGGGCACGGAGGCAGGGACTCATTCACACCCCCATCGTAATCGAGCGCCACGGGTGCCGCATTCCGGGGCCGCTACGCCTTCGTGACCGTGACGGAGACCGGAGTGGCATTCGAGAAGAGATCGAGCACGGGGCAGTGCTCGTCGACGGTGGCGCGGAGCTCCTGGTACCTCTCGTCGGATTCCGGTCCCGTGATGACGACCTTCAGGCGCACATCGGTGAATCCGGCGCGGACGCTCCGATCGATGCCGAGGAGACGGCGCACGTCGAGGTCCGCGTCCGCGACGATGTCGATCTCGTCCACCTGGATTCCCAGCGCCTGTGCGTAGAGACGGTAGACGACCACCTGGCAGGAGATGAGGGCTCCGAGCGCGACCTCGACCGGGCTGGCCGCGACATCGTCCCCGGCCAGGGCGCCCGGTTCGTCGATGAGGAAGGCGTGCTTCCCGGCCGTGATCCGGCTGGCCACTGAACCCTCAGCGGCTCCCCGGACCCGGTAGGTCAACTGGGCATTGGCGGCGTCCGCGGTGATGCGGTCGTTCCAGGTCGAGCCGGCGATGCTGAGGCGCTCGGCCCGCTCCGCGGCGATGGCGGACGAGGTGCGGGAGGTGTCCAGAATTGTCATGCCGCAACCCTAGGAGCCGGCCCGGGGGAGCGCCTCCCGAGTGGTCACAATGCGTCATGAACGGCGCCCTGAACGGGCAGCACCGTTTGATGGAGTCGCATTCCAACCACTGGAATGGTAGTCTAATCGGATGCTTGACGCCCCGAGATCCCCGGAATCACGCCGATCGGCCCAATCGCTGGCCACCCGATCGGTGATCGTGGAGGCCGCGCAGCGCCTGATGCTCGAGCGTGGCTACATCCCCACGTCCATCACTGCGATCGCGGCGGAGGCCGGGGTGGCGGTGCAGACCATCTACAACAGCGTGGGCGGCAAGGCAGATCTGCTCTCGGCCGTGCTCGACCTCTCGGGAGCCGGTCCCGACTCCCCGGCGCCGGTTCCCGGTTCCCTCCCGGCGCGGTACGCCGAGGCGCGCAGCACCGCGGAGATCGTCCGGATCCTCGTCGACTGGATCGTCGCGGTGAACGAGCACACCGCCGCGGTGCACCGGGTGATCGTGCAGGCGGCCGGCGTCGATGCCGAGGTTGAGAAACTGGAGATCCGACGCTCGACCCAGCGGCTGCACAACTACGGTTCGGCGGCATCCTCGGTGCGCACCCGGAATGGTCTTCGGAGCGGTTTGAGCGATCACGAAGCTGCGGCTGCCATCTGGGCGCTCGGTCATCCTCAGGTTTTCCGGTCGCTGGTCACGGACCTCGGCTGGTCCGGACCGGCGTACCGAGACTGGCTCACCAAGGCGCTCCTGGGCGTGCTTTCGTAGGTCGGCGCACGCGAGAGGGCAAACGAACAAATATACTTGAAAGCTGGCCCGTCTGGGCCTCCTCATTCCACGACCTCCCCGAACGGACTATTGCTGTGCTCAGTGTGCAAAACCTCGAAATCCGAGTTGGGGCGCGCGTGCTCATGGAAGACGTCAGTTTCCGGGTCTCGGCCGGCGACAAGATCGGCCTGGTCGGTCGTAACGGTGCCGGAAAGACGACGCTGACCAAGACGCTGGCCGGTGAGACGGTGCCCACCAACGGCTCCATCGACCGCACCGGTGAGATCGGCTACCTGCCCCAGGATCCTCGCTCGGGCGATCCGGACATGCTGGCGCGCACCCGAATCCTTGACGCCCGCGGCCTCGGCACCATCTCGCTCGGCCTCACCCAGGCCGGCATCGACATGGGCAGCAGCGACCCCAAGGTCAGTGCCAAGGCCATGCGCGTATACGGCAACCTGACCGACGAGTTCAACGCCCTCGGCGGCTATGCGGCGGAGGCCGAGGCCGCATCGATCGCCAGCAACCTCAATCTGCCGGACCGCATCCTCGACCAGCAGCTCCGAACCCTGTCCGGTGGCCAGCGCCGCCGCATCGAACTCGCCCGCATCCTGTTCTCCGCCGCGGAGACGATGATCCTCGATGAGCCCACCAACCACCTCGACGCCGACTCCGTGGTCTGGCTGCGGGAGTTCGTGAAGAACTACCGCGGCGGCTGCATCATCATCAGTCACGACATCGAACTCGTCGGCGACACGGTCAACCGGGTGTTCTACCTGGACGCCAACCGGATGGTCATCGACATCTACAACATGAACTGGAAGAACTACCAGCGCCAGCGGGTTGCCGACGCGGACCGTCGCAAGAAGGAACGCGCCAACGCGGAGAAGAAAGCCTCGACCCTGCAGCTGCAGGCCGCCAAGTTCGGGGCCAAGGCGAGCAAGGCGGCCGCTGCCCACCAGATGGTGGCCCGCGCCGAGAAGCTCCTCTCCGGACTCGACGCCGTGCGCGCCGTCGACCGTGTCGCCAAACTGCGCTTCCCCGAGCCCGCCCCGTGCGGCCGGACCCCGCTGATGGCGACCGACCTGTCCAAGAGCTACGGCTCCCTTGAGATCTTCGCGGCGGTCGACCTGGCCATCGACCGGGGGTCGAAAGTCGTCATCCTCGGCCTCAACGGTGCCGGCAAGACGACCCTCCTGCGGATGCTCGCCGGCGTCGACAAGCCGGACACCGGGGAGATCGTGCCCGGTCATGGTTTGCGGATCGGCTACTACGCCCAGGAACACGAGACCATCGACGTCAAGCGCAGCGTCCTCGAGAACATGGTCTCGTCCTCGCCCAATATCACCGAGATGGAAGCGCGCCGAGTTCTCGGTTCGTTCCTGTTCACCGGCGACGATTCACACAAGCCGGCGGGTGTCCTCTCCGGAGGAGAGAAGACCCGACTGGCTCTGGCCATGATCGTCGTCTCCGGCGCCAACGTCCTGCTCCTGGACGAACCGACTAACAACCTCGACCCGGCCAGCCGCGAGGAGATCCTGGACGCCCTGGCACACTACGCGGGCGCGGTCGTCCTGGTCAGCCACGATGAGGGAGCGGTCGAGGCCCTCAACCCCGAGCGAGTCCTGATCATGCCCGATGGCACCGAGGACCACTGGAACAAGGACTACCTCGACCTGATCACGCTGGCCTGACCGCGCGGGGCGTCAGCGCGGGCTGTCGATGAGTTCGTCTTCGATCTCGGCGTCGCTGCGCGGCTTCGCGGCCGCCCGACGCGCCCTCCCGGCCGCACGGATGCGTTCCGTCGGGTCGTCGATGTTGACGCTGCGGAACTCCTGGCGGACGGCCCAGCCCAGCGCGACGAAGGCCATCAGGCCGAAAACGAACCACTGGAACGCGTAGGACAGATGCGGTCCTTCGTCTTTGACCGGGCGGGTGATGCCGACCGGCCGGTCCGCCGGGGCCGGATCCTCGGACATCATCAGCCCGTAGGCTCCGGTGTAGGTCGGGGTGTCCAGTCGCCCGGCCACCTCGGTCAGGTTGATCGTCGCGATCTGGTTTCCCCGCGCTGTACGTCCGCTCAGGGACGGTTCCCCGGCCTTGAGGCGCGCGACGACGGTGACCTGGCCGGACGGTGCCGCGGGCACGGATGCCGGGGCATCCGCGGTTTCCCCCGTCGGCAACCAGCCACGGTCGACGATGAACACGGAGCCGTCGGCGAGGAGCAGGGGCGTGAGCACCTCGAAACCGGGGTGGACGTTGAGGGGGCGGTTGCGCACGATCAGTTCCTCCGCGCGCAGGTACGTGCCCGTCACCTCGACGGGCAGCCACTTCTGGGACTCGGAGAACGACTCGCGGGTCGGCAACGCCTGCTCCAGCGCGACGGGCACCGCGTCATAGTTGGCCTCAACCTTGCTGATTTCAGCGAGCGCCTGATCACGGCGGGCAATCTGCCACAGGCCGAGCCCGGAGCACACCGCGGCGAAGAGGATGGTCAGCGCGAGGTAGCCGGCCCAACGCCGGGTGAACGCGAACTTCCAACCGGTCACGCGGGTTCTGCTCCCGTCGCTATGGCCAGCGGGGCCACGGTCACCGGGAAGTCGCGGCTGGCCAGGAACTCACGGAGATAGTCGACGTGGTCGTCACAGGCGAGCCAGGTCTTGACCCGCTCGGCGGAGTGGATGCGCGGATTGCGCCAGTCCACCCGCCAGCCGGCCGCCTCGCGGCATCCGGCTCGCGAGCAGGTCGTCCTCTCCAGCTCGGCCCCGAGTCCGATCACGTTCCGCTCTCATCCTTGTCCGGCAGCCGGCGCAGTTCGATCGCGCCCGGCCTCACCACGGTGGCACCGGCGCCACCGCCCTGCACGTTCGCCAGGACAACGGCGAAGTAGGGCAGCGCGATCGCTCCGATGGCGCACAGGAGCAACCACCAGCCCTGCACGAAGAGCATCAGAACGATGCAGATCATCCTGATGCCCATCGCGATCGAATACTTGATCATCCGTGCACGTCGCTCCTCATCGGGTGAGAGCGGGAGAGTGGTGATCGACTGCTGTTTCATGCGTGCCATCGATTCGGTCAGTCGGCTGAGTTAGTTCCGGTTGAGCCGATGTCCCATCGAACGACGACGTACACGGCCTAAGCTCAAATATACGTGCGCGCGGTGTTCGTTCGCTGGGAAGAGATAGGACCCCGAATGACGACTGGCCGAACCGTACTTGTCACTGGCGGAAACCGCGGAATCGGTTTCTCCATCGCGGAGGAATTCGTCCGCCAGGGCCACCGGGTAGCCGTGACGGCGAGGAGCGGCGAGGGCCCCGCGGGCACCCTGACCGTGCGCGCCGACGTGACCGATGCCGTGTCCATCGACGCGGCCTTCACCGAGATCGAGGCCGCACTGGGCCCGGTGGAAGTCGTCGTCGCCAACGCGGGCATCACCCGTGACACCCTGCTGATGCGGATGACGGAGGAAGATTTCACGTCCGTCGTCGACACCAACCTGAGCGGGGCATTCCGCGTGGTCAAGCGTGCGTCCAAGGGCATGCTCAAGGCCCGCTTCGGACGAATCGTCCTGATCTCCAGCGTGGTCGGCCTGTACGGGTCGGCCGGACAGGTCAACTACTCCGCGTCGAAGAGCGGCCTGATCGGGCTGGCCCGATCGGTCACCCGCGAACTGGGCGCTCGAGGCATCACGGCGAACGTCGTAGCCCCCGGTTTCATCGAGACCGACATGACCGCCCAGCTGTCGGAGTCACAGCAGGCCGAATACAAGCGCAGTATCCCGGCCGGCCGGTTCGCGACGCCGGGTGAGGTCGCGCGGGTCGTCACGTGGCTCGCCGGCGACGATGCCGCGTACATCTCCGGCGCCGTCATCCCCGTCGACGGCGGCCTGGGCATGGGGCACTAACCGCGCAGCCCCAGCATCGGAAGCACCTGGCTGAGGTCCCGGACGTCGATGACCAGGTCAGCCTGGTCCCGGACCACGGGCTTCGCGTTGAAAGCGATCCCGAGGCCGGCGACGTGCAGCATCTGCAGGTCGTTGGCCCCGTCCCCCACGGCGACGGTCTGGGGGAGGGCGACGCAGCCCTCGGACGCCCACTCGCGCAACGCGGCCGCCTTGGCCGCCGCGTCGATGATCGGGCCGACCAGCCCGCCGGTCAGGCGACCATCCGCAACTTCGAGGCGGTTGGCCCGCCAGTGGTCAAGGCCCAACGCCTGGGCGAGGGGGTCGAGGATCTCGTGGAATCCCCCCGAGACGACACCGATCAGGCTGCCGTGTGCATGCAGGCCCGCGATCAGGTCGGGCACCCCGAGGGTGGGTCGCACCAGCCTGCCCACCTCCGCGAACACGCCGGTGGGGAGGCCGGCGAGGGTGCGCACCCGCTCACGGAGGCTCTCGGCGAAGTCGATCTCGCCGAGCATTGCCCTTTCGGTCACCTCGGCGACGAGGGCCAGTGAGCCCGCGGCATCCGCGAGCAGATCGATGACCTCGTTCTCGATCAGTGTGGAGTCGGCGTCCAGGACGACCAGGAAACGTGCGGGAGTGGTCACGGGTGGACGTGCACTCCCTTGCCGACGACGGTGATGCCGGAATCGGTCACGCTGAAGCCGCGGGCGAGGTCGCGGTCGCGGTCCACCCCGATCTCGGCACCGGCGTCGACGACCACGTCCTTGTCCAGGATCGCTCGTCGAACGGTCGCGCCCGGCTTGATCTGAACCCGATCGAAGACGATCGAGTCGACGACCTGAGCGCCCGAGTCGATCGCGGCCCAGGGGCCGAGAACGCTTCGTTCGATGTGTGCGCCGGAAATGACGCAACCGAGGGACACGATCGAGTCGATCATGGTGCCGAGGGACCCCCGGCCGTCGCGGACGAACTTCGCCGGTGGGGAGTTCAGCTGCTGGCTGAAGATCGGCCACTTCTGGTTGTACAGGTTGAACACGGGCAGTGCGCTGATCAGGTCCTGGTGAGCCTCGAAGAACGAGTCGATGGTACCCACGTCGCGCCAGTAGTCGCAGTCGCGGTCGGTGGATCCCGGCACGTTGTTGAGCTTGAGGTCATACACCCCTGCCTCGCCGCGGGAGACGAAGTCGGGGATGATGTCCCCACCCATGTCGTGGCTGGAGTCGGTGCGCTCCCCGTCGCGGAGAACGGCCTCGATCAGGGCATCCGTGTTGAACACGTAGTTGCCCATGGATGCGAAGACCTCGTGCGGCGCATCGGCGAGGCCGACGGCGTCCTTCGGCTTCTCACGGAAGTCGCGGATGCGATCCGGCGTTTCCGCGTCGACCTCGATCACGCCGAACTGGTCGGCGAGGGCGATCGGCTGTCGGATGGCGGCGACCGTCGCGGCGGCGCCCGAAGCGATGTGCGCCGCGATCATCTGGCTGAAGTCCATGCGGTAGACGTGGTCGGCGCCGACGACGACGACGATGTCGGGCTTCTCGTCGTGGATCAGGTTCAGGCTCTGCAGGATCGCATCGGCGGAACCGCTGAACCAGCGCTTGCCCAGACGCTGCTGGGCCGGCACTGACGCGATGTAGGAATTGAACAGGCCGCCGGTGACATGCCAGGTCTGGGACACGTGCCGGTCGAGGCTGTGTGACTTGTACTGCGTGAGCACGACGATCTGAGTCAGACCGGAGTTGATCAGGTTCGACAGGGCGAAGTCAATCAGCCGGTAATGGCCCCCGAAGGGCACCGCCGGTTTCGCCCGGTCCTCGGTCAACGGCATGAGGCGCTTGCCTTCTCCGCCAGCGAGCACAATTCCGAAGATCTTCTTTGACTGCATGACTTCAGAGTAGGGCCATTCGGCACCCTGATCCAGCACGTTGCGGTGTGTAGCGGCGAGCCTGCGCTAGCTTTGCCTCATGCGAGTCGATCTGCTTACGAAGGAATATCCCCCGGAGATTTACGGCGGGGCGGGCGTGCATGTCGCGGAGCTCGTGCGAGCCCTCCGAACCGACATCGATGTGGTGGTGCGGTGCTTCGGTGCAGCGCGGGACGCGCCCGACACGTTCTCCTACGACGTGCCGACCGAGCTCGCGGATGCCAACGCGACCCTGGCCACCCTGGGCGTCGACCTCCAGATGGCGCAGGACGTGCAGGGCGCAGACATCGTGCACTCGCACACCTGGTACGCCAATGGCGCCGGTCATCTCGCGAAGCTCCTGCACGGGGTCCCGCACGTGGTGACCGCGCACAGCCTCGAGCCGCTCCGTCCGTGGAAGGCCGAGCAGCTCGGCGGCGGCTACCGGGTGTCCAGTTGGATCGAGCGAACGGCCTTCGAAGCGGCGGATGCCGTCATCGCCGTGAGCGGGGGCATGCGCCGCGACATCCTCCGCAGCTACCCGGCCCTGGACGAGTCCCGGGTGCATGTGGTCTACAACGGCATCGACCTCGAACGGTGGAAACCGACCCGGGACGAGGACGTCGTGCGTGCGCTCGGCATTGACCCGGACCGGCCGTCGGTGGTCTTCGTGGGCCGCATCACCAGGCAGAAGGGCCTGCCCTACCTGCTCCGCGCCGCGGCGACCCTCCCGCCCGATGTGCAGCTCGTCCTCTGCGCCGGCGCGCCGGACACCCCGGGCATCATGGCCGAGGTCACGGCGGGCGTCGAGGCGTTGCAGCGTGAGCGCTCGGGCGTGGTCTGGATCGATCGCCTCCTGCCTCAGCACGAGCTCGCGGCCGTGCTCACGGCCGGCACCGTCTTCGTCTGCCCGTCGGTCTACGAACCGCTCGGGATCGTCAACCTCGAGGCCATGGCCTGCGGTTTGCCGGTGGTGGGAACGGCGACCGGCGGCATCCCCGAGGTCGTTGCCGACGGCGTCACCGGCCGGCTGGTTCCGATCGACCAGGCCACCGACGGAACCGGGACGCCGATCGACCCGGAACTCTTCGTGGCCGACCTGTCCCGCACCCTAATCGAGGTGCTCTCTGATCCGGTCCAGGCCGCAGAGATGGGACGTGCCGGGCGCATCCGCGCGGAACAGAAGTTCAGCTGGAGTCAGATCGCCACCCGCACCCGCGAGATCTACGCGTCACTGCTCTGAGGAACCACTCCTCTGCGTCTGCGGAGGGTGCGGAGCCGGGTACGCGTGCCCGGCTCCGCACGGCGGCAGATAGCATGGCTCTATGGTCAACGTTCTTCAATTCAACGACGTCTCCGTCGTCCGGGATGGCATAACAATCCTCGACTCAGTGAATTGGAGTGTTGATGACGACCAGCGCTGGGTGATCCTTGGCCCGAATGGCGCGGGCAAGACCACCCTGCTGCAGATCGCCGCGGCGCTGGTGCACCCGTCGAGCGGGCGCGCCGAGGTGCTCGAAGAGCCGATCGGCCGTACCGACCTGTTCGAGCTCCGCCCGCGGATCGGCTTCGCCTCCACCGCGATGGCCCGCAAGGTCCCGGCGAACGAGAAGGTCCTCGACGTCGTGATGACGGCCGCCTACTCGGTCACCGGGCGCTGGACCGAGGAATACGAGACGATCGACGAACGCCGCGCCCAGCGGGTTCTCAGCGAGTGGAAGCTCGACACCCTGGCCGGCCGCAAGTTCGGCACCCTCAGCGACGGCGAGCAGAAACGTGTGCAGATCGCCCGGTCCATCATGACCGACCCTGAAGTCCTCCTCCTGGACGAGCCGGCGGCGAGCCTGGACCTGGGAGCCAGGGAGGAACTTCTCCAACTGCTCGGCGGGTACGCGAGCGAGCCGCAGTCCCCGGCCATCATCATGGTCACCCACCACGTCGAAGAGATCCCCCTCGGGTTCACCCACGCCCTGTTGCTCTCCGGCGGCCGCGTCGTCAGCGCCGGCCCGCTCGCGGATGCCCTGACCGCGGAATCCCTCACCGAGGCGTTCGGCCTGCCGATCGAGCTGCGCGAGACCGACGGGCGTTTCGGCGCCCGCGCGGCCTGACCGGCCCGGATGGCTGTCACCGCCACCGGATTCTGCTAAACTCGACAGTCGGTCCCGGACCGCACATTTTTTCTGCCGTAACTGGCGAGTCTGGACTCGCTAATCGAAGCGCAACTCACCAATCGAACAGCAATAAGGAAGTCTTCATGAAGTCTGACATTCACCCCACGTACGCTCCCGTGGTTTTCCGCGACCTGGCGTCGGGTGCGACGTTCCTTACCCGTTCGACGGTCTCCAGCCCCAAGACCATCGAGTGGACTGACGGAATCACCTACCCGGTCATCGACGTTGAGATCTCCTCGGAGTCGCACCCGTTCTACACGGGCAAGCAGCGCATCATGGACTCCGCCGGACGCGTTGAGAAGTTCAACTCGCGGTACAAGGGCTTCGGCAAGTAACCACGCCGCTCACGCACCCACGCCGATCAGGCGACTGAAAGGGCGACCAGCTTCGGCTGGCCGCCCTTTTTTCTGTCCTGGCCGGTGCGCCTCGCGCTCGGTGCGGTTTAGCGCTCCGGCCAGGCGCCGGCCGCGACGAAGGCCGGGTCCCGCTCACGGCGCATGTAGGCCTGGAAGCTCTCGGCCTGCTGCACGGACCACTGGGCCTGCAGGACGTGCAGGTCGCCCACATCCACCGGCAGGGTTTTCACGTGGGCCCGCGCGATGGCCTGGGCGACCCGGCCGGCGGCGATCGCATCCGCCCCGGAGTCGTGCGCGTCGTCCAGGGAGACCCCGTAGAACGCGCTCGTGACCTCGAGAGTGCGCTTTCCCTTGCGGTACCTGTCGACGGCTTTGTCGATCACCAGCGGGTCCACGACGGGAGACGGCGAGACGAGAGGCGACACCCCGTAGCGGAGCGACTCGCGGTTGAGCAGGGTCAGGTCGTAGGGCGCGTTGTACGCCACGAGGGGGAGACCTCGGGCCAGGTGCTCCCGGATGGTCGCGACGATCTCGGCGACGCCGTCGGCGGCGGCACGCCCGTTCCGGACCGCGTGTTCGGTGGTGATGCCGTGCACATTGGTGGCCTGGACCGGGATCTCGATGCCGGGATCCAGGAGCCAGTCGACCCGCTCCAGCACCTGCCCGGTCACATCGATGACGGCGACGGTGGCCGACACGATGCGGCTCGTCTCCACATCGATGCCGGTCGTCTCAAGGTCGAAAACGGCGAGGGTGTCACTCCAGTTGCTCATGGGGAAAGCCTAGGGCCGACCACCGTCATCGGATGAAGCCGGCCCGCCTCGAAACCGGATCAACTGCAGTGCAGCCAGAAGAAACTCTGCGCGCCGAGGGTCAGCGAGACCCCGCCCTCCGCGTCGAAGCTGGGGAAGACCGACCCGCCGAAGATGTCGTACAGGCGGACGCCGGCGAGCAGGGGGTCCTCGATCCGCACGGCAATCGGGTTGTGGGAAAAGCTGAACACGCACAGCACCGTCTCCGGCTGGTCCCCGAAGTTCGTGCCCGACCCGGCGTATTCGCGGGTGAAGGCCAGCACCGATTCTTGGTCGGTGGGCACCACCCGGATCGACCCGAGCCCGAAAGTCGGATGGTTCTTGCGCACATGGATGACGTTGCGCACCCAGTGCAGCAGCGAACTGGACTGGGCCAGGTGCGTCTCGACGTTGGTCTGCGTGTAGTGGTACACGAGCGACATGACGACCGGGAGGAACAGTTTGCCGGGGTCCGCGTCCGAGAAACCCGCGTTCCGGTCCGGAGTCCACTGCATGGGGGTGCGCGAACTGTCCCGATCGGGGAGCCAGATATTGTCGCCCATCCCGATTTCGTCGCCGTAGTACAGGAAAGGGCTGCCGGGCAGGGCGAAGAGCAAGGCGTGGGCCAGTTCCATCTCGGACCGGGAATTGTCCAGCAGGGGAGCAAGGCGCCGGCGGATTCCGAGGTTCGCACGCATCCGTGGGTCGTACGCGTACCAGCCGTACATCGCCTGCCGGTACTCTTCGTTCACCATTTCCAGGGAGAGCTCGTCGTGGTTGCGCAGGAAGACGGCCCAGCCGGCCGCGGGCGGGATGTCCGTCGTTTCAGTCAGGACCCGCACGAGCTCGTCGGCCCGCTGGGACCGCAGGGAGTAGAAGATGCGGGGCATCACCGGGAAGTCGAACGCCATGTGGCATTCGGGTTCGGCCTCGGACCCGAAGAAGGCCGCCACCTCGCGGGGCCACTGGTTCGCCTCGGCGATCATGATCCGGCCCGGATAGTCCCGGTCCACCATCATCCGCAGTTTCTTGATGAACTCGTGGGTGGGCGGCTCACCCTCGCCGTTCCCCTCATCCGATTCGTAGAGGTAGGGGATGGCGTCCAGGCGGAAGCCGTCGACGCCCAGGTCGAGCCAGAACCGCACCACTTCGAAGATCGACTCGTGCACGGCGGGGTTGTCGAAATTCAGGTCCGGCTGGTGCGAGAAGAACCGGTGGAAGAAGAACTCCCGCCGCACGGCGTCGAAGGCCCAGTTCGACTCCTCCGTGTCGGTGAAGATGATCCGGATGTCCGGATACTTCTCGTCGGTGTCGCTCCACACGTAATAGTCGCCGTAGGGCCCGTCCGGGTCCCGCCTGGACTGCTGAAACCAGTCGTGCTGGTCGGACGTGTGGTTCAGCGGCAGGTCGATGACGATGCGCATATTCCGTTCGTGCGCCTTGGTCACCAGCTCCTTGAACTCGTCCAGCGAACCGAAATCGGGCAGGATCGACCGATAGTCGGCCACGTCGTAGCCGCCGTCCTTGAGGGGGGATTTGAAGAACGGTGGGATCCAGAGGGCATCGATGCCGAGCCACTGCATGTAGTCGAGCTTGGAGATCAGCCCGGCCAGGTCCCCGGTGCCGTCCCCGTTGCTGTCGACGAAGGACCGCACCATCACCTCGTAGAACACGGCGCGCTTGTACCAGCGCGGGTCGAGGGTGAGACCGGGAAGCTGGATGGGGGCGGTGAAGCTCACGTTGTTCCTTCCGGACCGCTGGGCACTGAAAGCGAGAGGGGATCAACCCGATTGTAGGATCACTGCCCCGGTTTGGGTTCGGATGGGTGCCACCGGCCGCCCTAAACTTGTCCTGATGAACGTTCCTTCTCCCTACGACGCGATGCTCGCCCGGATTCCCGTGAACGCCCGCACCGTGACCGTGCTCGGAAGCCGGACCCGGTTCTGGGAATACGGGGACCCGGCGTCCACGACGACCATCGTGATGGTGCACGGCTTCCGGGGCGATCACCACGGCTTGGAGCCGGTGGTCGCCCAGCTGCCCGGCTACCGCATGATCTCGCCCGACCTGCCTGGGTTCGGCGAGTCGGACGCGTTGAGAGAGGGCCGCCACGACATCGCGGGCTACGGCCGCTGGCTGGCGGACTTCGTGGCGGTCCTGGCCCTGAGCGGGCGGGTCGTCGTGCTCGGGCACTCATTCGGGTCCATCGTCGTGGCCGCATCCGTCGCCGGCGGGCTGCCCGCCGACGACGTGGTCCTGGTCAATCCCATTGCCGCCCCGGCGCTGGCCGGACCGCGCGGCATCCTCACCCGGCTGGCCGTCTTCTACTACTGGGCGGCGGCACGTCTGCCGGAACGGCTCGGCTTCGCCCTGCTGCGTAACCGGCTCATCGTGCGGGTGATGAGCGTGACGATGGCGAAGACCGGGGACCCCGGTCTCCGCCGCTGGATCCACAACCAGCACGACCGGTACTTCTCCGCCTTCGCGGACCGGCGCGTCGTGCTGGAGGCGTTCACCGCGTCGGTCGGCGCCGACGTCAGCGAGTTCGCCGCCCGGATCCCGCAGCCCACCCTGCTCATCGCGGCGGAAAAAGACGACATCACCCCGGTCGCGGCCCAGCACCGGCTGCAGAAGCTGTTCCCGGATGCGACCCTGCGAGTGATCCCCGCGGTCGGCCACCTCATCCACTACGAGGTTCCGGCTCAGGCGGCCGACGCGCTGCGCGGATTCCTGGTCGGGCGGAACCCGGCATGAGAGTCCTCTTCGATTGCCGGTACACCCGGTTCGACCGGCATGACGGCATCAGCCGCTACACGGCCGGGCTGGTGACCGAACTGGGCAAGCTGCACCCGGTGACCATGCTCATCAACGACCACCGGCAACTCGACCTGCTGCCCGACCTGCCCTGGCAGCTCGTGAGCGCGCCCACCAGCATCCGTGAACCCTTCCTGGCGTGGCAGCTCAACCGGCTCCGACCCGACGTCGTGTTCAGTCCCATGCAGACGATGGGATCCTGGGGGCGGCGTTACCGGCTGATTCTGACCGTGCACGACCTCATTTACTACCGCAATCCCACCCCGCCCCGGGACCTCCCGGCTGTGGTGCGCGTGCTCTGGCGCCTGTACCACCTGTCCTGGTGGCCGCAGCGGATGCTCCTGAACCGGTGCGACGGGGTCGTGACCGTCTCCGAGACCACCCGGGACCTGATCCGGGAACACCGGCTGACCCACCGGCCCATCACCGTGATCGCCAACGCGGCCGGAGCCCTCACCTCCACATCGGAACACCGGCGGACACCGGTCACCGGCCGGCTCGTGTACATGGGCTCGTTCATGCCCTACAAGAACGTCGAGACCCTCGTGCGGGCCATGGCGGCGCTGCCCGGGCATGAGCTGCACCTGATGAGCCGGGTCCCGGAGCCGGAGCGGGAGCGCCTGAGCACGCTCGCACCGCAGGCCCGGCTGGTCTTCCACGACGGTGTGACCGACGAGGAGTACGTCGACGTCCTGCGATCGGCGACCGCCCTGGTCACCGCCTCGAGGGACGAAGGCTTCGGCATCCCCCTGGTCGAGGCCATGGGGCTGGGGATCCCGGTCGTCGTGAGCGACATCCCGATTTTCCGGGAAATCGGCGGCGACGCCGCGCTGTACTTCGACCCAGCCAACCCGGAAGCCCTCGCAGCCGCGGTTCGGCGCCTCGACGCGCCGGGGGAGTGGGCGAGCCGCTCCGAGAAATCCCTCGGGGAGGCCGCCCGGTTCACCTGGCACGACTCCGCCCGCAAGCTTTTCGACCTCCTCACCGGCCCTCAGCCGGTGTAGTGGGTGTTCTCGGCTACGGTGCGCAGGGTGGCGTCGAAATGCTCGAGGTGCAGCCGACCGTCGTGCCAGAGGAAATCGTGCACCGAACCGTTGGCGATGAGCTCGTTCTGACGCGGACGCGCGCCGCCCGTCGTGCTCCGGATCAGGGTGCCGATGACCCCGCCGTGACAGATCACGAGCACGGACTCGCCCGGATGCGCGGCGGCCACCAGGCCGAAGGCCGGTAAGACCCGGTCCAGCACCTCCTGGCGGGTCT
The DNA here is from genome assembly GCA_014376815.1 of Cryobacterium sp. Taxonomy (GTDB): domain Bacteria; phylum Actinomycetota; class Actinomycetes; order Actinomycetales; family Microbacteriaceae; genus Cryobacterium. The sequence continues at coordinate 15,482 of JACMQV010000035.1, forward strand.
CGAGGCCGGGAACGGCGACCCCGTCGGGAAAGCGGAGCTGACGTTCGACGAAGGTCAGCCCCTCGATCTGGCCGTGGTGGCGTTCGGTGAGGGCCGGGATGACCTCCGGCCCCGGCAATCCGAGCTCCCCGGCGATGATCCTGGCCGTCTCGTGCGCCCGGTCCAGCGGGCTGGTGACGATCCTGTCCCAGTGCCGGGCACGCAGGCGCAAGCCCGCTTCGGCGGCCTGGGCCCGGCCGGTCGAGTTGAGGGGGATATCCGTGCTGCCCTGGATCCGGGTGTGCAGGTTCCACTCGGTCTGTCCGTGCCGCACGATCGAGAGTCTGGTCATCCGGCGAGCCGCGCGGCGAGCCCCGCCAGGGATTCCGAGGTTCCGGCTTCCAGTTTGATCTGGGCCCGTCCGTCACCCTTGGTCTCTCCCCGGTTGATGACGACGATGGGAAGCTTCCGCCGGCGGGCCTGCTCCAGGAGCCGGATGCCCGAGTTCACGAACAGGGACGAGCCCGCGATGACGAGGGCCTCGGCCCCGGACACCAGTGCGGTGGCCTCGGTGAATTTCACGGTCGGCACGAGTTCTCCGAAGAAGACCACGTTGGGCTTGAGCATCCCGCCGCAGACGGTGCAGCCGGGCACCGTGAACCCGTCGACGTCCGTGACGTCCGCGTCGCCGTCCGGGGCCGTGCGGACCGTGTCCGTCACCATCAGGGCCGGGTTGGACGCTTCGAGGCGGGCGGCGATGCTGTCCCGGCCGAACGCCTGACCGCAGTCCAGGCAGACGACGAGGTCCATCGACCCGTGCAGGTCCACGACGTGCCGGGATCCGGCTCGGGTGTGCAGGCCGTCCACGTTCTGGGTGATGACCCCCGAGATCGCACCGCTCTGCTCCATCCGGGCCAGGGAACGGTGGCCCAGGTTGGGTTCCGCCGCCCGGAACCGGCGCCAGCCGAGGTGGCTCCCGGCCCAGTACCGTTTGCGCGCCCGTTCGTCGCCGACGAAGGTCTGGAAATTCATCGGCGTGTGCACGGGCGCGCCCTTGCCGCGATAGTCGGGAATGCCGGAATCGGTGCTCACCCCGGCGCCGGTCAGCACGGCGGTGTGCCTGCCCTGCAGCAGTGCGGCCACGGCGTCGAGCGCGGATTCGAGCGCGGCAGGCTCCGCAGTGGCGACTGCGGCGGCATCCGGACGCGTCTCGGTGGTCATGGTGCTCCATCCCTTATACACCCGAGTCTAAACTCGCCGGTTTTCGAGTTGGTGACGGAACTGGCAGGCTGGAGGGGTTCACTCCCCTGGAAAGGCCCCACCGCCGTGCAGATCGTTCACATTGAAGACCTCGACCTGCCCGGTCTGGCCGACTACTCGAGGCTGACGGATGTGGCGCTGCGCCGCGTCTTGGAACCAGCCGGCGGCCTCTACATCGCCGAGTCGAGCAAGGTGATCACGCGGGCGCTTGCTGCCGGGCACCGACCGCGCTCCGTGCTGGTGCAGGAGCAGTGGCTGCCCGATGTGCTGCCTCTGCTGGCGGCCTGGCCGGAGGTGCCCGTCTACGTCGGCGCCGCATCCGTGCTGGAACGGCTCACCGGGTACAACCTGCACCGCGGCGCCCTGGCGGCCATGCACCGGCCGCCGCTCGCTCCCGTGCGCGAGGTGATCCGGGATGCCCGCAGAATCGTGATTCTCGAAGACATCGTCGATCACACCAATGTGGGCGCCATCTTCCGCTCGGTCGCCGGGCTCGGCGCCGACGCCGTCCTGATCACTCCGCGCTGCGCCGACCCCCTGTACCGGCGCAGCGTGCGGGTGAGCATGGGCACGGTGCTGCAGGTGCCGTGGACCCGGCTGCCGGAGTGGGGCGAGGCCGCCCCGCTGCTGCGGGAGGCCGGCTTCCACCTGGCCGCCCTGGCACTCTCCGACGAGGCCGTGACGCTGGAACAGTTCGCCGGTGACGCCCCGGAGCGCCTGGCGCTCATCCTCGGCGCGGAGGGTGACGGGCTCAGCACCCAGGCGCTCTCCGCCGCGGACACGGTGGTCACCATCCCCATGCTGCACGGCGTCGATTCGCTCAACGTGGCCTCGGCGAGTGCCGTCGCCCTCTACGCCCTGCGAGTCCGATCCGGGGGCCGTGGGTAGAATCAACGGATGACGATGACCCGAGGCCAAACTTTTCGCCGTCGTCGTTTCGCCGTTGCGGGTGGTCTCGTGATCCTGCTGTCCGGGGTCGGCTACCTGGGCGCCACGGGGCTCGCCCCGGCGCCGGCCGCCGCCGTCGCGCTGAGCCAGCCCGCGGACCTTACCCAGCCCGCCGCCGAGCTGGACTGGCCGGGCGTCGGCGCCGGGGCCATCGGGGCCGTCGGGTACCCGGAGCTGCTCGGCTCCACCGGCGACCAGGGATCGGTCCCGATTGCGAGCATCACCAAGATGGTGACCTCCCTCGTCATATTGGAGGAGAAGCCCCTCACCGGCACGCAAGCCGGTCCCGACATCACGTTCACCGACAAGGACGTCGACATCTACTACGACGTGATCGCCGAGAACGGTTCGGTCGCGCCGGTTTCCTCCGGCATGGAGCTCAGCCAGCGCCAGGCGTTCGAGGCCATGCTCCTGCCCTCGGCGAACAACTACAGCATCTCGCTGGCGGTCTGGGCGTTCGGGTCCGTCGACGCGTACCTGGCGGCCGCGGACACCTGGCTCGCCAAGCACGGGCTGACCGACACCGTTGTGGCCGACACGAGCGGCTTGTCGCCGGGCAGCAAGAGCAGTCCCGCCGACCTGGTCAAAATCGGCAAGCTGGTTCTCGAGAACCCGGTGCTCGCCTCGATCGTGTCGATGCAAACGGCCGACCTGCCCGGCATCGGAACCGTTTCCAACACCAACAAACTCCTCGGCAAGCACGGCGTCACGGGTCTGAAGACCGGGACGACGGATGAGGCCGGCGCCTGCCTGCTGTTCTCGGCCGAATTCAAGGTCGGTGGCAAGACCGTCACCCTGGTCGGCGTCCTCCTCGGCGGCGAAACCCACACCGCACTGAACGAGTCGATCGTGGAACTGCTCGACAGCGTGGAACCCGGCTTCCGTGAGGTCAAGCTGACGGACAAGGGTGCGGCCTACGCCGACTACGGCACGCAATGGGGGCAGAAGAGCCGGGCGGTCACGGACCGCGAGGCATCCGCGGTCGTCTGGTCGGACACGCCCATCACCGTCGTGCCGACGGCCGACACGCTCACCGTCGGCGAGGCGGGCGACCCGGTCGGCACGGTCGACTTCGCCGTCGGCGGTGCCACCGTCAGCATCCCGCTGGTGCTCGACGCCACGATCAGCGACCCCGGCACCGGCTGGCGCTTCACCCACCCGGGGGAGCTGGCCGCGGGCTGAGCCTCAGGCCGGCCGGGCTGCCGGGCAGGTCAGTGCTTCGGCTGGCAGAACGGGGCGGCATCCGGTCGCTTGGGCAGCACATGGTCGCCGGACGACTGGTGCCGGATGCGGCGGAGCACCCAGGGCAGCAGGTATTCCCGCGCCCAGAGGATGTCTTCCGTGCGGGCACCCCGCCAGCTCCTCCCGGGCATCGGGAGTGGTTTCAGGGGCTCGAGCGAGTTGGGCACGTTCAGCACGCCGAGCACCATCCGGGCGACGGTGTGGTGCCCGAGGGCGTTCAGGTGCAGCCGGTCCGCTGACCACATGCCCGCGTCCTGGATCTCGGTGAGCGACCACAGGTCGGCGATGATGCAGTCGTGCTTCGCGGCTACGGCGCGGAGGTTCTCGTTGTAGATCGCGACCTTGCCGCGGATTCCGCGGAACACGGGGGCGAAGCCGATATCGGCGCCGGTGAAGAGCACGATGGTGGCGTTGTCGCGGCTGAGGCGACGCACCGCCTCCTCGCAGCGTGCGGCGATGTCGTCGGGGTCCGATCCCGGCCGGAGCACGTCGTTTCCGCCGGCGGACATCGTGATCAGGTCAGGGTGCAGGGCGAGCGCCGGTTCGATCTGCTCGTCGCTGATCTGACGGATCAGTTTTCCGCGCAGGGCGAGGTTCGCGTACGCGAAGCCCGGCGCGCCCTCGCTGAGCACCTCCGCCACCCGGTCGGACCAGCCGCGATTCCCGCCCGGGCTGACCGGCTCCGGATCCCCGACGCCTTCGGTGAAGGAATCGCCGAGGGCGACATAGCGGGACCACGGATGCATTGGCGTCGTCATTGATCCATTGTCCTCCCGCGTGCCCCCCGCGCGGCAAACCGGCGGCGCAGCGGGTAAGTTCTTATGAAGTGAATACTCCACCTGCTTTCGGCCCTGCCCAGGGAACGAGTGCAGCCGAACACCTCTCACCGTCGTTCCCGGAACGCGCCGCCTGGGGCACGGCGGGCAAGCTGCGCGCCTGGCAGGCCGAGGCGCTGGAAGCCTATTTCGTGCATCAGCCGCGGGATTTCCTCGCCGCGGCAACGCCGGGCGCCGGCAAGACCACCTTCGCCCTGCGCCTCGCCGCCGAGCTCAAGGCGCGCCGGCTGATCGACAGCATCACCGTGGTCGCGCCCACCGAGCACCTGAAGCGCCAGTGGGCGGATGCCGCCGCGCGGGCGGGAATCCGGCTGGACCCGAACTTCAAGAACGCCAACGGCCGGTACGGCAACCACTACCACGGCATCGCCGTCACCTACGCCCAGGTGGCCAGCCGGGCCGCCCTGCACCGGCAGCTCACACAGTCCAGCCGTACCCTCGTGATCCTGGACGAGGTGCACCACGGCGGGGACGCCCTCAGCTGGGGCGACGCGATCCGGGAGGCCTTCGAACCGGCCACCCGGCGCCTCTCCCTCACCGGCACCCCCTTCCGGTCGGACACCTCCCCGATCCCGTTCGTCAGCTACCTGCCTGACGAGCACGGCATCCGGCTGTCCCAGAGCGACTACAACTACGGCTACGGCCGCGCCCTCGAAGACGGCGTCGTGCGCCCTGTCATGTTCATGGTCTACGCCGGCCACATGAAGTGGCGCACCCGCGCGGGTGACGAGATGGAAGCGAAGCTCGGCGAGGGCAACACCAAGGACATCACCTCCCAGGCCTGGCGCACCGCCCTGGAACCCACCGGTCAGTGGATCCCGGCCGTGCTGCGCGCCGCCGATTCACGGCTCACCCAGGTGCGCCACGGCATCCCGGATGCCGGGGGACTGGTGATCGCGACCGATCAGACCATGGCGCGCGCCTATGCGGCCATCCTCGAGGAGATCTCCGGGGAGCGGGTGACCGTCGTGCTTTCCGACGAGAAGGAGTCCAGCGACCGCATCGACGAATTCTCCCACAGCACCTCGCGCTGGATGGTCGCGGTGCGGATGGTGTCGGAGGGCGTCGACGTGCCCCGGCTGGCCGTGGGCGTGTACGCCACCAGCGCATCGACCCCGCTCTTCTTCGCCCAGGCCATCGGCCGGTTCGTGCGGGCACGCCGTCGCGGTGAGACGGCGTCGATCTTCCTGCCCAACGTGCCGAGCCTGCTCAGCCTGGCGAACGCGCTCGAACTGGAGCGCGACCACGCCCTGGAC
>JACMQV010000253.1 GCA_014376815.1 Cryobacterium sp.
GTCCAGGACCGGGGCATCCAGGGCCGGGGCGGCGAAGGCGTGGTCGCCGAGCCAGGTCAGGGCGGCGGCGGCGTAGTCGACGTCCTCGGCGATGAGGTGCCCGGCCCCCTCGAAGCGATGCACGTCGGCCTGGGGCAGGCGCTGCACGAGGTCGTCGAGGTACCGGTCGCTGAAGATCGGGTCGGCCGGGCCCCAGAGCATCAGGGCCGGCACGTCCAGGCGGCGCACGCCGGCGGAGATTCGATCGAGCTCGGCGGCACTCTCATGCGCGTCGTCGACGGGGATATCGGCGACGAAGGCGCCGATCCCGCCGCGGCGGGCCGCCCCGCGGTAGGGGGCCCGGTAGGCCTGCCTCACCCCGGCGGAAAGCGGCGGATGCGCCAGCGCGAGAGTCGTCTCCAGGAACGCGGGCGTGGCAACCGTCGCGGCGCCGAGTACGCCTCCGCGCAGGGCGAGCCGCAGCGGGGCCGGGATCGGCGCATCCACCGGCTGGTGCACCGCCGTGTTCAGCAGGAGCACCCCGGCGAGCAGGTGAGGATGGTCCACCGCCCAGCCGAGCGAGACCACGCCGCCCCAGTCGTGGCCGAAGGTGAGCACCGGCCCGGCCAGGCCGAGCGCATCGGTGAGGTCGCCGAGGCCGGCGACCCGCCGGGCCAGCGGGCGCGGCGCCCCGGTGCGCTCCGAGAAGCCCATGTCGAGCTGGTCGACGGCGATGACGCGCCAGGCCGGGCCCCCGGCGGCGGCGGCATCCGTCGCGGCGGTGACGAGGTCACGCCAGAGGTAGGACCAGGTGGGGTTGCCGTGCACGCAGAGCACGGTGCCGATCGGGGCGAGCCCGAGTTCGGCCAGCCGGCCCGCGTTGTCGAGCAGGTGCCAGGTGTGGCTCACGGGCTCCGGGCCGCCGGTCTCCGGAGCGGTGACGAGCCGGGAGAAGGCCGGGTCGAGGCCGGGCAGGCCCTGCGGCGGCAGCGAGGCGGGGGCGGGCGTCGCGGCGGCCCGCGGCAGGCGGTACCCGGTGCGGGTGCTCACCAGGCGAGTTCCATCATGGCGGTGTTGAGGCCGCTCCCGACGCCCATCAGCAGCACCCGCTCACCGGGCGAGAGCCTCGTCGCCTCCTCAGCGAGCGTGATCGGGATCGACGCCGGCCCGACGTTTCCGAACAGGGGGTACGTGAGCGGCACCCGCGAACGGTCCAGCCCGGTGGCCTTGATGATGGCGTCGGTGTGCACGTCCGACACCTGGTGCAGGATGTAGCGGTCCATGCCCGACCAGTTCCAGTCGCGTTTGGCCTCGGTCCAGGCCGAGACGACGAGCTCCATGCCGCCCTTGAGCAGCGCTTTGGCGTCGGTGAACATGCCGTCGACGCTGCCCACGCACAGGCCGTTGAACTGGGTCGCGGCGCGGGTCACCCCGCCGAGCATGCGGTGGCCGTCCGGATGCGCGTCCGCCGGCCCGAGCACGGCCGCGGCGGCGCCGGAGCCGAGGGTGAGGCTCGCGAACTCGCTCATGAAGTCTTTGCGGCTGATATCGGCGCGGCCCAGCCGGTCGATGGTGTTGGACTGGATCTCGTCGGCGTCCTCACCGTCGATGACCACGGCGTACTTCACCTGCCCGGAGTCGATCAGCTGCGCGGCCAGGGTCATGCCGTTGACGAAGCCGAGGCAGGCGTTCGCGATGTCGAAGTTGGTGGCCGAGGACGGCAGACCGAGACCGTGGTGGATGCGCACGGCCACGGAGGGTTCGAGGTGCTTGCGGGTCACCGAGGTGTTGATCATCAGCCCGACCTGGCCCGGTTCGATGCCCGCGGCCTGGAGGGCGCGTCGGCCGGCCACGACGGCCGCGTCGTCGAAGGCCTGTCCGGGCGCCCAGTTGCGGCGCTCCTGCACGCCGGCCACCCGCTGGAGCAGACCGCTGGGCAGGCGCAGGCGTTTCAGCGCCGGCTGCAGTCGGGCGTCGATCTCGACCGAGGTGGTGATCCGCGGGGCGAGTTCGCTCTCGACCGACAGCAGGGCTACGTTGCGGTGCGTCGTCGTGGCGTTTCCGTTCAACTGTCGTTCCCCTGTCGAATTACAGCGCTGGCAATCCGCAGCCCGGCAATCCTGCACCAGAAACCTGTTCGTTGTCCGTACCTCTGCCTGGGCAGACCGCGTGCCGCGGCCACCACGGCTCCATTTTAGCTGCGCCGCGACCTGCCCTTTCACCCGCCTGGGCCACGACCGTGCGGGCGGCAGCGCCCGGCGTGCGGCTGCGACGTGCCGCTAGATGACACCGTCCGAGAGGGTGCTGGGGTTGCCGAACCGGTGGGCGGTGATCGAGATCGCCTGTTCCCGCAGGAACGGCAGCAGCTCGACCCGGCCGGCCTGGGTGACCGGGTGCGGGTAGACCGCGATGTCCGGGCTGCCACGCAGCGCGTGGGCGAGCTCGGATGCCGCCTGCGTGGCCCCGGTCAGCGGGTCCCCGCCGATCAGGCGCACCCGGGTGGTGCGGATGCCGCCGGCCGCCGCGCGCGCCAACCATTCCGCGTCGCTCTCCACCGCGACCGGGATCTCGCGCTCGGACAGCGCGTTCCGCACCAGCGGGGGAACCGGGATCGCACTGCTGACCTCGAACCGCGACGTCGACAGCGTGGCCGCGGCGATGATCCGCAGCAGGTCGGACAGGGTGCCGTCCTCGGCCAGGCGCACGGTGACGGGCAGCGGGCTGTAGCGGAACAGGTTGCGTTCGAGCCCCAGGTTCGAGACGTCCTTCACCGCGCCGAACTCCTCGCGCCAGGCGAGGGCGTCGCTCAGCGCCGACCGGCGCAGCACGTCGAAGTCGGCGTAGTCGAGCACGGTCTGCGCCGCCTCGATCACGTCGGTGACGTTCTGGTCCAGGCCGCGCAGGTGCAGGGTGGAGGAGTTGCGGCCGGGGTCGGTCACCCAGCTGCCGAGCCCGAACAGGTAGTTCGGGCCGCCCGCCTTGGTGCCCGCGCCGACCGCGGAGCGCTTCCAGCCGCCGAACGGCTGGCGCTGCACGACCGCCCCGGTGATGCCGCGGTTCACGTAGAGGTTTCCGGCCTGGATCGTGTCCAGCCACTCGGCCAGCTCGGCGGAGTCGAGCGAGTGCAGCCCGGAGGTGAGGCCGTAGTCGACGGCGTTCTGGAACCGGATGGCCTCGGCCAGGTTGCGGGCGTGCATCACGCCGAGCACCGGGCCGAAGAACTCGGTCAGGTGGAAGTAGGATCCCGGGGCGACCCCGGTGCGGATGCCGGGAGACCACAAGGCGCCGGACTCGTCCAGCTGCTTCGGTTCGACCAGCCACTCCTCGCCCAGGCCCAGCGTGGTGAGGGCGTGCAGGAGCTTTCCCTCCGCCGGCTCGATGATCGGGCCCATCTGGGTGACCGGGTCGGAGGGCCGGCCGACGCGCAGGGAGGTCGCGGCATCCACCAACTGGCTGAGGAAGCGCTCCGACCGGGCGACCGAACCGACCAGGATGACCAGGCTGGCGGCCGAGCACTTCTGCCCGGCGTGGCCGAACGCGCTCTTGATCACGTCGGCGGCGGCCAGGTCGAGGTCGGCGGACGGGGTGACGATGATGGCGTTCTTGCCGCTGGTCTCGGCCAGCAGCGGCAGGTCCTCGCGGAAGCTGCGGAACAGCTGCGCGGTCTCGTAGCCCCCGGTCAGGATGACCCGGTCCACGGCCGGGTGTGAGATCAGCCGGGTGCCGAGCCCACGGTCGGCGAGGTCCACCAGCACGAGCAGGTCGCGGGGAACGCCGGCCTCCCAGAGCGCCTCGACCATCACCGCGCCGGATCGCTGCGCGAGTTTGGCCGGCTTGACGATGACGCCGGAGCCCGCGGCGAGGGCGGCGAGCACGCCGCCGGCCGAGATGGCGACCGGGAAGTTCCACGGCGGGGTGACCACGGTCAGCGTGGAGGGCACGAAGATGGCGCCCTGCACGGAGTCGAGGTCCCTGGCCCGTTCGGCGTAGTAGTGGGCGAAGTCGATGGCCTCGCTCACCTCCGGGTCACCCTCGGCGATGGTCTTGCCGGTTTCGGCGGCCATCACCTCGATCAGGCGGTCTCGGTTCGCGGCGAGCGCGAGGCCGGCCCGGTGCAGCACGGCTGCCCGCTCCGCGCCGGGGCGCTGCCCCCAGGCCGCACCGCTGGCGGCGACGGTCTCGATCAGACGGTCCAGCTGGGCGGCGTCGCCGACCCGCGCCGCGGCGATGGTGTCCAGCCCGAGCCGGGACGCCTCGACCTGGTTCAGGATGCGGCGGCCCCAGGCCCGGTTCGCGGGCAGGGAGGGGTCGGTGTCCGGTTCGTTGTGGAAGCCCGTGACTCCCGGCATCCCCGCCGAGCCGCGGGTGAGGCCGAGAACGGCGGCGGTGAGGCCCGCGTCGGGCTCCTCGCCGGGCAGCACGTCCCCGTGCTCGGGGGCTTCGAGCTGTTCGACGGCCGAGCGGTCCTGGCGGCGGTTGGGCCGGGGGACCTCGGTGTCGAGGGCCTCGAGTGAGGCGAGGAAGCGCTGCTTCTCCCGCTCGAACAGGGCCGGGGAACTGGTGAGCTCGAATACGGCCGACATGAAGTTGTCCTGGCTGGCGTTCTCTTCGAGCCGGCGGATCAGGTAGCTGATGGCCACGTCGAATTCGGCCGGGTTGACGACCGGCGTGTACAGCAGGAGGCGCCCGACGTCGCGGCTCACGGCCTCGGCCTGGCTGGTGGCCATGCCCAGCAGCATCTCGAACTCGACCCGGTCGTCCACGCCGCGCTTCTTGGCGAGGAGGTGGGCCCAGGCCACGTCGAAGAGGTTGTGGCCGGCGACGCCGATCTTGACGGCATCCGTGTTCTGGGGCGTGAGGGCCCAGCTGAGCACGCGCTTGTAGTTGGTGTCGCTGTCCTGCTTGGTCGAGTAGGTCGCCAGCGGCCAGTCGTGCACCGCGGAGTCGACGTGTTCCATCGCCAGGTTGGCGCCCTTGACGACGCGCACCTTGATCGGCGCGCCGCCCGCGGCACGCCGGCCCTGGGACCAGTGGGTGAGCCCCTGCAGCGCGCCGAGCGCGTCGGGCAGGTAGGCCTGCAGCACGATTCCGGCTTCCAGGTGCAGCAGCTGGGGCTGGTCGAGGATGCGCTCGAACACCGCGACGGTGAGGTCGAGGTCGCGGTACTCCTCCATGTCCAGGTTGATGAACTTGGGCGTGGGCGACGCGGCCGCGAGCTCGTACAGCGGGGTGAGGCGTTCGACCACCCGGTCGACGGCCTCGTCGAACGACCACATCGAGAGCTGGCTGGCGATGGAGGAGACCTTGATCGAGACGTAGTCGACGTCGTCGCGGGCGAGCAGGGCGCGGGTGCCCTCGAGGCGGCGCAGCGCCTCCTTCTCGCCGAGCACGGCCTCGCCGAGCAGGTTGATGTTGAGCCGGTTGCCCGACTCGCGCAGGTGGAGGATCGCGGGGCCGAGCTTGTCCGGCGTGGCGTCGACGACGAGGTGCCCGACCATCTGGCGCAGCACCTTGCGCGCGGCCGGGATGACCACCCAGGGCAGCACCGGGCCGAGCACACCGCCGAGCCCGATGGCGCCGCGCATGTAGGAGGGCAGGAATCCGGGCGCCTTGCGGGCGATCTTCTGCAGGTTGTAGCCGGCGACCATGAGGTCTTCGGGGCGCATGACGCCGTCGACGAAGCCCACTGTGAAGTCCAGCCCGTTCGGGTCCTTCAGCACGCCGGCGAGGCGCTCGGCCGACACATCGGCGGGGATGGTGGCGCTCTCGGCGAGCCACTTCTGCACCAGCGCGACGACCTCGTCGCTGAGCTCGTGCTGCACGGATGGCATGGGGTTGGTCATGGTCACGAGGGTAGCCTTTCGTTCGCGGCGGTTCACTCCGGCTCGCGGTCGCCCGACGAGCGGGCAGGGGGATCTGTTCTCAGTGTGAGGCCGCCATCCGATTAGCAAAAGCGACTCTTCCTAACCGGTATTGATTAGACTTATTGACGGATCATGACCGGGGTCGCCGGTTCAAGCGAAGGGCGGACGGATGCTGGATGTGAAGCGATTGCGCCTGCTGCGGGAGCTGAAGATCCGGGGGACCCTGGCCGGGGTCGCGGAGGCCCTCTCCTACAGCCCGTCGGCGGTGTCGCAACAGCTCGCCCTGCTGGAGAAGGAGGCCGGCGTCGAGCTCCTGCAGCGGGTCGGCCGGAGGGTTCGGCTCACCCCGCAGGCTGAGATCCTGGTCGAGCACACGACGCACCTGCTCGAACGGCTCGAGGTGGCGGAGGCGGACATGACGGCGTCGCTGACGACCGTGTCCGGCACGGTGCGGGTGGCCGTCTTCCAGTCGGCGGCGCACGCCGTCATCCCCCAGGCGCTCACCCTGCTCTCGGACGAGTTCCCCGACCTGCGCGTGGAGATCACCGAGCGCGAGCCGGAGGCCGGCCTGTTCGAGGTGTCCGCACGGGACTTCGACCTCGTCATCGCCGAGCAGTACCCGGGGCACACCCGGGCGCACCGGCCGGACCTGGACCGGGTGAACCTGGCCTCGGATGCGCTCCGCCTCGCCGTCCCGCACGCCCGCGACGGGCGCCAGGCACCGGCGGATCTGGCGAATGCGGCGACCCTGCCCTGGGTGATGGAGCCGGAGGGAACGGCCTCCCGCCAGTGGGCGACGCAGCTCTGCCGGTCGGCGGGCTTCGAGCCCGATGTGCGATTCGAGACGGCCGACCTGATCGCGCACATCCGCCTGATCGAATCCGGGAACGCCGTCGGCATCCTGCCCGACCTGGTCTGGGCGGGTTCGGCGACCACGCTGCGGCTGGTCGACCTGCCCGGGCTGCCCCAGCGCACGGTGTTCACGGCCGCCCGGCGATCGAGCGCGGGCCGGCCGGGGGTCCTCGCCGTGCGGGATGCCCTGGGCCGCGCCGTCGGGCTCGTCGCCGTGCCGACGCCCGGCGGTTGACGGCAACCGGGTTTCGGCCTTGAATGAGCGCATGAATAAGACCATCGGACTGATCGTCGCCGCCGCGGCCGCGGCCCTCGCGCTCGGCCTCGGCGGCTGCGCCTCGGTGGCCGGAACGAGCCCGAGCGACGTGACCGGCGTGTGGGGCAGCCCCGACACCCAGGGCAAGCCCGGGCTCAAGCTGAAGGACGACAAGTCCGCGACCGGCTCCGACGGCTGCAACCGCCTGATCGGCACCTGGTCCCTGAAGGGCGACACCGTCGAGTTCGGCACGTTCGCGTCGACCCTGATGGCCTGCGAGGGCGTCGACACCTGGCTGAGCCAGGCGCGGTCGGCCACCGTCGCGGGTTCGACGATGACCGTCCAGGACGCCCAGGGTGCGGAGATCGGCACGCTCCTGCGCTCCGGCTCCGGCTCCGGCTACTAGCACCGCGTCCTGCGGGCGCCGTGGCCGGTCCCCGCTAGTCTCGGGGCATGGAACCCACTCACGACGTTGTGATCATCGGCGGCGGGCACAACGGCCTGACCGCGGCGGCCTACCTGGCCCAGGCCGGCAAGAGCGTGCTCCTGCTCGAACGCGAGGAGCAGGTCGGCGGCGCTGCCGTGTCGGCCGAGGCCTTCCCGGGCGTCGACGCCCGGCTCTCGCGCTACTCCTACCTGGTCAGCCTGCTGCCCCAACGCATCATCGACGAGCTCGGCCTCGACATCGGGCTCGCCCGGCGCCGCTACTCCTCCTACACGCCCGACCCGGCCGACCCGACCCGAGGCCTCCTGGTCGACCGCGGCGACGCGCCGGCCACCCGGGCCAGCTTCGACCGGGTCGGCGCCGCCGCCGACGTCGCCGAGTGGGACTCCTTCTACCGCGACACCGAGCGGGTCGCCCGGGCGCTCTTCCCCTCGGTCTGCGAGCCGCTGCCAACCCGCTCGGAGGCCCGGCGCCTGGTCGGGGACGACCTGATCTGGGACCAGTTCTTCGAGCAGCCGCTGGCCGAAGCCATCACCGCCCGGTTCGGCAGCGACCTCGTGCGGGGCGTCGTCGCCACCGACGGCCTGATCGGCACCTTCACCTCCCTGCAGGACGCGGACCTCGACGCGAACCGGTGCTTCCTGTACCACGTGATCGGCAACGAGACCGGCGACTGGGACGTGCCGATCGGCGGCATGGGCGCGGTCTCCGGCGCCCTGGAACGGGCCGCCCGCCAGGCCGGCGCACGGATCCTTACCGGGTCGGAGGTCACCGGCATCGACCCGACCGGCGAGGTGCGCTACCGCCACGGGGGAACGGACCAGGTCACCGCGGGCCGCCGGCTGCTCGCCAACGTCTCCCCCTGGGTGCTGCGAGAGCTGCTCGGCGAACCCGGCGAGAGGACCCCGGAACCCGTCCGGTCCCACGCCCGGCCGGAGGGCGCGCAGGTCAAGGTGAACCTCCTTCTCACGCGGCTGCCGCGGCTGCGCGACGCATCCGTGTCGCCCGAGGCCGCGTTCGGCGGGACCTTCCACATCAACGAGACCTTCAGCCAGCTGGAGCGCGCCTACGCGGAGGCCGTTGCCGGCGAGATCCCCGCCCTGCTCCCCTGCGAGATCTACTGCCACTCGCTCACCGACCCGAGCATCCTCTCGCCCGAGCTCGCCCTGGCCGGGGCGCAGACCCTCACGGTGTTCGGGCTGCACACCCCGCACCGTTGGCTCACGGAGGACAACAACGACGACACCAGGGCCCGGCTCCAGGCGGCCGTGCTCGAGTCCCTCAACTCCGTGCTCGCCGAACCGATCGAGGGCCTGTTGATGACGGATGCCGCGGGCAACCCCTGCATCGAGACGAAGACCACCCTCGACCTGGAGCACGCCCTCAACCTCACCGGCGGCAACATCTTCCACGGCCCGCTGGACTGGCCGTTCCTCGAGGACGACGCGCCGCGGGACACCGCGGCCGAGCGCTGGGGCGTGGCCACGGAGCATGCGCGGATCCTGATCTGCGGGGCCGGCGCGCGGCGCGGCGGCGGCGTCAGCGGGATCGGCGGGCACAACGCGGCCATGGCCGTGCTGGAAGGGTGAGCCTGCCGCCGGGCGGCGGCGTGCCCGGTGGCGGCGGGGCCCGAAGGGGCTTAACCTGACAGGAAGGCACGTGTACCACTCACCGCGGAGGTTCCAATGACAGCCAGGCCCACCGGACGTTTCGCACATCGCGAGGACGGCCTGTATCTCATGTTCGACCGACTGTTCACGTCCCCCATCGACGACGTCTGGGCGAGCCTGAGCCGGGCGGGCGGCCTCGCCGGTTGGATCGGCACCTTCACCGGCTCGCCCGAGACGGGCGCCGTGAAATTCCGGCTGGACGAGCAGGGCGCCGAGTGGGAGTACGTGAGCATCCACCACTGCGTCCCGCCGAAGCGGTTCACCGTCGATATCGGCGAGGGTGACGCGGCCCGCCACCTGATCCTCCACCTGGTCGACAGCGCCGGCCTGACCACGCTGACCTTCGGCCAGCGGTTGCACTCCGCCGCGGACGCGGCCGTCGTCGGGGCCCACTGGGACTACTACTTCGACCGCCTCGTGGCGGCACGCGAGGGAAAGCCGATGCCCCACCGGGCGCACTACGCGCACTACGCGGAGCACTACAGCGAGCTCATCGTCCCCCGGAAGGCCTCAGAGCAGGCGCACTGACCCGCGGTGCACCGCAGCGCAGACCGCAGACCGTGACCCGGACGTCAGCCCCAGACGCTGGGGGCCGGGGCGCGGGTGGCCGGCATGGCGACATCCGTGCTCCACTCCAGCAGCCACGCGGGAACGCTCAGGTCGGCAGGGACCGTTCCGACCGCGTCGACCAGCTCGTCGATGGTCACGACGCCGCCCGTGCGCTTGAGGAACCGGCCCCGGATGAATCCCTGGGCGTAGACCTCGGGGGTGCCGTCCGCGCCGGGCCGGACGAACCGCTGCTCCACGTAGACGGCCTTGGCGTCGAAGCCGAGGATGCGCGATTCCACCGTGAACTTCTGGCCGAGGGTCAGCGACTTGCGAAAGCTGATCGTCTCCGACACAACGACCGGATACCAGCCGCGCTTCAGGAAGATCGCCCAGATGCCGGTGCGATGCAGCAGGTCGAACCGCGCGATGTCCATGATCGACAGGTACACGCCGTTGTTCATGTGCCGCAGGATGTCCTGGTCGGTCGGCAGGGTGATGAACCCGGTGCGGGCCACGTCGTAGTGCCCCAGCCGGGGCCCGAAGCGGGAGATCAGACTGTGGAGGAGAGTTCGCCAGAGCATATGCACCCTGCGATAGTAGGGCGAGGACGGGCCACCCCGCGCATTTTGCTGTTGAGGGCCACAATCATCCGTCATACCGGGCCCGGAACCTGCACGATTGCCACAGGGGACGCCGGACGGCCCGCCCGGCCGGCCGGGTCTATTATTCGTCTATGGTCCCGTTGCCCAACCTGCTGACGTTCGTGTTGGCCTCCGCCCTGCTGATCGCCCTGCCCGGCCCGACCGTGCTCTTCGTGATCGGGCGGTCGCTCGCACTCGGACGCCTCGGCGGGTTCCTCAGCGTGCTCGGGAACGCGCTCGGGATGGTGCCCGTGATCGCGGCCGTCGCGCTCGGCCTGGGGGCCATCGTGACCGAATCAGTGCTGGTCTTCACCGTGATCAAGTTCGTCGGGGCCGCGTACATCGTGTACCTGGGCGTGCAGGCCATCCGGCACCGGCGCACGGTTGCCGGGAGCATCGCGGTGAGCACGGCCGCGAAGTCCAGGTGGCGCCTGCTGGCCGAGGGCTCGGTCGTCGGCATCAGCAACCCGAAGTCGATCGTGTTCTTCGTGGCCGTGCTGCCCCAGTTCGTGGACTACTCGGCCGGGTCGGTGCCGCTGCAGCTGATGAGCCTCGGAATCGTGTTCGTGGTGCTGGCCCTGCTCGGCGACAGCACGTGGGCCCTCGCCGCGGGGTCGGCGCGCGACTGGTTCGCGAAGTCGCCCCGACGGATGGAGCACCTCTCCGCCACGGGCGGTGTGATGATGGTCGGCCTCGGCGGCGTGCTCGCCGCCACCGGCGCCCAGAGTTAGGCGACGGGCAGGGCCGCCGCGGACAGGGCCCCGGCCGGAACCGACGCCACCCGGCGCACGAAGGCGGCCAGCCGGCGGTAGACCTCCTGCGATTCGGGATGGGCGGCATCCTGCTGCCAGGTGTGGTGGGTGTTCGCCTGCTTGCGGTCGTAGATCAGGGTGTCGACCTGGATCGACCGGCGGCGGAGGGCCGCGATGAAATTGAGGTTCGCCCGATAGAAGTAGTCGCGCTCCGAGGTCGTCACGAACACGGGCGGGAAGCCGCTGTCCAGCCACTCGATCGGCGACATGAACCGGGCCGCGGTGCGGAGCACGACGCCGCGACCGCGCTCGGGCAGCAGCATCCGCAAGAAATTGAGGCTCAGTACGAAGCCGCGCTCGAACATCACCGACACGTCGGCGATGCTGCAGTGCTGCACGAGTCCGCGCAGGTTCTCCGGTTCGATCCGGGGACGGATCCCGTAGTGCGCGGCGAGCGCCGGCTCGTACGCGGAGGCGGCCAGGAGCGCCACGATGTGGCCGCCGGCGGAATCGCCGCCGAGAACGATCCGGGTCGGGTCGCCGCCGAACTCCGCGATGTGGCGGGAGACCCAGTCGAGCACCGCGTTGGCGTCGTCGAGCATGTGCGTGAGCTGGAAGCGGGTGGCCATCCGGTAGTTGGCGTTGACGACGACCATGCCGTCGGCCGCCTGGCTGGCACAGTACTTCGTCAAGGGGGCCTTGTCGCCGGAGGTCCACCCGCCGCCGTGGAAGTAGACGTAGACGGGGAGCGGCCCCGGGGCATCGTGCGGCACGAGCACGTCCAGCATGTGGTCGCGGCTGCCGTCGCCCGCGTAGTCGCGGTCGAAGTGGTAGTCGACGGTGTCGATGGGTTCGGCGTTGAACTTGTGCAGCTCACCGGCGGAGACCCGGTGCATCACGGCCCGCCACGCCCAGACGGGGACGCGGGACAGGCTGGTTTCGCGGTGCTTCTGCGGGCTGGTCGGACGGCTCATCGGGCTGTGCTGCGGATCTGGGCGGTGCTGCGGATCTGGTTCACCCCCGAACTGTAGGTGACCGGGCCGTGAGCAAGCTGAGAGGGCCTCAGCTTCGCGCCGTGGCTCCCCCGAAAGCGCCGGTGGCCTCGAGCACGGCGCGGCCCAGCGTGTGGAAGTGCAGGTTGAACCCGAGCACGGCCGGGGTCGAGTCCGGGTCGATGTCGAGTCTCGCCACGTCGACGGCGTGCACGATGAACTGATATCGGTGCGTGCCCGTGCCTTCCGGCGGGCCCGCGCCGACGAATGCAGGCTGGCGCCCCTCATTGGGCAGGGTGAGGGCCCCCTTCGGCAGCAGGCGTCCGCCCGTAGCTCCGGCCCCCGCGGGGATGGAGGTGCACGTCGCCGGCAGGTTGAAGACCGCCCAGTGCCAGAAACCCGAGCCGGTCGGTGCATCGGGGTCGTACATCGTCACGGCGAAACTCTTCGTCCCGGCCGGGAATCCCGACCAGGACAGGTGCGGCGACATGTTCCGCCCGCCGGACCCGAGGCCGAACTGATCCGCGGCGAGCGAGGCCCCGTCGGTCATGTCGGTGCTGGTCAGCGTGAAGAGCGGGACTTCGCCGAATCGGGCGAGAGGGTCGTTCTGGACCATGCGGCCTCCAATGGTTGCCAGCAGTTTAGTCACCCGGGCTGCCCGGCGCGGACCAGGAGCGACCCTCAGTAAAATGGAGGGGTGGCCATTCCGAAGATCCTGCTCTACTACGTCTTCACCCCGCTGGCCGACCCGGAGGCCGTGCGCCTCTGGCAGCGGGACCTGTGCGAGTCGTTGGGCCTCCGCGGCCGCATCCTGATCTCGACGCACGGCCTCAACGGCACCGTGGGCGGCGACCTCCCGGCGCTCAAGCGCTACCTGCGGAAGACCCGCGAGTACGGCCCGTTCAAGCAGCTCGACGTCAAGTGGAGCGAGGGCACCGGGCTCGATCCGGCCGGGCTCAGCCTCGACTTCCCCCGGCTGGTCGTGAAGGTGCGCGATGAAATCGTGAGCTTCGGCGCGCCCGGTCAGCTGCGGGTGGATGCCGGCGGCGTGGTCGGCGGCGGCACGAAACTGTCCCCGGCCGAGCTGCATGCGCTGGTCGACGACCGCGGCGACGACGTGGTGTTCTTCGACGGGCGCAACGCGTTCGAGGCGGAGATCGGCCGGTTCCGGGACGCGATCGTGCCGGACGTGGCGAACACCCGCGAGTTCGTGGCCGAGCTCGAGAGCGGCAAGTACGACCATCTCAAGGACAAGCCGGTGGTCACGTACTGCACCGGCGGCATCCGTTGCGAGGTGCTCAGCTCACTGATGAAGGACCGCGGGTTCGGTGAGGTGTACCAGCTCGACGGCGGCGTTGTGCGGTACGGCGAGGCGTTCGGCGACGACGGCCTGTGGGACGGGTCGCTGTACGTTTTCGACCAGCGGATGTCCGTGGACTTCAGCGGCCACACCGCCGTGCTCGGCCACTGCGCCGTCTGCGGCGAGCCGACGAAGAACATGCTCAACTGCCGGGATGCTTCCTGCCGGGAACAGATCGTCGTCTGCCCGGCCTGCGTCGCCTCCGGAGCTCCGCCCTGCTCCGCTCACGCCGTGTCCTGAGCACCCGGGTCGGACCCGGCGCCCGCGCCGGGCACCTGGGCGGTTTCCGGCAGTGTGATTGGATTCAGAGGTGACCTTCGACGCCCGCAGCATTCGCCCCAGTTTCTCCGCCCTCACCTCCGGAACGGCCTATTTCGACGGCCCGGGCGGTACCCAGACGCCGCGGGAGGTCGGCGCGGCGATCGCGGCCACCCTGACCGGGCCCCTCTCCATCCGGGGCACCGGCAGCCCCTCCCAGCGAAACGCCGAGGACGCCGTCAGCGGCTTCCGGCAGGCGATGGCCGATCTGCTCGGTGCGGATCCCCGGGGAATCGTGTACGGCCGCAGCGCCACCCAGCTCACCTACGACTTCGCCCGCGCCATCGCCGCGGACTGGGCGCCCGGGGACGAGGTCGTGGTCACCCGGCTCGACCACGACTCGAACATCCGCCCGTGGGTGCAGGCGGCCGAGCGCGCGGGCGCCACGGTGCGCTGGGCCGACTTCGACCCGGCCACCGGCGAACTGGACCCCGCGCACATCGCCGCCCAGCTCAGCGAGCGCACCCGGCTGGTGGCCGTGACCGCCGCATCGAACCTGATCGGCACCCGCCCCGACGTGGCTCAGATCGCCCCGCTCGTGCACGCCGTGGGGGCGCTGCTCTACGTCGACGGGGTGCACTACACGCCGCACGCGTCCGTCGACCTCCAGGCGCTCGGCGCCGACTTCTTCGTGTGCTCCGCCTACAAGTTCTTCGGACCGCACTGCGGCGTCCTCCCCGCCGCGCCCGAGCTGCTCGAGTCGATCCACCCCGACAAGCTGCTGCCCTCGAGCGACGAGGTTCCGGAACGCTTCGAACTGGGCACCCTCCCCTACGAGGTGATGGCCGGCGTCAGCGCCGCCGTCGACTTCCTCGCCGAACTCGGCGGACCGGCCCCGGCCGGAGCCTCCCGGCGAGAACGCCTGATCGCCTCCTCCATGGCTCTGGAGGAATATGAGGAGGACCGGCGCACCGAGCTCGAGGCCGGCCTGGCCGAGCTGCCGGGCGTGACGCTGCGCTCCCGGGCGGCGGCGCGCACCCCCACCACGCTCGTGACCTTCGACGGGCGCAGCGCACTGCAGGCCTCCCTTTTCCTGGCCGACCGGGACATCCTCGCCCCGGCCGGATCGTTCTACGCCCTCGAGGCCTCCCGGCACCTCGGCCTGGGGGACGCCGGAGGCCTGCGAATCGGCCTCGCCCCCTACAACACCGACGACGAGGTAGCCCGGCTGCTCTCGGCACTGGGCGAGTTCCTGCGCTCCCGCCCCTGACGAATTCGACGGAGATTCTGGCCGAAACCGCTCCACACACAGGGCGCACACCCCGGAAACGTGTCTTCAGCCCAGAATCTCCGTCGAATTGGTTCAACGCCACGGCTGCGGGCGCCGCCCGGCCCGGGGCTAGGCTGGAGCCAGCAGAGCAGGGGGGCACGGATGCCGGTCGGCGCGGTCATCGAGTTCAGTCACGTCACCAAGAGGTTCGGCGGGGTGACCGCGGTCAACGATCTCTCATTCAGCGTGGAACCGGGCCGGGTCACGGGTTTCCTCGGCCCCAACGGCGCCGGCAAGACCACGACCCTGCGCGTGCTGCTCGGGCTGGTCACGCCCACCTCGGGCACGGCCACCATCGGCGGCATCCGCTACCAGAGCCTGCCCGAGCCGCTCTGCACCGTCGGAGCCGCGCTCGAAGCCGCCAGCTTCCACCCCGGCCGCACCGCCCGCAACCACCTGGCCGTCTACGCGATCGCGGCCGGCCTGCCGACCGCGCGGGTGGGCGAGGTGCTGCACACGGTGGGCCTGGACGCCCACGGTGACCAGCGGGTCGGCGGGTATTCCCTCGGCATGCGCCAGCGCCTCGGGCTGGCCTTCACCCTGCTGGGCGACCCGGGCGTGCTGGTGCTCGACGAACCGATCAACGGCCTCGACCCGGAGGGGATCAAGTGGATCCGCGGCTTCCTGCGCGCGATGGCCGACGAGGGCCGCACCGTGCTGGTGAGCTCCCACCTGCTCTCGGAAGTGCAGCAGAGCGTCGACGACGTCATCATCATCGCGCAGGGCGAGCTGGTGCACCGCGGGCCGCTGTCGAGCCTCGAGACACAGATGTCCCCACGCATCATCGTCGACTCCCCCGATCGCGCAGCCCTCTCGGCGGCGCTCGGCCGGGCCGGGATCGAGTTCACGACCGGGCGCACCGGCCTGATGGCCGCCGCGCCCGACCCGGCCCTGATCGGGCACATCGCCTTCGCGGCCGGGGTGGAGATCAGCGCGCTGCACCGGCAGAAGAAGGGGCTCGAGGACGCCTTCCTCGCCCTCGTGAACGGCGAGCAGCCGAACGGCGAGCATCCGAACGGCAACGGAGGTGAGTCCGCATGAGTTCCTTCCTGCGTGCGATCCGCGCCGAATTTGCCAAGACCGTGACCACCCGGATGTGGTGGGTGCTGGCCGCCGTGATGTTCGGCTACATCGCCCTGCTGGCCGGTGGCCTCGCCGCCCTGTTCGCCGGGATCGAGAGCGGCGCGATCAGCCCGGACGCCGCCGGAACGGGCGGCCAGGGCGCCCCGACGCTCGGCAGCCTCCCCCCGCTGGTCTACAGCTTCGCCTCATCCGTCGGCTACGTCTTCCCGGTGCTGCTGGGCGCCCTCGCCACCACGGGAGAGTTCCGGCACCAGACGCTGACTCCCACGTTCCTCGCGAACCCCCGGCGCGGCCAGGTGCTCGGGGCGAAGACCGTGACCCTGTTCCTCGCGGGCGCGGCCTTCGGGGTCGTGGCGCTGCTGGCATCCGTCGGGGTGGGCGCACTCGTCATCGGGGCCTTCGGCGTGGACACGCTGCTCGGCGACAGCGGCACCTGGGCGCTGATCGGGCGCACCGTGCTGGCGATGGCGATGTGGGCGGGCGTCGGCGTCGGGCTCGGCGTGTTGGTGCCCAGCCAGGTGGCTGCGATCGTGATCGTGCTCGCCTTCACCCAGTTCGTCGAACCGCTGCTGCGCTTCGCGTCCCTGTTCACCGAGGTGACGGCCGGGATCGGCAACTACCTGCCGGGCGCGGCCTCCGACGCCCTGGTCGGGGCGAGCTTCTTCACCGTGGCCAGCCCGGCCGGGGCGGGGACAGGGGCGGCCATGCTCGAGTGGTGGCAGGGCGGTCTGGTGCTGGTGGCCTACGCCGTCGCGGCCACCGTCGGCGGCTACTTCGTCAGTTGGAAACGCGACGTCACCTGACCGGAACGCCGGCCTGACCTCGGCCGGACCGCACGCACGTAGGCTCGACCCATGAGCAACGAGACACAGTTCCGCGCGATCGTGGTCGACCGCACCGAGACCGACGAGGGCAAGAAGGTCCAGACCGCGGCCCTGCGGGTGGTGGACGACGCCTTCCTGATGCCCGGCGACGTCACGATCGCCGTCGACTACTCCAGCATCAACTTCAAGGACGGCCTGGCGCTGACCGGTCGTCCGGGGGTCGTGCGCGTCTGGCCGCTGATCGCGGGCATCGACCTGGTCGGCCGGGTCCTGCACAGCGCGGACCCGCGCTGGCTGGCCGGGGACGAGGTCCTCCTGAACGGGGCCGGCCTGAGCGAGACCCACCACGGCGGGCTGGCCGAGCGGGCCCGGGTCTCCGGCGACTCCCTCGTGCGCCGGCCGGAGTGCATCAGCGCCCGGCGGGCTGCCGCGATCGGCACGGCCGGGTTCACGGCCATGCTCTCCGTGCTCGCCCTCGAGCGCGGCGGGGTCACCCCCGACTCCGGCGACATCCTGGTGACCGGCGCTGCCGGCGGCGTCGGCAGCGTGGCGGTGGCCCTGCTGGCCGCCCGCGGCTACCGGGTGCACGCCTCGACCGGCCGAATCGAGGAACTCGGCGGCTACCTGCGCGGGCTCGGCGCCGCCGAACTCGTCGACCGCCGCACGCTCAGCGAGACCGGCAAGCCCCTGCAGGGCCAGCGTTGGGCCGGCGCCATCGACTCGGTCGGCAGCGCGACCCTGGCCAACGTGCTCGCCCAGACCACCTACGGCGGGGTCGTCACCTCCTGCGGCCTGGCCCAGGGCGCCGACCTGCCCACCACCGTGATGCCGTTCATCCTCCGCGCCGTCAGCCTCGTCGGTGTCAACTCCGTCGAGGCGCCCCTGCCCCAGCGCCAGCAGGCCTGGCGGCGGCTCGCCACCGACCTCGACCTGCAGCTGCTCGACAGCCTGACCGAGGTCATCCCGCTCGACGCAGCGTTCGAGGCCGGCGAGCGCATCCTCGCCGGTACCCTGCACGGTCGCACCGTCGTCGACGTGCGGCAGTAGGCGCCGGGGTCCGGGCCCGTGCGCCGGGCCCGCGCGCCGGTCGGGCGCGGGCCCGGGCGCGGGCCGGCGGGCGGCTAGAGCTTGAGGGACGCGATCAGGTCCGGCGCGTGGTTGGTCGTCAGGATCACCCGGGCGAAGTCCGTGTCGACGAGGTCGATGATGACGGCCTGCCGTTTGCGCTTGATGGCCAGGAAATCCTTGCCGCCGTGAAACTTCCAGGTTCCGACCGCGAGCACGAGCGGCACCTCCAGCCCCCGGGAACGGATGCCGCGGATCCAGATCCACGGGTCATCCGTGATCGTCACCGAACGGATGTTCTCCCGCGCCACCACAAGATCCTCTGTGCGCAGTGAGAGGGTCTTCTCCGCCTTCGTCAGGTGGATTTCGAGCCGGTCGAGGTGAACGCGGAGGGAAGCCATCGTCCTAGTCTGCCTGTTCCGGCGCCAATTCGTTTTGTCGGCAGCTCACAAAGGAATAACGTCCCTCCGGCGGACTCTCACACCGGGGCGGTCGCCGCCGCTGCGGCCTTCGCCGCGGCCGGCAGGGCCTCGAGGATCCACCCCAGTGCGCTCTCGTCGTGCGCGGCCGAGACGAACCAGGCCTCGAACACCGACGGCGGCAACGAGACGCCCTGGTCCAGCATGGAGTGGAAGAACGGACCGTACCGGAACGCGTCCTGCCGTTGCACCTGGGCGTAGTCCCGGGGCGCGGACGCGGCGGCCTCATCCCCGAAGACGAAGCTGAACAGGTTCCCGGCCCGCTGCACGGAGTGGGCGACGCCCTCGGCCGAGAACGCGGCCGACACGGCCTCGGAGAGCAGCAGCGCCGTGGTGTCGAGGGTCGCGTAGACGCTGTCGTCCAGGGCGCTCAGCGTGGCGATGCCGGCGGCCACCGCCACCGGGTTGCCCGAGAGCGTGCCGGCCTGGTAAACCGGGCCGTTGGGCGCGAGGAAGTCCATCACGTCGGCCCGGCCGCCGAGAGCCGCGACCGGGAGCCCGCCCCCGATGACCTTGCCGAACGTGAACAGGTCGGGCGTGTAACGGGTCTGGGCGGCATCGGGACCGGTGTTGCCGGGACCGGTGTTGTCCAGGCCCCAGTACCCCGCGCGGCCGACCCGGAATCCGGTCAGCACCTCGTCGATGATCAAGAGGGCGCCATTGTCGTGCGCAATCCCGGTGATGGCGGCGTTGAAGCCGGGGTCGGGGGCGACCACGCCCATGTTCGCGGCCGCGGCCTCCGTGATCACGGCGGCGATGCGTCCGGGGTGCGCCTCGAAGGCGGCCCGCACGGCATCGAGGTCGTTGTAGGGCAGCACGAGGGTCTGCGCGGCGGTCGCCGCGGTCACCCCGGCTGAGCCGGGCAGCGCCAGGGTGGCCAGGCCGGAGCCGGCCTGGGCCAGGAGCCCGTCGGAGTGACCGTGGTAGTGACCGGCGAACTTGATCAGCAGGTCACGGCCGGTGAAACCGCGGGCCAGACGGATGGCGGTCATGGTGGCCTCGGTGCCCGTCGACACCAGGCGCAGCTTCTCGACGGCGCCGACGCGTTCCTCGATCAGTTCGGCCAGCACGGTCTCGCCGGGCGTGGAGGCGCCGAAGGAGAGGCCGAGCGCGGCGGCATCCTGCACGGCCTGCACGACGTCCGGGTGGGCGTGGCCCAGGATGGCGGGACCCCAGGAACTGACCAGGTCGACGTACTCGCGCCCGTCGGAATCGGTGACGTAGGCGCCCTTCGCCTTGACCAGGAAGAGCGGAGTGCCGCCGACCGAGCGGAAGGCCCGCACGGGCGAGTTCACGCCGCCGGGGATGGCGCGCTGCGCGCGGGCGAAGAGATCGTCGTTGCGGGTCATCATCGGGCCTGCCTCTCGTTCAGCCAGGTGGCCAGTTCGACCGCCCAGTAGGTGAGCACGGCGTCCGCGCCGGCGCGACGGATGCTGAGCACCGACTCTTCGACGGCCCGGCGGCGGTCGATCCAGCCGTGGGCCGCGGCGGCCTCGATCATGGCGTACTCACCGGAGACCTGATACGCCCAGACCGGAATATCGCTGACGGCGGCCACGTCGGACAGGACGTCCAGGTAGCTCATGGCCGGCTTCACCATGACGATGTCCGCGCCCTCGCTGATGTCGAGCAGCGCCTCGCGCACGCCCTCCCTGCGGTTCGCGGGGTCGAGCTGGTAGGTGCGCCGGTCGCCCTCGAGGGTCGACTCCACGGCGTCGCGGAAGGGGCCGTAGAAGGCAGACGCGTACTTGGCCGAATAGGCCAGCACGGCTGTGTCCACGAAGCCGTTCTGGTCGAGCGCCTCGCGCACGGCGGCCACCTGGCCGTCCATCATGCCGCTGAGCCCGAGCAGCTGCGACCCGGAGGCCGCCTGCACGAGCGCCATCTCGCGGTAGCGCTCGAGGGTGGCGTCGTTGTCGACGCTGCCGTCGGCGGAGAGCACGCCGCAGTGGCCGTGGTCGGTGAACTCGTCGAGGCACAGGTCGGTCTGAACGGACAGGGCGTCGCCGACCTCGTCGGCCAGCGCGCGGGTAGCGGCGTTGAGTATGCCGTCCGGGTCGGTGGCTCCGGAGCCGACGGCGTCGCGCACGGACGGCACGCCGAACAGCATCACACCGCCGATTCCGGCCTCCGCGGCTTCCGTGACGGCCCGGCGGGCGCTATCGATGGTGTGCTGCACCACCCCGGGCATCGACTGGATCGGAACGGCGTCGCCGTTCCCCTCCCGGACGAACATGGGCAGGACGAACTCAGAGGGGTGCAGACGGGTTTCGGTGGCCAGGCGACGAAGCGCGGGAGAGTTGCGCAACCGTCGCGGGCGGATGACGGGGGTTATCACTCGTCAACCCTACGTCGCCCGGCTGGGCGCCGGCCCGGCTGGGCGCCGGCGCCCGGCTGGGCCGTGCGCAAACCGGGAGCTTCGTCCCACTCGGGGGCGCCTATTCCGTGGAACCCGTGACCCGCGGTCGAGCGCGGGCTGGCGTTTGGTTTCGACCGCGGCCGGGGCCGGCACCGCTGGCCCGGTGGGCCCGGTGGTCCTGGCCCGGGACCCAGATGCGCGCCGAGCCGTAGCCGACCGGTGCCATCACCTCCGGTTTGCCCCGGACCATCCGGATCAGCCACCCCGACGTCTCGATGCTGTGATGGTGGAACCAGCAGAGCAGCACCCCGTTGTCGAGGTCGGTGGGGCCGTGGTGGACCCAGGGGATCACATGGTGAACCTCGCACCAGGCCGCGTTGATCTGGCAGCCCGGGATGATGCAGCCCCCGTCGCGGGCGGCGATCGCCCGGCGTTGGGCCTGGCTGAAGAAGCGTTCTTTGCCGCCGAGGTGGAGGACCTCGCCGTTCTCGCCGAAGACGATTTTGCGGTATCCGCCGGCGCAGATCAGCTGGTTCACGGTGCGCATCGAGACCGGGGCCTCGACCCCGTCGATCCAGCCGACGCCGTTCTCGTCGGCGAGGTCGACCGCGTTCACGTGCACCATCAGCGTCGGCGCGGCGCCGCCCATCTTCGGGGTGCCGGGGGCGCGGGATGCGGCCTCGAAGATGCCGCGGAGGATGTCCGCGCGCTTCTCGCCGCCGTTCCGGTCATCACTGAGAGCGGCGGCCTCCGCGCCGGGAATCAGCTCGCCGGAATCCATCAGCGCCTGCTCCTGTGCGCTGGGGAACGCGGGCGCGGCATGCGCGGAGAGATAGGTGTCGAAGATGCCGTTCATGATGCCGCGCAGCTCCGCCGTGACCGCGCCGTGCAGGGGGTAGAGGCCGTCGCGGAGCAGCCCGAACCCGACCGTGCTGCGCGGCTCGGCCACGGAATCGTTCGGCGCGGTGCCGTCGGGA
>JACMQV010000254.1 GCA_014376815.1 Cryobacterium sp.
CGGGTCAACAGGCCGGTGATCGACGGGCGCCCCTGGCTCTTGTTCCAGACGTCCACGCCCACGGCGATCAGCAGGACCATGCCCTTGATGATCTGTACCCGGTCGGCGCCGACGCCCATCAGCTGCAGGCCGTTGTTGAGCACCGCCATCACGAGACCACCGATGATGGATCCGGTGACCGTGCCGATGCCGCCGGAGACGGCCGCGCCACCGATGAACACGGCCGCAATCGCGTCGAGCTCCCAGCTCAGGCCGTCCTGGGGGCCGGAGGCGACCGATCGGGCGACGAAGATCATGCCGGCCAGCGAGGCCAGGACCGACATGTTCATCATCACGAGGAAGTTCACCCGGCGGGACTTGACGCCGGAGAGCTCGGCGGCGAGCTTGTTGCCACCGACCGCGTACACGTGGCGGCCGAAGATGGTGTTGCGGGTGATGAAGGTATAGAGGAGGACGAGGACGCCCAGGATGATGCCCGAGACCGGGAAGCTCGTGCCCACGCGTCCTCCGGCGAACAGGATCGTCGCGTAGACCACGACGGCGTCCAGGAGAACGACCTTGAGCACGCTCACCCAGAGGGGTGCGGGCGTGGAGCCCATGATCTTCTGCACCCGACGGGCACGCAACTCGACGAAGACGACTGCCACGGCGATGATGAGGCCCAGCAGCAGGGTGAGGTTGTTGTAGCCCGTGTCCGGGCCGACCTCGGGCAGGTAGCCCGCCCCGATGAAGGTGAAGCCGTCGGGGACCGGAACCGTGTTGGCGTTGCCGATGACCTGGTTGCCACCGCGGAAGATGAGCATGCCGGCCAGGGTCACGATGAACGCGGGCACCCCGATATAGGCGACCCAGAAGCCCTGCCAGGCCCCGATCAGCACGCCGACGGCCACGCCGAGCAGGATGGCCAGCGGCCAGGGGAAGTGCCAGTCCTGCATGGACGTGGCCACGACGATCCCCGCGAACGCGGCGACGGAGCCGACGGACAGGTCAATGTGGCCGGCGATGATCACCATGACCATGCCGATGGCGAGGATCAGGATGTACGAGTACTGACTGACGAGGTTGATCAGGTTGCCTGAGGAGAGCGTGAGCCCGTCGGTGAGGTATTGGAAGAGCAGGATGATGGCGATCAGGCTGAAGAGGATCCCGAACTGTCGCACGTTGGAGCTGCCACCGCCGAAGATCTTCTTCAGATCATTGAACTTGCTCGTGCGGGTACTCGTGACGTCACTCATATGCTCTGAACCTTCTTCCTTGCGGAGGTCATGCTTTTCATCAGGGTTTCGGGATCGGCGGATGCCGCCGGGATGCAGTCGGTGATCGCGCCTTCGAACACCGTGTAGATGCGGTCGGCCAGACCCAGCAGCTCGGGCAGCTCGGAGGAGATCAGGATGACTCCCTTTCCCTGTGCCGCGAGGGCCTGGATGATGCCGTAGATCTCGTATTTGGCGCCGACGTCGATGCCGCGGGTGGGCTCGTCCAGGATCAGCAGGTCAGGGTCGGTGAACATCCACTTGGCGAGCACCACCTTCTGCTGGTTGCCGCCGGAGAGCTTGCCGACGCCCGCGTTGATGCTCGGAGTCTTGATCCGCAGGCTCTTGCGGTAGCTCTCGGCGACCGCGTACTCCTTCGACTCGTTGACCACCGGACCGGACGAGATCTTTGAAAGCTTGGCCGAGACCACCGACCTCTTGATGTCGTCGAGCAGGTTCAGGCCGAGGGCCTTGCGGTCCTCACTGACGTACGCCAGGCCGTGGTCGATGGCGTCGGCCACGTTCTTGAGTTCGATTTCCTTGCCGTCTTTATACATCCGGCCGGAGATGAAGTTGCCGTAGGACCGGCCGAAGATGCTCATCGCCAGCTCGGTGCGGCCGGCGCCCATCAGGCCGGCGATGCCGACGATCTCGCCCTTGCGCACGGTGAGCGTGGAACCCTTGACGACCATCCGCTCAGCGACCTGCGGGTGCTGCACGGTCCAGTCGCGCACCTCGAAGAAAACGTCGCCGATGTGCGGGGTGCGGTCCGGGAAGCGGCTCTCCAGGCTGCGGCCGACCATCCCGCGGATGATGCGGTCCTCGTTGACGCCGTCGGCGACCACATCCAGGGTTTCGATAGTTTTGCCGTCACGGATGATCGTGATGGAGTCGGCGACCTGTTCGATCTCATTGAGCTTGTGGGAGATCATGATCGAGCTGATTCCCTTGCCCTTGAGGCCCCGGATCAGGTCGAGCAGGTGCTGGGAGTCCGACTCGTTCAAAGCGGCGGTGGGCTCGTCCAGGATCAGAACCTTGACCGACTTGTTCAGGGCCTTGGCGATCTCGACCAGCTGCTGCTTGCCCACACCGATGTTCTTGATCAGCGTGTCCGGGTCATCCCGGAGGCCGACCCGGGCCAGGAGCTCGAGCGCGGTCTTCTTGGCGGTGATCCAGTCGATCGCGCCCCACTTGGTCGGCTCGTTGCCGAGGAAGATGTTCTCGGTGATCGAGAGCTCCGGGATCAGCGCCAGCTCCTGGTGGATGATGACGATGCCGGCCGCCTCGCTGGACCGGATGTCCTTGAAGTGCACGTTCTCGCCCTGGTAGACGATGTCGCCCGTGTAGGTTCCGGACGGGTACACGCCCGAGAGCACTTTCATCAGGGTCGACTTGCCGGCGCCGTTCTCGCCACAGATGGCATGGATTTCGCCGCGCTGCACCGTGAGGGAAACGTCCGAGAGGGCCTTGACCCCGGGGAATTCCTTGGTGATGGATCGCATCTCAAGGATCACGTGGTCAGTTGACATCGTTGGACTCCTCACGCCCGAGGCCACAGCTGGATTCCCTGACAGCGGACGGGACGGAGGTGCGCACAGACACACCGCGGCCGCTCGGCAGGGCGGCAGCGAAGCTGCCTGACAGGTGGAAAATGTTGCTCACAAGCTTGACCTCAATGTCATGCGACTTAAGAAAAGATTCAGTGATGATCGGGTATGTGACCGATCACATTGTCACTATAGACGAGACACGCGGTGCCCTGTCAAGTCTCGGAAAGTCACGCTTGGATAACGGCACCCCGGGAATGAAAACCCCGCGGCGGGAACGGAAAGTCACCCTACGCCCGGCAGGTTTCCGGGTCCGGCGGCGACCTCGAAAGTCACCCGTTCGGCCTCATCGCCTGCCTCGGTGAACAGCCCGGGACACTCAGGTGCGAACATCGTACCGGTCGCGACGGCCCGCCGGCGAGCATGTTTCCGAACTGAGACAACCTGAGGACGCAGCCCGATGCCGGGCCACCTCCTGGACGAGTGCGTCCCAATGCCAGCCGGATCGGACTGCCCCTGCGTGACCAGCCCACGGGCGGCGGACCGCGGTGTCCGGTGTCGAACCAATTCGACGGAGATATTGCTCCACACGCAGATTGACAAGCGGGATTCTGGGGAGTTTGGGGCCGATCCCTGCAAAATCTCCGTCGAATTCGTTGGGGGACAGGATTGCGGCAGGCCTGGGCCTCGCCCAACCTAGAACGCCGGCACGGCCGTCGAGGCCCGGACAATGAGTTCGGGCGTGATCGGGTCGTGCCGCGCGACGGCGACGTCCTCACTGAGGGTGCTCAGCAGCAGCGCGATGGCGCGCCGGCCGAGCTCCGCGAAGTCCTGCCGCACGGTGGTCAGGGGCGGCCAGAAATGTGCCGCCTCCGGAATGTCGTCGAAGCCGACAACGCTCATGTCCCGGGGCAGGTCGAGGCCCGCCTCCCTGCAGGCGTGCATGAAGCCCAGGGCCATCTGGTCGTTCGAGGCGAAGATGGCGGTGAAGTCCCGCACCCGGAGGAGCTCCCGCCCGGCGTGATAACCGAAGTCGGCGGTCCAGTCCCCCAGGATCGGCGCCACGGTCGGCATGTCCATCTCCCACATCTCATCCAGGAAGCCACGCATGCGCGCCTCGGCCTCGATCCAGTCCTGGGGTCCGGCCAGGTGCAGGATCCGGCTGTGTCCGAGGTCGATCAGGTGCCGGGTGGCCCGCTGCGCGCCTGCGACCTGGTCCACGGAGAGCAGGTTGTCGTGGGGACCGCCGGTGGAGCGCAGGGTCACGATGGGCACCTCGATCGACAACTGCTCGAGCGCCTCGAAGACCCGCACCTGCGGCGCGATGACGACGATCCCCTCCACGGACTGGTTCATCAGGTGATCGAGCGCGGCCTCGATCGACTCCGGGTCGACCGTGGTGAGATTGGCCGTGTTGACGTAGTAGCCCGCCTCCATCGCCGCGTCCTGGATCGCCGCAATGCTGCTGGCCGGCCCATAAGCGCTCGACGCCGAGAGCAGACCGATGGTGCGGGAGCGCCCACGGGAGAGAGCGCGCGCGGCCCGGTTCGGCCGGTATTGCAGGTCTTCCATGACCTGCAGCACCTTCGCCCGGGTCGAGTCACGGATGCTGGGGTGGTTGTTGAGCACGCGCGAGACGGTCTGGTGGGAGACCCCGGCAAGGCGCGCCACATCACGGATGCTCGGTGCGCGGCCCTTGGGCAGATCGAGAGTCACAGTGAACCTTGTTCGAATGTGCACGGTCACAATTGTGATCGCAGGTCCAGTATGCACGTCGCCCGAGACCCGTGCGACTTCCACGTGACTGCCATTTGACCGTCACCTGGCCCTCCTCCGCCGGCGGGATTTCCCGGCCGGGCGACCCCGCCATCGCTCCATGCCTCAAGGGGCATGGAACGATGTCGAAAATTCACGAGCAGGAATACAGGAGCCCACGCGCACGACGGATCAGAGCGCGGCGAGGGCCCCGTCGATGTCGTCGATCAGGTCGGCGACGTCTTCGATGCCGACGGAGAGTCGGATGATGTTGTCCGCCACCTCGAGTTCGGTGCCGCGCACGGACGCATGCGTCATCTCGGAGGGGTAGTTCACCAGCGACTCGACGCCGCCGAGCGACTCGGCCAGCTGGAAGAGGTGGGTGGATTCGGCGAACCTGCGGGCCGCGGCCGCGCCGCCCGTGAAGGCGATGGACAGCATCCCGCCGAAGCCGCTCATCTGCTTCTTCGCCAGGTTGTGGCCGGGGTGGTCCGGCAGGCCCGGGTAGTAGACCCGGTCGATCGCCGGGTGACCCTGCAGGTGTTCCGCGATGGTCTGGGCGTTGCTGCAGTGGCGGTTCATCCGCACCGACAGGGTCTTGATTCCGCGCACGGTGAGCCACGCATCCATCGGGGCCGACACCGGGCCGGCGGCGAACTGCAGGAACTGGGCCTTGGCGGCGAGCTCGTCGTCGTTGATGATCAGGGCGCCGCCGAGCACGTCCGAGTGGCCGCCGAGGTACTTGGTGGTCGAGTGCACCACGACGTCCGCGCCGAACGCCAGCGGATGCTGCAGCGCGGGCGAGGCGAACGTGTTGTCCACGATGACGGTCACGCCGTAACGGTGCCCGATCTCCGCGAGCGCGGCGATGTCACTGACCTTCATCAGCGGGTTGCTGGGGGTCTCCACCCAGAGGATCTTCGTCTCGCCCGGGATGATGGCCTCTTCGACGGCGGCGAGGTCGCTCATCTCGACGGTGGAATTGAGGATGCCCCAGGCGCCGTGCACCCGGTTGATCAGCCGATGGGTGCCGCCGTAGACGTCGTTGCCGAGCACAATGTGGTCGCCCGGAGCCAGGAGCGCGCGCAGGATGGTGTCCTCCGCGGCGAGCCCGCTGGCGAAGGACAGTCCGTGCTTGCCGCCCTCGAGCGCGGCGAGCAGGGTCTCCAGCACCGTGCGGGTCGGGTTTCCGCCGCGGCTGTACTCGTAGCCGCCGCGCAGGTTGCCGATGCTTTCCTGCACATACGTGGACGTCTGGTAGATGGGCGGGATCACGGCACCGGTCGTCGGGTCGAATTCCTGCCCGGCGTGGATGGCGATGGTGTCGAAGTTCGGGGTGCGTGCCATGGGGTCTTCCTTATTCCTGCTGTTTGTTTGACTGTTTATCTTTATCTTTACCTGTTCAACTGTTCATCTGTTCAGACGCTCAGGTAGGTGAGCAGGTCATGCCGGGTGACGACGCCCAGGGGTTTGCCGCCGTCGGTGACCAGCAGCGCGTCCTGGCCGGCGAAGACGGCGCGCGCGACGGCAACCGGCTCGTTCACGCCGATCAGGGGCAGCGAGTCGGCCACGAATTCGCCCACGCTGTCGCCCAGCTTGGCTTCGCCGGAGAAGACCAGTTCCATCAGGCGGCGTTCGTCGATCGCACCGACGACCTCTCCCATTACGACCGGCGGCTTCGCGGTCAGCACCAGCACCTGGGACACGCCGGCCTCGGTCATCACTCCGATGGCGTCCCGAACGGTGGCGCTCGGGTGCACGTACACGAAGGGCGGCAGCGTGCCGGTCTTGGATTCGAGCAGGTCGGCGACCGTGTGCCCGGCCGGGGCGTTGGTGAAACCGTAGCTGCGCATCCAGCCGTCGTTGAAGATCTTGCCGAGGTAGCCGCGGCCGCCGTCGGGCAGCAGCACGACGATCGTGTCGTCTGCGCTGAGGGTCTTCGCGGCTCGGAGGGCGGCGACGACGGCCATTCCGCTCGAGCCGCCGACCAGGATGCCCTCCTCGAGGGCAAGCCGGCGGGTCATGGCGAACGAGTCGGCGTCGGAGACGGCGATCACCTCGTGCACGACGGACGGGTCGTAGGCGGCCGGCCAGAAGTCCTCGCCCACGCCCTCGACCAGATAGGGCCGGCCGGTGCCGCCGGAGTAGACCGAACCCTCGGGGTCGGCGCCGATGATGCGCACGGTGTCGCCCGACACCTCGCGCAGGTAGCGGCCCGTCCCGGTGATGGTGCCGCCGGTGCCGACGCCCGCGACGAAGTGTGTGATCGTTCCGTCGGTGTCGCGCCAGATCTCCGGCCCGGTCGACTCGTAGTGGCTGAGCGGCCCGTTCGGGTTCGCGTACTGGTTGGGCTTGAACGCGCCGGGGATCTCGCGGGCCAGGCGGTCGGAGACGCTGTAGTAGGAGTCGGGGTGGTCGGGGGCGACGGATGTCGGGGTCACCACGATCTCGGCGCCATATGCCGTGAGCACGTTGCGCTTGTCCTCGCCCACCTTGTCCGGCAGCACGAACACGCACCGGTACCCGCGCTGCTGGGCGACGAGCGCCAGGCCTACGCCGGTGTTGCCCGAGGTCGGCTCGACGATGGTGCCGCCGGGCAGCAGGTGCCCCTCGCGCTCGGCCGCGTCGATGATGCGGGTCGCGATGCGGTCCTTCGAGGATCCGCCCGGGTTGAGGTACTCGAGCTTGACCAGCACGGTGGCGGCCACGCCCTCGGTGACCTTGTGCAGCTTGACCAGCGGGGTGTCGCCGATCAGGTCGAGAATGGTGTCGGCAATTTTCATGGAGTGTCCTTCGTCATGGTGTCGCGCCATTTCTCACTCGCCGCGCGGCCGGAGGCTGCACGCGCCGGCTATGCGCAAATCGAGGAAATCGCGAGGTCGTGTGGGATTACCGGGGTCGGACAGCGACAGTCACACCGCGGACACGACAGCAAAACGAGCACGATTCCCACTCTAGCGAAGCGTGCTCGGAGTCACCAGACTGTGACCATGCGGGCCCGGCGCAGGCCCGGCGCAGGCCCGACGCAGCCCGGGCGCACGCGCGCGGCGGGCCCAGGCCGGGCTGCGTAGAATCACGATCATGATGACGAAGATCATGACGAAAGCGTCCCGTGCCCGGTGACGCCGGCTCGCCGAGCGGCGAGGGTGCGCCCGTCCCGGATGCGACGGATGCCCCGCCCACGCCCCGCGAGCGGAAGCGCCTGGCCCGGAACCGTCGGTTCGGCCTGGCCCTGGGCGTGGTCGGCGCCGTGGCCGTGAGCGCACTGCTCGTCTCGTCGGTGCTCGCCCCCGCGAGCGCGCCGGGCGCATCCTCGTCCGGCCCCTCCGCGTCGGCCCCGGGCCCGGCCCCTGCTCCTGCCGCCACCGAGGCGCCCCTGATCGCGGGGCTGGAGACGTTCGGCAACGAACCGAGCCACGTCACCACCTCCGTCGCCTATCCGCAAGCCCCGCCGGCCGGCGGCCCGCACAGTCCCGTCTGGCTGGATTGCGGGGTCTACGACCGGGCCGTGCCGAACGAGAACGCCGTGCACTCCCTCGAGCACGGCGCGGTCTGGGCAACCTACGACCCGGCACTCGCCCCGGCCGACATCGCGGCACTGCGCGCGGCACTGCCAGGCGATCACGTGGTCCTGTCGCCCTACCCCGGGCTGGGCTCCCCGATCGTGCTGACCGCCTGGAATGTGCAGCTCCGGCTGGACTCGGCCGCCGACCCGCGCATCCCGGCCTTCACCGCCGCCTACCTGAACGGACCGACCGCCCCGGAGCCGGGCGAGTCCTGCTCCGGCGCCCTCGACGCCCCCGGAAAGGTCGACTGACCGACCCCGCTCCTCGCGGGGCGCCGCACCGCTGGGTGCCCGCGGGCTCCTCCGCGAGAGGCGACGGGAGGGAAGGGCGCGCGCGGTGCGCGCGGTGCGCGCGGTGCGCGCGGTGCGCGCGGTGCGCTACTCAGCGAGGAGCGGCGCGGCCGACGGTGACGTGACCTGCTCCGAGTACAACCGGGCGTAGACGCCGTTCGCCGCGAGCAACTCGGGGTGGGTTCCGCTCTCCACGATCCGGCCGCCGTCGACGACGAAGATCACGTCCGCGGCCACCACGGTCGAGAGCCGGTGCGCGATGGCGATGGTCGTGCGCCCCCGGGAGGCGGTGTCGAGGGCAGCCTGGACGACCCGCTCCGAGATGGCGTCGAGGGCGCTGGTCGCCTCGTCGAGGATGAGCACCTCCGGATTCTTGAGCAGCACCCGGGCGATTGCGATGCGCTGCTTCTCGCCGCCGGAGAGCCGGTACCCGCGCTCCCCCACGACCGTGCCGTACCCCTCGGGGAAGGAGGCGATGGTGGCATGGATGCTCGCGGACCGGGCCGCGGCCTCGAGCTCGGCATCCGTGGCATCCGGTTTCGCGTACCGCAGGTTCTCGGCGATGGTCGCGTGGAAGAGGTAGGTCTCCTGGCTGACGATGCCGATGTGGGAGACCAGGGATTCCTGACGCAGGTCGCGCACGTCGACGCCGGAGAAGAGCACCCGCCCGGCGGACGCCTCGTAGAACCGGGGGATCAGGTAGGAGACGGTGGTCTTGCCGGCGCCGGACGGCCCGACGAAGGCCGCGAATTGCCCCGGCTCGATCGCGAAAGACACCCGGTCCAGGGTGGGACGCGAGTCCGGGGAGGCGTCCGGATAGGCGAACGTGACCTGGTCGAATTCGACCCGGCCCACGTCCGGGCCCCCGGCGGGCACCTCGGCGGCCTGCCCGGCGTCGCTGATCGCCGGCTTCAGGTCGAGGTACTGGAAGATGCGGGCGAACAGGGCGCTGGAGGTCTGCAGGTCCAGGGCGACCCGCATCAGCCCGAGCAGCGGAAACAGCAGCCGGGACTGCACGGTCGTGAACGCGACGATCGTGCCCGGGGTGATGTCGGTCGTACCGCCGGTCATCAGCAGGCCGGCCACGAGGTAGACGATCGCCGGGATGCTCGACAGGAAGATGCTGACCATCGCGAAGAACCACTGGCCGCTCATCTGCTGGCTGACCTGCAGCCTGACCTGGTTGTCGTTCTCGTCGGAGTAGCGGCGGATCTCGGTCGGCTGGCGGGTGAAGCTCTTGGAGAGCAGGATGCCGGAGACGCTCAGCGTCTCCTGGGTGATCGCCGTCATATCGGAGAGTGATTCCTGCGTCTTGGCCGCGATCCGGGCGCGCACCTGGCCGACCCGGCGCTGCGCGATCACGAGGATCGGCATCAGGATGACGGCGACGATGGCCAGCTGCCAGCTCAGCAGGAGCATCGCGACCAGGGCCGCGATCACGGTGACGATGTTGCCGAGCAGGCTGGAGATGGTGTTGGTGAGCACGCTCGCGACGCCGCCCACGTCGTTCTGCAGCCGGGACTGGATGACGCCCGTCTTCGTCTTGGTGAAGAAGCTCAGCTCCATCGACTGGAGGTGGGTGAACAGACGCACCCGCAGCGAGCCCATCACGGAGTTGCCGACGGTGGCGGTGAGCCAGGTCTGCCACACACCGAGCAGTTGCGATCCCAGGTAGATGGCGATCATCAGGCCGACGAGCACGGCGAGCCGCCGCACATCGGGCGAGCCGCCGGGCGGGAACAGGCCCTCGTCGAAGGCCCGCTGCACCAGCAGCGGCGGCACCACCGAGAGCGCGGCGCTGATGAACACCAGCACCACGGTCACGATCAGCGCGCCGCGGTGCTGGGCGAACAGTCCGGCAATCCGGCGCAGCAGGTTCGGGATGGGCGGGGCCTCCGCATTCTCGGCCCGCTGCGCCACGGCGTCCCCGCCGCTGACCCGGCCTCGTCGGCCGCCACCGCCGTGCATTCCACTCATGGATTCACTCTAAACTCCCCCGCCGCTCCCACCGGCTCCTCGGGGCTCCCCCGGCAGCGACGCGACTGGGCCGGCCTGGTACGGCTAGCCCTTGGTCGAGCCGGCCAGCAGGCCGCGCACGAAGTAACGCTGCAGGGAGAAGAAGACGAGCAGCGGAACCAGGATGGAGATGAACGCGCCGGCCGTGAGCAGGTGCCAGTCCTGGCCCCGGGTACCGGTGATCTCGGCCAGCAGCTTGGTCATCGGGGCGACGGCGCCGTCCGCGAAGATCAACGCCACCAGCAGGTCGTTCCAGACCCACAGGAACTGGAAGATGGCGAAGGATGCGATGGCGGGCATGGTCAGCGGCAGCACGATCCGGAAGAAGATCTGGCCGTGCCCGGCGCCGTCGACCCGCGCCGCCTCGATCACGTCGGCGGGGATCTCCGACACGAAATTGTGCAGCAGGTAGATGGCCAGCGGCAGGGCGAACATCGTGTGCGCGATCCACACCTGCGAGTAGCCGCCGGCGTCGCTGATCGCCGAGACCACGGGGAAGCCGAAGATCGAACCCTGGGAGAAGAACCTCAGCAGCGGCACGAGGGCCATCTGCAGCGGCACGATCTGCAGTGCGAACACGGCGATGAAGAGCACGTTCTTGCCGCGGAAGTCGATCCATGCGAACGCGTACGCCGCGAGACTGGCGACGATCAGTGGCAGCAACGTGGCCGGGAGGGTGATCGCGATCGAGTTGATGAACGCCCCGGCCAGGTTCAGCTGGCTGTTTCCGGCCTGGAGCACCTGGGAGTAGTTGTCGAGGGTGAGACCCCAGTTCTGGAAGAGGGTCCACCAGCCGGTGGTGCGCACCTCCTGGGCCGGGCGGAACGAGGAGACGAAGAGCCCGAAGGTCGGGACGGTCCAGAGCACGGCGATCGCCAGGGCGGCGATCGTCGCACCGCGGCTGGTCAGGCGCTTCTTGGTGCGCCTGGCCGGGGACTCGAGGTGCTTCTCCCCCGCGCGGAGCTGGGTCTTGATGGCCGGGTCTGGAACTTCGACAGGCAGTACGGCGCTCATCGGATCTCCCTCTGCTTCTGGATCTGGCGGGCGTTATAGACGACGATCGGCAGCACCAGCAGGAACAGGATCACGGCGAAGGCGGCGGACCGGCCCTGCTCGAAGTTCTTGAACTGCGTGTACATCTCGTTCGCGATGACGCTCGTGTCGTTGGCGCCTGCCGTCATGGTCCGCACGATGTCGAAGACCTTGAGGGAGGCGATGGAAATCGTGGTCAGCACTACGATCAGGGCGCTGCGGATGCCGGGCACCGTGACGTTGGTGAACTTCTGCCACGGGTTGGTGCCGTCGAGTTCCGCGGCTTCCAGCTGCTCGGCCGGCACGCCCTTGATGGCGGCGGAGAGCACGACCATGGCGAATCCGGTCTGCACCCAGATCAGAACGACGATCAGGAAGACCGTGTTCCAGGGCGCATTGGCGAGGAAGTCGACCGGTTGGCCGCCGAACCAGACCACGATCTGGTTGAGCAGGCCGATCTGGTTCTGACTGGCCGGGCGGGCCGTGTAGACGAAGCGCCAGATGATGGACGCCCCGACGAAGGAGATGGCCATGGGCATGAAGACCATGATCTTGAAGTATTTCTCGCCGCGGCTCTTGTCGATGAAGACCGCGTAGGCCAGGCCCGCGATGGTTGAGACGAGCGGGGTGATGAGCACCCAGACGATCGTGTTGAGCACCGTGCGGATGGCCTCGGGCTGGGTGAACACCCAGACGAAGTTGTCCAGGCCGATGAACTGGGTTCCGCGGGAGTTCATGAAAGCCTGGCCCGTGGTCTGGATGGTCGGGATGATGAGGCCGACGATGAGGAGCAGGATGGCCGGGGACAGGAAGCCGAAGAGCTGGAAGAGGTAGCCGGCGCCGGCGCGTGACCGGTAGTCGACGATGAAGAACACGCCGCCGAGGACTGCGGCCGCGGCGGTGGCCCACCAGTAGGAACCGGCGGCCAGCAGGATCAGCATCGGTGCCAGCACGCAGACCGCGAGCCGGATGACGGTGAACAGGGTGCCCTTGCGCGGGGCGATTTCGACGAAGAACAGGATCGCCGCCACCAGCAGGGCGAACGCGAGGATGATGATCGGGACTTGCGCGAGGGCGGGCAAGCCAGCGAGCCAGGTGAGAAATGCTGACATAGGAAACCTCTCGAGTACGACTGTGGACTCACAGTGTTCGCTGGCGAGACGGCGAAAACGTCCCGCCGCGGGACGCCGGCAACGGAGTGCGGGCCGCCCTTCTGGTGTGGAGGGCGACCCGCCCCGATTCTGGTTGTTACTGAGACTGCTGTGGTGCGGGTGGTGCTAGCGGACGACTGGGATTACTTCGACGGCCAGCCGGCTTCGATGCTCGTGAGCACCTCGTCGGTCGGGGTTCCGTTGATCCAGTTGACCATGCCCTTCCAGAACGTTCCCGAGCCCACGGAGCCGGGCATGAGGTCCGATCCGTCGAAGCGGAAGGTGGTGTTCGGGTCCTGGAGGATCTTGATGGCTTCCTGCAGGATCGGGCTCTTCGCGTTGGCCGGGTCGAGACCCGAGTTGGCGCTGATGACCCCGCCGAGGCTGACGCGGCTGTTCGCCCAGTCGGCGCTGGACAGGTACGCCTGCACCTTCTGGGTGTCGGCGTCATCGGCGAACGCGGCGACGATCTCGCCACCACCGGTCACGGCCTGGCTGCCGGCCTCGGTGCCCGGGGTGATGAAGGCCCAGACGTCACCGTCGGGTCCCACCTTGCCGCCGGCATCCGTGATGAAGCCGTCGAAGAAGGATGCCTGGTGGTGCAGTGCGCAGGTACCGTCGGCCAGCGGCGTTGCCACGTCACCGAACGGCGTGCTGTTGATCGAGCGGACATCGCCGAATCCGGCGTTGACGTAGGCCGGGTTCTGCAGGATTTCTCCGACGGAATCGAAGGCCGTCTTGATGGCGGGGTCCGTGAACGGGATCTCGTTCTTGACCCACTTGTCGTAGGTCTCCGGTCCGGCCTGGCGCAGGACGAGGTCTTCGACCCAGTCCGTTCCCGGCCAGCCGGTCGCGTCGCCCGAGCCGAAGCCCGCACACCACGGGGCAGCGCCGCTCTTCTCCTGGATCGTCTTCGTCACGGCGAGGAGGTCATCCCAGGTCTTGGGAACCTCGACACCCCACTCCTTGAACTTGGCCGGCGAGTACCAGATGAAGCCCTTGACGCTGGCCATCAGCGGCGCGCCGTAGAGCGTGTCGCCGACCGTGCCGTACGCCTTCCAGTCCGCGGACCAGTACTTGTCGACGTTGGCCTCGACGGCCTTCGGGGCCGGCTTGAGGTAGTCGCGGCTGGCGAGGTCGGCCATCAGGCCGGGCTGCGGGAAGATGGCGATGTCGGGAGCGTTGCCGCCCTGGGCCCGGATCGCGATCTGGGTTTCGAACTCTTTCGACGCTTCGTACTGAATGTCGATCTTGTTCTCTTTTTCCCAACCGGCCCAGGACTGTTCGAGCAGCTTGGCCTCGGTGTCGCCGATCGTGCCGTAGACGGTGACGGTTCCGTCACCGGCTGCGCCGGCATCGGCCGTGGTGCTGCCGGGTCCGCCGGAACAGCCGGCCAGAGTAAGGCCGGCGATCGCCGCAATGGCGATGGGTGCTGTGAAACGGCGGTGCAGGGATGACCGCATTTTTCCTCCTCATTGAGTGATGGCGGTGTTCACGTGGTCGTGCCCATGTACACCGAGGTGCTGCAGGTGTTGGAGACCGACGAATAGGGAACCGGTTCCACACCATAAGGTACGGCACGCATCAGCGAATCGCAAGACTCATGTGTCACGAAATGGCAAAGATCAGCCGATCACTCCTCAATCGGGCTGGAAAAGAAAAATTTCCGGGTAGGAAGTGCAGTACTGGGCCGATATGGATGGAACCGGTTCCAGAAGGGGCGGCGAAGCGCTAGTGTGAAGTCCGGGTCCAAGGACGGAGGCTGGCATGAGGTCGATTGCGGATGTTGCACGTCTCGCCGGCGTCGCCAAGGCCACGGCCTCCCGCGCGCTCAGCGGTCGTGGTTACGTCTCGGACGAGACCCGGTCGAAGGTCGTGTCCGCAGCCCGGGAGATCGGCTACGTCGCCTCCCCCAACGCGGCCAGCCTGGTCACCGGGCGCACGAAGAGCATCGGGGTGATCATCCCGTTCATCAGCCGCTGGTTCTTCTCCGAGGTGCTCGAGAGCCTGGAGCAGGCCCTGCTGGAAGAGGGCTACGACATGACCCTCTACAACCTGCCGGCCGCATCGCCGGAACGCGACAGCGTCTTCGAGTACTTCCTCGCCCGCAAGCGGTTCGACGGGGTGATCTCCGTCGGGGTCGCCCTCAGTGACGCCGAAGTCGATCTCCTGCACCGCCTGGGCCGGCCGCTGGTGGGTATCGGCGGCCCGATCCGCGGCGTGCACACCATCGCCATCGACGACGTGGCCTCGGCCCGCCTCGCCACCGAACACCTGCTCAGCCTCGGTCACACGGACATCCTGCACATCGGCGGGAGCGAGGCCGGGGAGATGGACTTCAAGGTGCACAGCAACCGCCGCACCGGTTTCGCCTGGGCGATGAACGAGGCGGGCTGCTCCACCTCCGGCAGGTTCTACGCCTGCGAATTCACGCTCCCCGGCGGCTACGACGTGGGGCTGGCCGTGCTCGGCGACCCGCGCACCCGTCCGACGGCCGTGTTCGCGGCCTGCGACGAGATCGCCATCGGGCTGATCGTCGCCGCCCGGGAACTGGGGATCCAGGTGCCGGCCGACCTGTCCGTGATCGGGATCGACGGACATCCGTACGCCCAGATGTTCCGGTTGACCACCCTGGAGCAGCATCCGCGGCGCCAGGCCCGGCTCGCCGTGGTGTCGCTCCTGGCCGAGCTGGAGAACCCGACGGTCGCCGACGAGGCCAGCCACCTGACCGTGCTTCCCGTGAACCTGGTGATCCGCTCGAGCACCAGCGGGCCCCGCCAGCCGCTCGGCGTCTGAGCCGGACCCGCACTCAGCTGTCGCCGGCGCCGATGGCCTCGGCTTCCTCCAGCGGATCGACGAACCCGTTCGCCCGGTGCAGGTGCGCCCGCCCGAGCATGAGGATGGCCACGGCCACCAGCACCGCGGCCGCGGCCCCGAGGAACGGCATCGCAGGCCCGAACGCGCCGCCGAGCAGCGTCGCCGCGGGCGGCGCGATGGCCCCGCCGAGGAACCGCACTCCGGAGTAGGCGGATGAAGCCACCGCTCGCGGCAGGTCGGTGGCCTCCATCACGCACTCGGTCAGGACCGTGTTCAGTACCCCGAGCAGCAGCCCGCCGACGATGACGCAGACGACCAGGCCGGGTGCCGAGCCGCTGAGCAGGGCCGCGGCGGCCAGGTCGAGCGCGAGCAGCGGCAGCACGGTCTGGAGTACGTGGGTGCGTTTCATCCGGCCGGTCAGCAGGGGGGCCACCCAGACCGAGGTGACCGCGAGCGCGATTCCCCAGCCGAAAAAGACGAGACCCAGGGTGATCGCGCTGCCGAGGCCCAGCGGGACGAGGGCGAACGGGGTGTAGGCCAGCAGCACGAAGAAGCCGATGTTGTAGAAGAACGCCGCGGCGGCGAGCACGCCGAGAGCGGGCCGGGCCAGCGCCCTGAACGGCGCCGACAGCCGGATCGGGGCCGGGACACGGGCGTCCGTCTTCAGCATCACCACGATCGCCGCGAAGCCGACGGCCATCAGCGAGGCGCTGCCGAAGAACGGCCCGCGCCAGCTGAGGCTGCCGAGCAGGCCGCCGATCAGCGGGCCGATCGCGATGCCGAGGCCGAGTGCCGCCTCGTAGAGGATGATGGCCGACGACGTTCCGCCTGAGGCGGCGCCGACGATCGTGGCCAGGGCCGTGGAGATGAAGAGGGCGTTGCCGAGACCCCAGCCCGCCCGGAAGCCGATGACCGCTTCCACGCTCTGGGACGCGCCGGAGGCCAGCGCGAAGGCGATGATCAGGGCCAGGCCGATCAACAGGGTGCGTTTGGCGCCGATCCGGCTCGAGAGCCAACTGGTGAAGAACATGGCGACGCCCGTGACCACCAGGTAGCTGGTGAAGAGCATCTCGGTCTCGGTGGGCGTCGCGTGCAGGTCGCGGGCGATGGCCGGCAGGATCGGGTCGACCAGGCCGATCCCCATGAACGCGATCACGCAGGCGAAGGCGACCGCCCAGACCGCGGTGGGCTGGTGCAGGATGCTGGCGGCCGGCGCCGGCACGGACCGCGGAGCGGCGGGGGGGGGGGGTCCGGTTCTCGTACCCGCGAGGCGGCTCACAGTGCGGCCGCCGAGTCGTCCGAGACGTCCGAGGCGGAACGCTCGCCGGGTGCGTCCGGTTCGCCGGCATCCACGCGTTCACGGAGGATGGCGATGGCCCGCTCCAGGACGTCGACGTCGGCTGCCGGGAGATCGCTGAACAGGGGCAGCAGGGCCGTGGCCAGTTGGCTGCGCCAGGCCGCGAGGGCCGCCTCGCCCGGCCCGGTGATCGCGGTTCGGGCCGCGCGGGCGTCGAGCGGGTCGGCCAGGCGTTCGGCCCAGCCTCGCTCGGCCAGGTGACTGACGAGCTTCGTGGCGGTGGGTTGGGACACCCGGCTGCGCGCGGCCAGTTC
This sequence comes from Cryobacterium sp., assembly GCA_014376815.1. GTDB lineage: Bacteria > Actinomycetota > Actinomycetes > Actinomycetales > Microbacteriaceae > Cryobacterium. The sequence goes on from JACMQV010000254.1 coordinate 17,039, forward strand.
GCCGAGCCGGATCGGGCCGGTCTGGCGCAGCACGCTCAGAGTGCGCCACACGGCCGGGGATTCGGCGCCGTTCGCGGCCTGGGCGGCCAGGCGGGTGACCCGGTGATTGACCGTGATCAGGTCGCCGAGCAGATCGAGGAGTGTTGTGGACATCCGTCAACTATACATAGCTTGGCTATATAAATCGACGAGGGGCACCCAGGGCAGCCCGCCGGGCGCGGTTAACGACGAGCGGGCGCCGCATCCAGTGGATGCGGCGCCCGTCGACAGCGCAATCGGCTTGCGCCGACCAGTCCTCCGCGTGAGCGAAGAGCGAGAGCCCCGTGAGGGGCGTCTGCTACTTGAGGACTGCGGTGGCGCCGGCAGCTTCGAGAGCAGCCTTGCCCTTTTCAGCGGCCTCCTTGGAGACGCCTTCGAGGACGGCCTTCGGCGCGCCATCGACGACGGCCTTGGCCTCGCCGAGGCCCAGGCTGGTGAGCTCGCGCACAACCTTGATGACCTGGATCTTCTTGTCGCCGACAGCCTCGAGGATGACGTCGAAAGCGGACTGCTCTTCGACCTCTTCAGCGGGTGCAGCAGGACCAGCAGCGCCGGCGGCGGCGACCGGAGCGGCAGCGGTGACCTCGAAGGTCTCCTCGAACGCCTTGACGAACTCGGAGAGCTCGATGAGGGTGAGGCCCTTGAACTGTTCGAGCAATTCCTCGGTGGAAAGCTTTGCCATGATTATTCTCCCTATAGTTTCTTAGTTACTCACCGCGATGCCAGGCAGATGCCTAGTTCGCGGACTCCTGCTTCTCACGCAGCGCGTCGATGGTGCGAACAGCCTTCGACAGCGGTGCGTTGAACAGATATGCGGCTCGGAACAGCGAGGCCTTGAATGCGCCGGCCAGCTTGGCCAGCAGCACTTCGCGGGACTCGAGGTCGGCGAGCTTGCCTACCTCTGCGGCGGTGAGCGGGTTACCGTCGAAGTAACCACCCTTCACTACCAGGAGAGGGTTTGCCTTGGTGAAGGCACGCAGGGTCTTCGCAACGGCGACAGGGTCTCCGTGTACGAATGCGATTGCGGACGGACCGACAAGCTCGTCGTCAAACGACGTGATGCCGGCGTTGTTGGCCGCAATCTTGGTCAGCGTGTTCTTCACCACGGCGTACGTGGCGTCCGCACTGATGGAAACGCGCAGCGACTTGAGCTGCGCAACAGTGAGACCGCGGTACTCGGTGAGCAGAACGGCGGTCGAGCTCTGGAATTTCTCCGTAAGCTCGGCGACCGTTGCTTCCTTGTTCGCCATGGCGCTCCTCTTGGTTTCATGTGCCGGTAGCCCGGGGAGCAGACATGAAAAAAGCTCCAGCGCAAGCGCCGGAGCTGGGAACGCATTCGCGGGGAATGCAATCAAAACTTCGAATCCTGCGCGGGCCGTTCACGTGAATGAACCTTCGATTGCCCGTGCATTTCTGCGCAGAACAATAACCGGCGGTCTTTGGCTTTGCCCCACGTTACGGGATGCAGCGGGCCGGTGCAAATCGTCATCCTTCCGGGATCTGGCCGGCCAGGATCTGGCCTTGCAGGAAAGTAGTTGACTAAAGTCCACTAGGTGTATATAGTTGCAGTTTGTCAACAATCTTCAGGAGTCGCATGTCCCGCGCCCCGCGCCCCACACCCCTCGCTCCCCGGCGCACCATCGCGGCCGACGGCAGCATGACCCAACGCGAGGTGCTCGAGGCACTCTCGGGGCTTCTGCTGGGCATGTTCGTCTCGATCCTGGCCGGCACCGTGGTCAGCACCTCCCTGCCGGTCATCCTCTCCGACCTGCACGGCAACCAGTCCTCCTATACCTGGGTGATCACGGCCACCCTGCTCGCGACAACGGTCAGCACGCCGATCTGGGGCAAGTTCGCCGACCTCTTCGACCGCAAGCTGCTGATCCAGCTGGCCCTCGCGGTCTTCGTGATCGGCTCCGCACTCGCCGGCTTCTCCCAGGACACGGGCACCCTGATCACCTTCCGGGTGCTGCAGGGCCTCGGTGCCGGCGGGCTCGCGGCGCTGAGCCAGATCATCATGGCCGACATCATCAGCCCGCGTGACCGCGGCAAGTACGCCGGCCTGTTCGGCGCGGTGATGGCCGTGGGAACTGTCGGCGGTCCGCTGCTCGGCGGGGTCGTGACGGATGCCTTCGGCTGGCGCTGGAACTTTTTCATCGCCCTCCCCGTGGCGATCGCCGCCATCGTGCTGCTGCAGCGCACCCTGCACCTGCCCCCGCGGATCAAGCGCGTGGTGCGGATCGACTACCTCGGCGCGGTGCTGATCACCGCGGGCGTATCGCTCCTGCTGATCTGGGTGACGATGGCCGGGAGCCGGTTCGAGTGGGCATCCGTCTCGTCGTTCGCCATGGTGCTCGGCGCGGCGGTGCTGCTGGTCCTGGCCGTGGTCGTCGAGTTCCGGGCGACCGAGCCGATCATCCCGCTCGGCCTGTTCCGCAACCGCACGTTCACCCTGGCCACCATCGCCAGCGTCTCGGTCGGCGTGGCCATGTTCGGCACGTCGGTGTTCCTCAGCCAGTACATGCAGCTGGCCCGGGGCGCCACCCCGACCCAGTCCGGGCTGCTGACCATCCCGATGATGGGCGGGTTCCTGATCTCCTCCACCTTCTTCGGCACCATGATCAGCCGCACCGGCAAGTGGAAATCGGTCATGGTCTCCGGCAGCGTACTGGTGGTCGTCGGCCTGCTGCTGCTCGGCACCCTCGACTACCGCACCAGCCTCCTCTTCGTCGGGGTCTTCATGTTCGTGCTCGGCGCGGGCCTGGGCATGCTGATGCAGAACCTCGTGCTCGTCGTGCAGAACTCGATCGACATCAGCCGGCTGGGAGTGGCGACCAGCGCCGTGACGTTCTTCCGCAGCCTCGGCGGCACCATCGGCGTCTCGGTCCTGGGGTCCGTGCTCGGCACGGTCGTCGCCCAGCAGATCCGGGACGGCGTGGGCGCGCTAGCCCCCGCCGACCAGGCCGCCGCGGCCAGGACCCTCGGCACGGGAGCCATCCCGCACATCGGCCAGCTTCCGGATGCCCTCCGCCTGCTGGTCGAATCGGCCTACGGCTCCGGCGTGGGCACGGTGTTCCTGCTCGGCGCCCCGCTGGCCGTGATCACGCTCGTGATGGTCTCGCTGCTGCCCAACACCTCCCTCGGGGAGCAGGGCGCGATCGCGCGCGCCCACTCCGAGGAAGCCGCGGCGGGCGGGCACCGGGAGCTCGAGGACGCGGAGGACGTGCTGATCGAGGTGAGCGCGGCATCCGCCGGGCTGGCCCCGCCGGCCCTGAACCACCCGACCGGGACGATCCGGCTGCCCCGGGGCGCGGCCGGGGACCGCGTTCGGGCGACGCGCGCAGTCTGACAGGCTGTGACCATGACGAACTCGGCGACCCCTGAGACCGGCACGGACGATTCCGGGGCGGAGGGCGTGCCCGGCGCGGCCGCGGGCCCGGTCGCTGCCGGCCCGGTCGCTGCCGACTCGGGCACGGCGGTGGCCATCGCCGAGGTCGAGCAGCAGATGAGCATCCTGGCCGGGCACATCCGGGCCAGCATGCGCGACGCGGCGCTCTGCATCGACCCGAGCCTGCAGCCGTTCGGGCTCAAGCTGTTGCGCCTGCTCGCCCGCAGCGGCCCGATGCACGCCAGCGCGGTCGCGAGCGCGCTCTACGTGGACAAGAGCGTGATCAGCCGGCAGGCCAAGGTGCTCTGCGGACTCGGGCTGGTCGAGACCCAGGGGGATCC
>JACMQV010000255.1 GCA_014376815.1 Cryobacterium sp.
CGCCACGGCGACGCCGAGGGCGAGCAGCCCCGTGCCGACGGCGATGCCGAGGAGCCAGCGGAGTCGCGATGATCCCATGCGTCCATCATGCGCCACCCCGGACATCGGCGCGCCCCGAGTGGCCGGTCTTCAGCCGCCGGTTATCCCCAGCAGGGGCAGCGCGGCGATGCCTGCCCCGAGGGTGGTCGCCAAGGCCAGCAGGATCCAGACCAGGCGACGGATGCCGGCCACGTGCATCCGTTCATCGCCCGCGGCGGCGCGTTCGCCCGGTTCCCCGTGTTCATCGGGTTCCCCGGGTTCCTCGGGTTCGGTCTCCGGCAGCACGCGCCAGCTGGTGGGGCTGTCCAGCAGGTCCGCCAACTCCTGCACCTCACCGGCGCTCAGCACGGGGTGCAGGTTGACCAGCCAGCGGCGCAGGTCGCCCGCGTCGATCACCTTGACCTGGTCGGGTTTCCCCGCGAAGACCAGCTGTCCCGGGTCGACGAAGGCGATCACCGGCTGCACGGGCGCGAGCAGCGGCATCCGGTGCTGCACGAGTTCGGTGACCCGCTCGGCCGCGAACTCGGCCGCACGCAGGTAGTGCACCTTCTCCTCCGCGACGTACAGGACGTGTTTGTCCACCCGCACGACCTTGCCGCCGTGGTGCTTCGCGCTGATCGTGAAGATGCCGCCCGGGCCGATCACGAGATGGTCGATGTTGGACTTGGCCGCGCCGGACACGGAGTGGAATACGGTCCAGTCCGGCGGCAGGGCGGTCAGGAGTGAGCGCACCACATTCCCTCCCTCGACCTCGGACTGCCACGATGCACCGTCAACGCGACGCGATGACCGGCCGAAGATCCGCCCGAGCGATGATCGCGGCGATGCACTCGCCCTGTGGCCCGGAAACTGGTCGGGAAGCACCGGAAGAGCATAGGGCTTGCGCAGGGCAGAACTCTCCGTCGTCATCGCTCCCCCTCGTGTGCTGACTCGAATCTAGCGACTGGGCCATGACCCACAGCAGCCCCCGAAGGAGGGTGGTGCTCTCTTGCCGAGGCTCGACGCGTGGCCAGATCCGTGGGCACGGAATACGCTTCGAGCATGAACGGTCCTGGGTCCAAGAGCATCCTCGTGACCGGAGGCAACCGGGGCATCGGCCGACTCCTGGTGCACGAACTGCTGCGGCGCGGCCATCGCTGCGGTTCCGCACCCCTCGGTTCCGGGTCCGGCGGTTCCGCGGGCCCTTAGGCGGGTGCGGCCGCCAAGGCGCTTGCGAACTCCGCGCCCGGCGCCACGGGCGGGCCGGCCAGGTCGACCGGGCCGTTCGGCATACCCCAGAATGGGGGGTGTGACTTTCTCGTGGGTGCCTCGTGTCGGAAAAAAGACCTGGATCGTGGTCGCCGTCGCCGTCATGGTCGCCGTCGGCGCCGGAGCGGCCGGCATCGCGGCGGCCGTCGGCAGCGACGACACGCGCCTGACCGACAATGAACTCGAGCGGGCGAGCCGCGTTGCCCTCACCGAGATAGGGCCCGGCACCGTGACGGATGCCCGGCGCCGCCCCGCCGCCACCGCGCCGTATGCGGTGGAGACCCGGCTCCCCAACGGGGTCGAGGTCACCGTCGAACTCGACGCCACGTTCGCGGTCGTGTGGACCAGCGTTCCCGGACGGACGGCCGAGGCGGCCGCCACCGGGCTCGCCCCCCGCGTGCTCAGCGAGGCCGAACTGGCCAGCGTCGACCGGACGAGCGCCGGTCAGGCCGCCCTGGCCGAGGTCGGCAGCGGCACCGTGACCGATTTCCGGCGCAGCACCGCCCTCGACCACGCCTTCGAAGTGGAGGTCACCCTCGAGAGCGGCCGGACGCGCGTCATCGAGCTCACCGAGCGCAGCCAGGTCGCGGGCACTGGACGGCCCACGTTGCCCTGAGCCGCGCGCTTTCGTGCCGCGCGCTGAGCACTGCGCGCTGAGCACTGCGCTGGGCCCGCGGCCGCCGGTCGGCGGGCGCGGTCGGCGGGCGCGGTCGGCGGTCGCGGCATCCGTCGCCGAGATCGACTGTTCCGGTCGAGATCGACAGGCACACCCGTCGAGCTCGACCGGAAGTGTCGAACTCGGCGGGTGCGACAGCGCTGGCTCGGGTGGCTCGGCATCAATCGTTAGCTTGCCGGGATGACAAGGCGTGCGGGCAGGGCGTAACGTAAGGAATCCGGGCCTGCTCACGCTGCCTGCCCGGCTACAACAATGACGTTGGACCTCGCACCAGCGGCTCCACCTGAGTGAGCTTCCTCGGGTGGCGCCGCGCGTCCGGCCCGCCTCGTCTGGCCCGGCCCGCCTCGTCCGGCCCGCCTCGTCCGGCCGGTCTACCGCTCGACGAGGATCCCGTCTTCGTCGCAGTAGACCGTGCGCCCGGGGGTGAAGGTCACGCCGCCGAACTCGACCACGGCATCCGTGACGCCCACGCCGGCCTTCGAGCTCTTGCGCGGGTTGCTGCCGAGGGCCTTGACCCCGAGCTCCATCGTGCCGATCGCGACCCGGTCGCGGATCGCACCGTTGATCACGACACCGGCCCAGCCGTTCTGCACGGCCAGGTCGGCGATCATGTCGCCCATCAGCGCCGTCTCGAGCGAGCCGCCGCCGTCGATCACGAGCACGGCGCCGTCCCCGGGCGTCGACAACACCGACTTGAGCAGGGCGTTGTCCTGGAAGCAGGTCACCGTGCGAATCGGTCCGGTGAACCGGGCGCGGCCGCCGAGGTCCTGGAACTGGAGCGAGACGGACTGCAGCTCTTCTCCCCGTGCGTCATACAGGTCGGCGGTCAACAGCATTGGTGTCCTCCAGTGGTGCGGTGGATCGTGCGATGGGTCGTGCGGCCTGGCGGCCGCACGGTCCTTTCAGGCTACCGGGCGCGGGCCTCCGCCAGCTGCTCGGGCGTGATGACCGTGATCGAGGAGGTGTCCTCCAGCGAGCGCCCCTTGGTCTCCCTGGCCCAGGCGAAGGTGACGACGAAGCCGATCGCGGTCAGGATCGCTCCCACGAGCATGACGCCGCTGACGCCCACGTGGGCCAGGCCGATCGGCATCAGGAACGTGCCCGTGGCCGCGCCGATGCGGCTGATGGCCACGACGATGCCGACGGCCGCCGCACGAATCTCGGTCGGGAACAGCTCGTTGGGATAGATCCACTCGGTCAGGCTGGGGCCGCCGGAGACGAAGGCGTAGAAGCAGAACGCGAGGATGACGAACCACACCGGCCCGTTGGGCAGCAGCCACAGGGCGAACAAAGGGAGGGCCATCAGGGCGAACGGGATGACCGTCATCGGGCGGCGGCCGAGGGACTCGACGGGTTTGAGCGCCGCGGCGTTGCCCAGGACGAAGAGCAGGCTGATCACGGCGGTCCCGATGATGTCGAGGCTTCCGCCCTCCAGGCCGAAGGACATCAGGATCATCGGTCCGAAGATGTAGATCGCGTACTGCGGGGTGATCTGGGCGAAGTAGAGCACGCCGCACATGATCACCCGGGTGCGGTACTTCCTGCTCAGGACCAGGCGCACGGCGTCCCAGGTGGGCAGGGTCCTGTCCTCGGTGCTGATCGTGCGCAGGGACGCGTCCCGGTGGCCGTAGACGCGTTCGATGACGTCTTCGGCCTCCTGGATCCGGCCCTTCTGGATCAGCCAGCGCGGGGACTCGGGGATGCCCCGCCGGATGACGACCACGATCACCCCGAGGATGCCGCCGCTCAGCAGCATCCAGCGCCACAGTTCGTAGCCGCCGGACACCTCGACCATGACCCAGCCGACCAGGAATGCGGTCATCGCGCCCAGGCCCCAGGAGAGGGCGGAGAGCCCGATCATGAAACCGCGCTTCTTCACCGGCGTGAACTCGGTCAGCAGCGACGTCGCGATCGGATAGTCCGCCCCGATCGCCAGGCCGATGATGAAGCGCAGCGCGATCAGCTGCCACGGGCCCTGCACGAAGGCGGTGGCGAAGCAGGCGCCCACGAGCACCATCAGGTCGACGGCGTACATCTTCTCGCGGCCGATCCGGTCGGTCAGCGCCCCGAAGACGATGGCGCCGAAGAACATCCCGATCAGGGAGGCCGCCCCGATCAGGCCGACCTGCACCGGGCTGACCGGGAACTCAGCGACGAATCCGACGAGAGCCACCCCGATCAGGCTGAGGATGTACCCGTCGAGGAACGGGCCCCCGCAACACGCGATGAGGAGCTTTCGGTGGAATTTCGAGGTGGGGGCCTCGTCCATGACGCTGAGCGAACTCATTCGATCTCCTTTGATGGTGAGTTGGGGGTTCGGTACGGGCGGAGCTGTGCGGGCAGAGCGGCCCGGGTGTTGAGCCCGGGCGGATCAGGGTCAGCGGAACGCGGGGACTCCCGTGATGTGGTTGCCGATGATCAGGGTGTGAACCTCATCGGTGCCCTCGTAGGTGCGCACGCTCTCGAGGTTGTTCGCGTGGCGCAGCGGCGAGTAGTCCAAGGTGATGCCATTGCCGCCGAGCACGGTGCGGGCCTCCCGGCAGATCTTGATCGCCTCCCGGGTGTTGCCCAGCTTGCCGATGGAGATCTGGTGCGGCTTCAGCGTTCCGGCGTCCTTCAGCCGGCCCAGGTGCAGGGCGAGCAGCGTGCCCTTGTTGATCTCCAGCGCCATGTCGACGAGCTTCTGCTGAGTGAGCTGGTACCCGGACAGGGGCTTGTCGAACTGCATCCGTTCGCCGGCGTAGGCCAGGGCGGTGAGGTAGCTGTCCCGCGCGGCGCCCATGACGCCCCAGACGATGCCGTAGCGCGCCTCGTTCAGGCAGGCGAACGGGCCGCTCAGCCCCTTGGCCTTCGGCAGCATCGCCGAGGCGGGCAGGCGCACGTTGTCCAGGTCGATCTCGCACTGGATGGAGGCCCGCATCGAGAGCTTCGGGCCGATCACGGTGGCCGTGAAGCCGGCCGTCTCGGTCGGCACGACGAAACCGCGCACCCCGTCGTCGGTCATCGCCCAGATGACGGCGACCTGGGCGACGGCGGCGAGCCCGATCCACCGCTTCGTGCCCGTGATGACCCAGTCGTCGCCGTCGCGGCGCGCAAACGTGGTCATGCTGCTGGGGTCGGAGCCCGAGTTCGGCTCGGTCAGCCCGAAGCATCCGATCGCCTCGCCGGCCGCCATCTTCGGCAGCCACTCGTTCTTCTGCTCCTCCGAGCCGTGCTTGTGGATGGCGCTCATGGCGAGGGATCCCTGCACGCTCACGAAGGTGCGCAGGCCCGAGTCCCCGGCCTCGAGTTCCAGGGCGGCCAGCCCATATTCGACGCTGCTGCGCCCCGGGCAGCCGTAGCCCTTCAGGTGCATTCCGAGCAGGCCGAGCTTCGCCATCTCGGGCACGATCTCCAGGGGGAAGACCCCGTTCTCGTACCAGCCGGCGATGTTCGGCCTGATGGTGGCGTCGACGAACGCGCGCACGGACGCGCGAAGCGCCACCTCGTCGGCGGTGAGCAGGGACTCGATGTCGATCAGGTCCGAGGTGTCGATCTGGGGCGCGGCGACGATGCCGGCGGGCGAGTCGGACAGGGTGGGTTCGATGCGGGTTGAGAGGTCAGTCATGGGATTCGCTTTCGTCGGGTGGGGCCGGAAGTCAGGGTGCGTGCGGTGCTGGTGCAGATGGTGTCTCGTGGGTGCGGTGTCAGGCGGCCGGCAGCGTCAGGCGGCCGTCGATGCGCCGGGGAACGCGCCAGGGGTTATCGGGGTGGAGGGCCGCCGACAGGTGCGCGGGTTCGGCGTTCTGCACCGCGACCGGCCGCACGAAGCGGCCCAGCGCTCCCGCGCCGACGCTCGTCGCGCCGGAGCGGGAGGTTGCCGGCCACGGGCCGCCGTGCTGCATGGACCAGCTGGTGGCCACTCCGGTCGGCCACGCGTTCAGCGCGACCCGGCCGACCGTGCCGAGCAGCCGGCGCACGACCGCCGCCGATTCCGGGTCGCCGGGGCCGCCGGTGATGACGGATGCGACCAGGCTCGGCTGCAGCCGCGTGAGGGTGTCGAGCGCCCCCGCGGCGTCCTCGTACTCGCAGACGAGTGCGACCGGACCGAAGCACTCCTCCAGCAGGCGCGAGCCGGGGTGGAGGTCCTCCAGCCGCACCAGGAAGGCCTGCGGGTCGACGGCGTAGCCGTGGACGGGCTCGGTCGCGGCGTTCGCGGCGGCGGTCTGGGCTTCGGTATCGGCGGCAGCGCTGTCGGCAGCGTGGGCGGCCTCGGCGAGCGCGGCCAGGCCCACCCGGTATCCGCGCGCGATCCCGGCCGTCAGCAGCGGGGCCGGGGGTACCTGCCCGAGCCGGGCCCGCACGGCGTCGAAGATGCCGGCGCCCGCGGGGGCGAAGAGCAGCCCGGGCTTGGTGCAGAATTGCCCGGCCCCGAGGGTGAAGGAGCCGACGAAACCGGCCGCGATCTGCGCGCTGTCGGCCGCGGCATCCGTCGTGACGAAGACCGGGTTCACGGTGCCCATCTCGGCGAAGACCGGCACGCCGCGCGCGGCGGCACGTGCCACGAGCGCCATCCCGCCGCCCTGGCTGCCGGTGAAGGCGACCGCGGTGACCTCGGCGGCGTCGACGAGCTGGAGTCCCGCGTCGAAGCCGACGACGAGGGCGTAGCTGCCCACGGGGGCGCCGGCCCGGTCGAGCGCGTCGGCGACCAGCTCCGCCAGCCGCACGCTGAGGCGCGGGTGGGCCGGGTGCGCCTTGACGATGACGGGGCAGCCGGCGCCGAGCGCTGAGGCCACATCATGGCCGATCACGCCGAACCCGAACGGGAAGTTGCTCGCCCCGAAGACCGCGACCGGGCCGAGCGGGATGTTCCACCGGGACAGGGTGGAGTCGCCGCCGATGCCCTCGGTGCTGGCGCCCAGGTAGCTGCCCTCGGCCGCGACCGCGCCGTAGAAGACGGTGCTGGTGGCGCATTTGGCGAGTTCGCCGCGCAGCCGGTCGGCGCCGAGCCCGGTCTCCTCGCCGGCGAGCCGCACCAGTTCGTCCTCGTGGGCCCTGAGGGAGTCCGCGATCGCGGCGAGCCAGCCCTCCCGGGTCGCGGGGCTGGTGTCGGCGATGACGGAAGCCGCGTCCTCTGCGCGCCGCAGGATCTCGGCGACGTGCTCGGGCGCCGTGTGCGGGACGCTGCCGTGCTGCTCGCCCGTGCGCGGGTCGTAGCTCGGGTCGACGCCCTGGTCTGTGCCCTGGTCTGCGTCCGGTGCGAGGCCTGTGTCGGCGGCCGGGGCATCCGTTTCGCTCACGCGTGCACCGCCGCGGCGCCGATGGTCGACTCGGCGTAGACGGACTCGACGGCTCCCCGCAACACGGCGAGACCGTCTTCGAGCAGGTCCTGGCCGATGACGAGCGGGGGCAGCAGACGGATGACGTTGCCGTACGTTCCGCAGACGAGCACGAGCACCCCCTGCTGGTGGCAGCGCGCGGCGACGGCGGCCGCGAGCTCGGGCCGCGGCTCGAGGGTCTCCCGGTCGGCGAATTCGATCGCGAGCATGGCGCCGCGGCCGCGGAAGTCGACGATCGGGGAGTCCTCGGCCACGAGCGGCCCCAGGATGCGGCGGGCGGTGTCCTCGATCCGCAGCGCCCCGGCGAGGAGGTCGCCGTTCTCGAACGCCTCGAAGACGCCGAGTGCGGCGGCGCAGGCCAGCGGGTTGCCGGCGTAGGTGCCGCCGAGTCCGCCGGTGTGCACGGCGTTCATCAGCTCCACGCGGCCGGTCACTGCGGTCAGCGGCAGCCCGCCGCCGAGCGCCTTCCCCGTGACGAGGAGGTCGGCGATGACGCCCTCGTGTTCGCTGGCGAACAGGGTGCCGGTGCGGCCCATGCCGGCCTGCACCTCGTCGAGCACGAAGACGATCCCGTGGCGGGCCGCGATGTCGTGGAGCCCGGCCAGGAAGCCGGGGGCCGGGATGATGAAGCCGCCCTCGCCCTGGATGGGTTCGATCACCATGGCGGCGAAGGTCTCGGGGCCGTGCTCGGCCAGGACGGCCTCGACCCCGGCGAGGGCTTCGGCCGTTGCGTTCTCCGCGCCGGTCGGCCAGCGCAGCGGAGCCGCCATCGGGGCGCGCACGATCTCGGTGGGGAACGGCCCGAAGGTGATCTTGTAGGGCTTCTCCTTGGCTGTCATCGCCATGGTCAGCAGGGACCGGCCGTGGTACGCGTCGTCGAAGACGAGGACCCTGGCGCGGCCGGTGGCGGCGCGGGCGATCTTGATGGCGTTCTCCACGGCCTCGGACCCGGTGGAGAACAGCGCCGTGCGCTTCTCGAAGTCGCCGGGGGTGTTCTTGTTCAGCCAGGCGCAGACCTCGGTGAACGCATCGTATTCGGTGACCATGAAACAGGTGTGGCTGAACCGGGCCAGCTGCGCGCTGACGCGGGCCTGCACGAGCGGGTTGACGGCTCCGACGCTGGTGACGGCGATTCCCGAGGCGAAGTCGATGATGCGGTTGCCGTCCACGTCCTGCAGGATGCCGCCCTCGGCCCGGTCGATGAACACCGGCAGCGCGATTCCGAACCCGCTCGACACCTGCTGCACCCGTTCGGCGTGCAAGGCCGCGGACCGGGGGCCCGGGATGGCGGTGCGGAGGAGTCGGGTCTGGGGAACGGTCGCTGTGTCCATCGCATAAATGTAGGCGAGGGCAAGCCGCTTGACATCGTATGAATCGTCTAGAAAGCCGCTACTGCTTGGCTAGAATATCCAAGATATTGCCCGTTTCAGAGTCGAAAAGGATCCCCATGGTGACGATCAGCCTGGCGCAGCTGCAGGAACGACTCGGCAGCGACCTCCAATCGGACGGCGGGGGGCGGCCCGCCCGCCGGGACCTCACGGGGGTCCACATCTCCGAGTTGGACGACCCGACGCCGTATCTGGGCGGCGGGGAGCTGCTGCTGACCACGGGGATCCCGGTGGCCGGAACCGATGAGCATGTGCGCCGGTACGTGCGGCGGCTCGTCGACCACGGGGTGGCCGCCCTCGGGCTGGGCCTCGGCGCGGGCACCGACCACGTTCCGCCGCACCTCGCCGACGCGTGCCGGGAGGCGGGGCTGGCGCTGCTGATCGTGCCGGACGGGACCCCCTTCCTGCAGGTGTCCCGGGCCTATTGGGATCTCGTGGGCCGCACCGAACAGGCCGATTTCGCCGCGAACCTGGGGCTGCAGACCTCGCTCGCGCGCGCCGCCACACGGCCGGGAGCGGCGGCATCCGTGGTGAAGGCCCTGGCCGAGGCGCTCGGCGGCTGGGCCGCGTACCTGCCGGCCGACGGCACGCCGGAGTCGCTCTGGCCGCCGACCGAGACCCGGGTGCTGCCGAAGCTGCGCGAGGAGACGGCGCGGCTGAACCTGGCCGGAACACACGCCGCGGCGACCTTCCCGCTGCTCGGAACGGATGTCGTCGAGTACTCCATCGTGGCCGGCCGGCGCACTGCCGGGTTCCTGGCGGTCGGCGCCGGGCGGGCGCTGCGCCCGTCGGACCGCCAGCTGATGCTGACCGGCTGCATGCTGCTCTCGATCACGGCGCAGCAGGACTGGGAGCTGCGCCGGGCCAACGCGCTCCTCGGAGCGACCGCGGCGACCCTGCTCCTGCACGGCTACATCGACGCCGCCCGGCTCGCCGCCGCGGAGCTGGGCCTGCCCCCGCTCACGGAACGGGTGCGGGTCCTGGCCGTCACGGGCGAGCAGGTGGACCTGCTCACGACCGAGGAGCTGGCCGACGCCGTCGCCGCGATGGCCGCGCTCTCGACCGGTGAGGATGCGGCGGAGCTGCGGCGAAGCATCCGTCGGTCGAGCCTGCGGTGCACCCTCGACGGGCTCAGCTACCTGGTCCTGGACGAATCGAACGCCGGAGCGGACGGCCCGGCTGCTCCGGGGCCGACTGCAACAGGCCCGGCTGCCATGGGCCCGGCTGCCATAGGCAAGACCGCGCAGTCGGGGTCCGGGCCGGGACTGCCGGCGGAGGGCGGCCCCGGCCGGTTCGCGGCCGCGGTGAGCGGCCCGGTTCTCCTGGGCCAGGTCGCCGGCAGCGTGCCCGAGGTGGGCCGGGCGTGCCGGCGGGCGTCGCCCGGACAACTGGTGCGGGTGGAGAACGTGCTCGACCCGCGGGCCGAGGCCTGGGTCGACGCGCTCACGGGGTACACCCGGGCAGATCTGGTGGAGACCGTGCGGTGCTACCTGCGCCACCGCGGCCAGTGGGAGACCACGGCCCGGGACCTGCAGCTGCACCGCAACTCGCTGCGGCACCGGATCGAGATCGCCTCCCGGCTGATCGGCGAGGACCTCGACGATCCCGATGTGGCGGCGAACCTGTGGCTGGCGCTGCGCGGCGTCACCGCGCATCCGTCACTGCTCCGAACCAATTCGACGGAGATCCTGCTGTAAAAACAGGTTCTCGGGGGTTTTGAGCCCGATTCGGGCGAAATCTCCGTCGAATTCGTTCGGGGCAGGGCGCGTTCTGCGCAGGGAGGGACTGACACGCGGTCTCGGGGCCGTCCCCAGTCCGGCAGTGGCTACACCCCGGGAGCCGTGAGCCAGGCGCGGATCGCCTCGCTGTGCTCGCCGAGGGCGGGCGGCGCGCTCGTGCGCGGTGCCAGCGGCGGCTTCCAGCTGACCGGGTGGCGGATCTGACGGCCCACGGTGGCGCCCGAGGCATCCTGCACCTCGATCGTGGGCTCCAGGCCCAGCGACTCGGCCAGTTCGATGCCCTCGGCGATCGTGGCCACCTGCCCGGCCGGAACGCCGGCATCGGTGAGCCGGTTCTGCCAGGACACAGCCGGAGCCTCCGCGAGGCGCGCTTCCAGGAGGCGCACGAGTTCCTCTCGGTGGTGCACGCGGGCCGAGTTGGTCGCGAAGCGCGGGTCGGTGGCGAGCCCCTCGTCGCCGAGCACCCGCACGAGTTTGGTGAACTGGCCGTCGTTGCCGCAGGCCACGGCCAGCGGGCCGTCCGCGCAGGCGAGCAGCTGGTAGGGAACGATCGACGGATGCCGGTTGCCCATCCGTCCCGGCACCACGCCCGCGCCGAGGTACGCCTGCGCCTGGTTGGCGAGCGCCCCCTGCAGGCTCGACAGCAGGTTCACTTCCAGCCGCGCCCCGAGGCCGGTCGCCGCGCGGGCGTTCAGGGCGGCGAGGACGCCAATGGTCGTGTCCTTCGCGGTGAGCACGTCGACGAGGGCGACGCCCACCTTCATCGGGCCGCTCTCATCCCCCGTGACGCTCATCAGGCCGCCCAGCGCCTGCACCATGAAGTCGTAGCCGAGCAGGTCGGCCCCGCCGGCGCTGCCGAACCCGGTGATCGAGGCGTAGACGAGGCCGGGGTTCTCCGCCGTGAGGCTGTCATAGCCGAGGCCGAGCCGGTCCATCCCGCCGGGCTTGAAGTTCTCGACCAGCACGTCGGCCCTCCGCGCGAGCTCCCGCGCGAGCGCGAGGTCGGCGTCGTCGGTGAGGTCGAGGCAGAGGGATTCCTTGTTGCGGTTGACGCTCTCGAAGTAGGTGGCCCCCGTGGCGGAGAAGGGCGGGCCCCAGCTGCGGGTGTCGTCGCCGGTACCCGGCCGTTCCACCTTGATCACCCGGGCTCCCAGGTCGGCCAGCGTCACCGTGGCAAGCGGGCCGGCCAGCACCCGGGAGAAGTCCGCGACCAGGATCCCGTCCAGCGGCCTCGAGGTTCCGCGCCGGCTGTCTTCGACCTGATTCGGCACGGATGCTCCGTTCGCTCGCGGGGATGGTGGTGCGGGTTGTTGCGCGGATGGCGGCCCGTGCGATGCGCGGGTGGTTGTCCGGATCGTGCCCCGGTGGTGCGCAGGTCCGCCGCTGGTGCGCCGGTGGTGCGGATGATTGTCCGGTGGGTTGCGCCGGCCGGTGGGTTGCGCCGGTGGTTCCCTGAATATAGTGGCGCGTCAGAGTCGTTTCATTGGACGGATCATCCACAGCCTAGATAGGTCTGCCCCGCAGCGGGGACATCCGCCACGTCGCCGCCCCGCTATCCGTTCCAGCCACGGCGAGTTCGCCACTTCCGGTCGAGTTCGACCCGCACACCTGACGAGCTCGACCGGAACAGGCGAACTCGGCGCACGACGGCGGCGGCGGCGGATGCGACGGCGGATGCGACCGGCCGCCGGGTCGGCCGGTCCCGTCGCCTTCGTTCGAGCTACTCGACCGCGGTAACCGTGTAAAGCGCGGCTTGTTCGGGCGCGAGCAGCGGTGCGGGAAGGCCGACCTCGGCCAGGACTCCCCCGGTTAGCGTCGCCCCGATAACAGCATCCCCGCCGGCACCCGCATCAGAACCGGCACCGGCACCGGCACCCTCACCCGCGGCACCCGCACCGGCACCGGCCAGCCAGGCCGGCGGCGCATCCTGGATCGTGTGCGGGGGCGCACCGATCGTCAGGGGCGACACTCGGTAGGTCCGCTCGGGCGCGAGCCCCGGGAACCGCATCCGCTCGGGGAGCGCGGCGCGCGGCGCGGCCAGCGCCACGTAGGCGAACAGGGCCGCACTCCGGTCGGTCGCGACCACCCCGTGCAGCTCCAGGGCCGGGTCGCTCGGGTCGGCCCGCACCACGGTTCCGGTGTGCAGCAGCCCGCGCAGTTCCTTGTAGCGCGCGATCCAGCCGGCGATCTGCACGAGCTCGGATTCGCTCGCGCGGGTCAGGTCCCACTCGATGCCGGCGCTGCCGAAGATCGCCGTGGCCAGCCGGAAGCTGAGCGCCGCGGTGCGGCCGGTGGTGTGCGCGGTGGCCGCGCCGAGATGGCCGCCGAGGTATTCGGGCGGCACGAGCACGCTCGAATAGCGCTGGATCTGCTGGCGCTCGAGCGGGTCGTTGGTGTCGCTGGTCCAGACCCGGTCCACGCGCTCGAGGATGCCGAGGTCGATCCGGGCTCCCCCCGACGCGCAGGATTCGATCTCGACGCCCGGATGCGCGGCCCGCACCCGGTCCAGCAGCCGGTACAGCGCGGCGGTCTGCCGGTGCGCCGACCCTGCCAGCAGGTCACGGTTGTGGTCCCACTTCAGGTATGCGATCGGGTACTCGGCGAGCAGGGCGGTGAGCCGGTCGAACACCCAGTCGACGGCATCCGGGTTGCTGAGGTCCAGCACCCGCTGGAACCGCCACGTCGCCGACCCCTTCGGCCCGAGCACCCAGTCCGGGTGCGCCCGCGCCACATCGGAGTCGAGGCTGACCATCTCGGGTTCGACCCAGAGACCGAAATCCAGGCCCAGGGCGCGCACGTGTTTGACCAGCGGATGCAGCCCGGCCGGCCAGGCGACGGGGTCGACGAACCAGTCCCCGAGGGCCCGCCGGTCGTCGGCGCGGCCGGTGAACCAGCCGTCGTCGAGCACGAACCGTTCCACTCCGACCAAGGCCGCGGCGTCGGCCAGCCGGGTCAGGGTGGGCAGGTCGTGGTCGAAGTACACGGCCTCCCAGGTGTTGAGCACGACCGGGCGCGGCCCGGAGATGGTCGACCAGGACCGGATCCACGGATGCAGCCGCGCCGACAACCCGTCGAGCCCGGCATCCGAGTACACGGCCACGGTCCACGGGGTGCTGTGGCTCGCGCCGGCGGCCACGCTCAGCTCGCCGGGCGCGAGCAGTTCGCCGCTGCCCAGCGCCGAGTGGCCCAGCGCGCTGTTCTCGGCCCAGGCGCGTTTGTCGCCGCTCCACGCCAGGTGGGTGGCCCACGTTTCGCCGGCGCGGAAACCGAATCCGGGCGTTCCGGCCACCATCAGATAGGAATCGTCGTGGCCGGGCCGGCCGTGGCGGGACTCGCGGCTCCAGACGCCGTGGCCGGGCGTGCTGCGCTGCGGCCGGCGTTCGTGGGTCCACAGCCCGGTGAAGTCGAGGATCTCCCTGGCCCGGTCGGGCACGGGGAGGATGACGTCGAGGGAGCCCAGTTCGAACGGAACGAGGGCCGAATTGGTCAGGGTGTGCCGCAGTCGCAGCACACCCTCGACGGAGAGTTCCAGGTCGGTACGCACCGCCAGCTGGGCCGCGGCATCCGCCAGCCGGATAGCCAGTGCCTGCGTGCCGGGCCTGGCCGGATCAACGTGCTGCACGTCGACCCGGCGCAGGGCGAGGTCCACGGCGCCGCCCACGCCCGAGCGGAAGCCGCTGATCCCGGGGCGTCCGCTCCAGCCCTCCGCGAGGGTGGGCAGCAGCGAGAGCCGGAGGGGCAGATCGATTGAGCTCGGCGGGATCGCCGGCACGGATGCGTCGGCGAGCATCGCCAGCATGTCGCCGGAGAGGGCGCCGAGATCCGCTCCCCAGTGCACGATGACGGGCACGCCCGTGCCGCGGGCGTCCAGCACGAGGCTGGTGCCCGCGGCACGGAGGTAGTGAATCGACAATGCTGCTCGGTGACGCTACTTGTTGACCGGGATCGACTGCGCTTCGAGGGCGCTGATCGTGCTCTTCTGGGCGCTCGTGAGAGCATCCGTCAGAGTCCCGCTGCCGGTGACGGCACCCTTGAAGCCGTCGGACGTGTCGTTATAGACCTGCGTCATGGTCGGGCCCCAGACGAAGTCGGGCGAGACCTGGGCGGATGCCTCGGAGAACACGTCGTAGATGGGCTGGTTGCCGTAGAACTCGACGCCTGCCTTGAGGGCCGGCAGTTCGAGGCCGGACTTGGCGGCCGGGTACAGGTTGGCCGACTTGTTCAGCATCGTGAGCGCCTCGTCGGAGGTGTTCAGCCACAGAGCGAACTGGGCCGCCTCATACGGGTGCTTCGAACCCTTGAAGACCGCGGTGGACGAGCCACCCCAGTTGCCCGCGGCCTTGTCGCCGGCGGCCCACTGCGGGGAGAGGGCGACGGACCACTTGCCGGCTGTGTCGGGAGCGCCGCTGGCGATGGAGTTCGCACCCCAGGCTGCGGAGTTCCAGGTCCAGTCGGAACCGGAGTTGTAGGCGTTGTTCCACTCGTCGGTCCACGGCGGGTTGGTCGAGACGAGGTCACGGTCGATCAGGTCCTGCCAGTAGGCGGCGACCTTGACGGACTCGGGGCTGGTCAGGTCGACGGTCCAGTTCTCACCGTCGTTCTTGAACCAGCTTCCGCCGGCCTGCCAGACGAAACCGGCGAACTGGTTGATGTCGCTCTGGGAGAAGTTGGTGATGTATTGGCCGGTGGCGCGCACCTTCACGGCGGCGTCGGCGAACTCGGCCCAGGTGGTGGGGATCGCGATGTTGTTCGCCTTGAAGAGGTCGGCCCGGTAGAACATGGCCATGGGGCCCGCGTCCTGCGGGATGGCGTAGACGGACTTCTCTTCACCGAAGTTGACCTGGCCCCAGGTCCAGTCGACGAAGTCGTTCTTCGCCTCGAGCACGCCCTTGCACCCGGCGAGGTCGGTCAGGCCGTCCTGCACGCGGAAGTTCGGGAGTGCGTCGTATTCGATCTGGCCGAGGTCGGGCGCGTTGCCGGCCTTGAGCTGGTTGAAGAAGTTCTGGTAGGTGCCGCCGTTGCCGTTCGGGCCGGTCTGCACCTTCACCTGGACGTCGGGGTTCTCCTTGTTCCACACCTTGACCGCGTCTTCCATGCCGGGGATCCAGGTGGTGAACGTGAGGTCGACCTTGCCCGTGGAGGGGGTGCAGTCGGCCGCGTCGGGCGCGGTCGAGGACCCCGCCGTGCAACCGGTCAGGGCGACCGCTGCTGCAGTGAGCAAGGCGACGGCGGCTGCTCTCTTCTTGATTCGCATTGATTTCTTCTTTTCTCTTGGGAGGGGAGGGGAAGGATCCGGCTGGAAGCTCCAGTCGGGGTGGTGCAGCTTGGAGGGGGGCTACTTCACTGAACCGGCGCTGAGGCCGTTCTGCCAGAAACGCTGGAGCAGCAGGAAGATGATGATCAGCGGGATGATCGAGAGCAGGGCGCCGATCAGCACGTAGTCGCGCAGCACGGGGATCTGGTTCACCTGGGAGTTCCAGGCGTAGAGGCCGAGCGTGACCGGGAACAGGGTTTCGTCGCGCAGCATGATCAGCGGCAGGAAGAAGTTGTTCCAGATGGCGACGAACTGGAAGAGGAAGACGGTGATCAGGGCGGGCACCA
>JACMQV010000256.1 GCA_014376815.1 Cryobacterium sp.
CATCGCCCTGGTCAACGAGATGGTGCGCTTCTGCGACGAGCTCGACATCGACCTGTGGGACGCCATCGACTGCGCGGCCACCAAGCCCTTCGGCTTCATGCCGTTCCGGCCCGGTCCGGGGGTGGGCGGGCACTGCATCCCGGTCGACCCCTCCTACCTGAGCCACCGGGTGCGCGCCCAGCTCGGCTACGCCTTCCGCATGGTCGAGCTGGCTGAGGAGATCAACACCGCCGCGCCGCTCTACGTCGCCCAGCGGGTCTGGCACGCGCTCAACGACCGGCGGACGGCCGTGAACGGGGCGTCCGTGCTGCTGGTCGGCGTCACCTACAAGCCGAACATCGGCGACTGCCGCGAGAGCCCGGCCTACCCGCTGGCGCAGCGGCTGGCTTCGTGGGGGGCGGAGATCTCCCACCACGACCCGCACGTGGGCGAGTGGAGCTTCGACGACGGCGCGGGGGGGCGCACCCGGACCACGAGCGTGCCGGACGTGTACGCGGCCGCGGCGCAGGTCGATGTGGTGGTGCTGCTGCAGGCGCACGCCGGCTACGACCTGGAGCGCCTGGCCGCGTCCGCCACCGTGGTGCTCGACACCCGGGGTGTGCTGCCGGCGGCGAGCTCCGTCATCCGCCTCTAGCCGTCCCGCCCGCACCGTCCTGAGCCGGAGGTCCGCCCGTGAACATCGTCGTCGTCGCCCTGGGCAAGATCGGTCTGCCGTTGGCCGTGCAGTACGCGTGGTCGGGGCACTCCGTGGTGGGGGCCGACGTCAACCCGGCCGTGGTGGCCGACGTGGCGGTGGCGCGCGAGCCGTCCCCCGGCGAGGCGCACCTGGCGCAGCGGCTGGCCGAGGTGGTGGGCGCGGGCCGGCTACGGGCCACCACGGACACGACCGCGGCCGTGCGGGGCGCGGAGGCCGTCGTCATCGTGGTGCCGCTGGTCACCGACGGCGCGGGGGTCCCGGACTTCGGGGCGCTCGACGCGGCGACCGCCGCCGTGGCCGCGGGCCTGCAGCCGGGCACCCTCGTCCTGTTCGAGACGACCCTGCCCGTCGGCGTCACCCGGGGCCGTTTCCTGCCCGCGCTGGAGCAGGGCTCGGGGCTGCGCGCCGCCGACGGGGGCCTGCACCTGGCGTTCTCGCCGGAGCGGGTGCTCACGGGCCGCGTGTTCGCCGACCTGCGCCGCTACCCCAAGCTCGTCGGGGGGGTCGACGGGGCCAGCGCCGCGGCGGCCGTCCACTTCTACGGCGAGGTGCTGCAGTTCGACGAGCGGCCCGACCTGGACCGGCCCAACGGGGTGTGGGACCTGGGCTCGGCGGAGGCGGCGGAGCTGGCCAAGCTGGCGGAGACCACCTACCGCGACGTGAACATCGCCCTGGCCAACCAGCTCGCCCTGTACGCGGAGTCCCACGGCATCGACGTCCACCAGGTGATCGCGGCGTCCAACTCCCAGCCCTACAGCCACCTGCACACCCCCGGCATGTCCGTCGGCGGCCACTGCATCCCCGTGTACCCGCGGCTGTTCCTCTGGGGCGCGCCCGGCGCGACCGTGGTGACGGCCGCCCGGGAGGCGAACCTGGCCATGCCGGCGCACGCGGTTGCCCGGCTCGCGGAGCGGGCCGGGGGTCTTTCCGGCGCCCGGGTCGCCGTGCTCGGGGCGGCCTACCGGGCCGGGGTGAAGGAGACGGCGTTCTCCGGAGTGTTCTCCCTCGTCGAGGAGGTCCGGGCCCGGGGCGGTCACCCGCTGGTCCACGACCCCCTGTTCTCCGACGCGGAGCTCGTGGCGCTGGGCCTGCAGCCCTACCACCTGGGGGAGCCGGTGGACGCGGCCCTGGTGCACACCGACCACCCCGGGTACTCCGAGATCGGCCCGGACGACCTGCCCGGGGTCCGGGTGCTGCTGGACGGCCGTCGCGTCACCACGGCCGCCCGGTGGCCCGCGGAGGTCCGCCTCGTCCTCGGCGCGGGCTGATCAGTCTCCGAAGGTCCGTCAGGCTTCTCCGCACGGGACATCGCGCCATCGTTACCGAATTGTAGTCAACTCTCTCCGGCCGGACCGGTCGTTCGCCGCTGTAACGCTTGCAATCAATGCCGCGATGGACGGCCCAGTCACCGCGCTGACCTGCGGCTTTGTCGACACAGATGACCTGGGGTGGTGGGGCCGGGCGGCGGTCGGAGCCCCTGGGCGCGACGCCGCGGGGCGCCGTGGGGCGCCGGAACGTGCTGCAACGCCGTAGTCGGGGCAAAGGGTGCCTTGCGCAGCGGAAAGTCCCATGTATCTTTCCGATCGGGCCCCACAGTGGAGCCCGCACCACGTGCTACTCCGTTCGCCCGGGGCGAGCGGTACTGGCTCGCGAGCAAACTGCTCCGAGCCGGCACGGGGGGAACCCCTCTCTCTCGACCCAGGGCCCTAGGAGGCACTCAGTGACCGTTCGAAATAGCGCGCTGCGCATCGGAGCCGGCAGCGTCGCTGCCGCGCTCGCGATGTGCACCGTGGCGCTCGTTGGCACCGCAAACGCCGCTACCAACGCCAACACGATCCAAATCCGTCCGGTTCCGACCCAGAACCCGACCGATGCCAACGGCTTCCAGGACGCCCCGTTCATCACGAACGCCAAGGCCGGCGCGAAGGTGAATGACTTTCAGGTCGTCATCGACAACAACTGGAAGAGCGGCGACTCGCTCGGCGTCGTGCTGCCCGCGGGCGTCGTCTTCGCCTCGGCCCCCACCGTCACCGTCACCGGCCCGACCACGCTGCAGTCGGTCCGACAGAACAGCGCGACCCAGGTCATCGCGCCCCAGACTGGCCTTCGCAACCCCACGGTCACCTCCAAGCTGAGCACCGACCAGAGTGCCAACGGTGGCACGGCCCAGGTCACCTTCACCAACGACTCCGTCGAGGTGAACAACGACCCCAACGCCGACCCCAACGTCCGCTTTGTCCTCACCTTCACCGGCGTTTCGGTTGACACCTCCACCAACGCTACCCAGGGCCCGCTGACCGCTGACATTTTGTACCAGAACCGCGTCCCCGACAGTCCCCTCTTCGGCATCCCCTTCTCGATCGGAACGACCACCACGCTGGCGTACATCACCAACGTCGACCTATCGGTCACCTCCAAGCCCATCATCCCCAACGGCGGCGAGCAGACCATCGGCAGCATCAATTTCGCCGAGACCGTCCCCGAGGCCCTTGTCAACGGCAGCTACACGGTGGCCTTCACCCAGGGCCCCGCGCAGGTGCCAGGCGGCCCGGCCCCGACACCGGTGGCCGTGGGCAACCCGAACCCCGCCGGCGGCGAGTTCGACACCAAGGTGACCGGCAACGCCACCCTCAACAGCCCCGCTACCTCGCCGGGGAGCAACCTGCTGACGGTCAACCTTGGTGGCCTGCACGCGGACGGTGCGCTCGAGGCCTTCGCCATCTCCGGCGTGCTCCTCAACCCGGTCGTGGAGGGTCCGATCCACGTCACGCTGGTCTCGGTCCCCGGGTCCGAAGGAAACCCGGCCCCCGCGACCCCCAGCAACACCAACCTGATTTTCAACGCCGTCAACACGTTCTTTGGTGGCCCGGGCGACCTCTCGCGGGTCCCGGACAAGCGCGGCCTTGAGGCCTCCGGCTCCATCGGCCTCCTGCCGCAGAACCAGCGCATCGGTGGCGACGACCGCTACCAGACGGCCGCGCAGATCGCGCAGAACCTCTCCTACGGCGAGAACAGAGCCACCAATCTCGTCATCGCTTCCGGTGAGCAGGCCTCCAATGGCGTTGACGCCCTGTCGGCGAACTTCCTCGCCGGAGCGGTGTACAACGCAAACCCCGAGGCGAACCCGGTGCCGATCCTGCTCACCAAGCAGGGCACCCTGCCGGACGTGACCGCGGTCGCTATCCGCAACCTGCTCATGAAGGGTTCGGGGTCCGGCATCACGCCCACCATCTACGTCATGGGTGGCCAGTCCGCGGTGTCCGACGCTGTCGTCGCCCAGATCCGCACGGCGGCCAACGGCATCGGAAGCGGTAGGGACCCGGTCGTGCAGCGGGTCGCGGGCGAGGACCGCTTCAGCACCGCCGCCGCGGCCGCCACCGTTCTCGGTGCCGACGCCGTCGGTTCCTACACGGCTCGCTACGGCGCCGGCAATGGTCGCACGGCGTTCATCGCGAACGGCCTTACCCCGGCTGACGCGCTCTCCGCCGGCCCGATCGCCTACGGCAACTATTTCCCCGTCCTGTTGACACGGTCCGCGGCGATCCCGCAGGCGACTCTGGACGCGCTCAGCAGCGACAGCATCCGCAACATCATCTTGCTCGGTGGTACCACCGCCGTCAGCGACGCCCAGGTGACGCAGCTCGAGGCTGCCGGCTACACGGTGACCCGTGTCGCGGGTGCCAACCGCTACGAGACCAACACCGCGCTCTACGGCTTCGCGGGTTCCATGGTCGGTGGCACACCCGAGAGCCCCCGCGGGGGCCCCGGCTACAACGCTCCGATCACCCCGTTGCTCGCCAACGGCCTCGGTTTCGCCGACGCCCTGACCGCGGGTCCTCTCGCGGCCCTTGGGTCCGTTGCGAACGGCCCCACCACGGTTATCGAGGCTCAGTCCCCCGTCCTCCTGACGGCGCCGAGCCCGCTCTCCCCCGCCACCGAGACCTACCTGATGGACAACAAGAGCACCATCACCTCGGTGACCGGAGTCGGCCTGTCCGGGGCCCTGCCGCAGGAGACGCTGATCGCGGCGAACCAGGCCGCGTCCTGATCCGCAGCGCCACCTATGGCTCGCTCGCCATCTGAGTCGTAACAGTCACATCCGACCGCCGGGTCGGGGCCTTCGGGCTCCGGCCCGGCGGTCTGCGTCTTCGTGCCGCTTCCCGCTCGAGAGGTCCGTCATGTCCCGCCGCACCGTCGTCGCCGGCCCTCGGTGGTCTCCCTGCTTCGCGGCCGTCACGGCCGTCGACCTCGGTGGCTGAGCGTCGCGACCGCAGCCGCCCGCCGACCCCGTCGCGTGCGGTTGCCCGGGCACACACCTCGTACCGTGGGCGGGTGACCGCAGTGGGGACCAGCCAGGCACGGGGGACCGCGTGATCACCTGGCTCGGGGCCGCCCCGGGCTTCCTCGCCGCCGCCGCTGTCCTGCTCGTCCCCGGCGCCGTGGTGGCGCTGGGCTGGCGCCGGCGCGGCCTCAGCCTCCTGCTCCTGGCCCCACCGCTGGG
>JACMQV010000257.1 GCA_014376815.1 Cryobacterium sp.
AGTTCCGAGGCCACGCCGATCGGGATGGTGGGGTTCAGGCCTCCCGCCTCGACGCTCAGCAGCGCCCGCACCTTGCGGCCCAGATGGGTCTCCAGGGTCTGCAGGGCCAGCAGCGCCTCGTGTCCTGAGGGGAGCTTCTCGAGCATCACCGTGGGCGCGCCCATCATGCCCACTGGCACCACCAGGTCGTCGTCGTGCAGGTCCTGCAGCCGGATCAGTTCGACCGGGCCGTTCCTGCGGATGCTGGCGGCGGCCATCAGCTGACCGATGTGCGGGTCGCCGCCGCCCCCGGTGCCGAGTACGGCGGCACCGAAGGCAATGTCGGGCAGGTCTTCAGCGTGAATCCAGGACATCTGCGGCCTCCTTGCTGGCGGTGGTTGAGCGATTGACCCCGATATCTGGCAGCGGGACGAACGCGTGCGAGTAACCGAATGCTGCCGGTCCGACCACCTGAAGGGCCCGCTCGGTCTTCAGCTTGGGGTGCGCGGGCACGCCCAGAACGGCCACCCGGAAGCCGAAGCGCAGCACCTCGGTGGTGATCGGCTCCCCGCTTTCCAGGTCGAGGAGAATGATCAGGTCCGGCACACTGGCGACCACCTCATCGCCCTTCCAGACCACCAGATTCTCGTTCTGCAAATCGATCTTGACGCTCTCGCCCTGAAAGTCGCCCAGTCCGCTGACCCGCACCTGCCCACGGGTGAAGCCCCGTTCCAGCCGGCGTTCCACGTCGGTGACCTTGCCCTCGAACAGCCGCACCCCGCCGAGCAGTTCCGTAACCCGCCCTACCGGGTCGCGCCGCTGTGCCCTGGCTTCCAGCACTGCCTCACCGAGCTGGCGGGCGAGCGTCAGGGTGCCGGGCACCGCCGTCTCGCGCACCTGCGATCCGCTCATCGGGGCGAGGGCCATCCCGGCCGCCGCGCCCATCTCGACGGTCGCCTGCCGCGCGAGGCGTTCGAGCCAGTACACGTCCCGGGTCGAGGCGAGCACCACCGAGTTGCCCTTGTCGTCGGCCAGGGCGGCGGGCGTGCCCGGAATCCCGTAGATCATGAAGGTCGACATCTGCACTTCCGGGAAGGCCCGGCCCATGCCGTCGCCGTCGATCACCGGGAGCCCGGCCTGGGCGGCAGTGATCAGCGGTTCGAGCGCGTTGCTGCCACCGATCTCGCTGGAGATCAGCGCGGTGGCGTGCCGCCCCGTCTGATGCTCGACCGCCCGCAGCGCCCGCAGGCACTCGTCGCCGTGCTCGAACTTCTCGATACCCACCACCGGAGCACCGATGCCGCCCACCTCGTACACCACGTCGTCATCCTGCAGGTCCGAGAAGCTCAGCACCTCCATCTTCAGACCCTGACGGGGCAGCTCCCTGGCCCGCAGCCGGCCGATGTAGGGATTGCCGCCGCCACCGGTGCCCAGGATCGCCGCGCCGATGGCAATGGTCTCGAGGTCCGCCTCGTCGAGAAACCGTCCCTTACGCAAGACGCAGGCCCCCCACGGCCTTCACCCGGACCCGTGTGGCGTTGCCGGGCAGGTAGGCCAGCGGCACGTCCTCGACGTCCACGATCTCGATGCTGGCCGGGTCGGCCCCGGCCGCGACGGCGCGCCGGATGGCTTCGCCCCGCGCCTCGGCCAGGGCCGCGTCACGCGACACCTCGGCCAGAGAATAGACCCGGTCGATCTCGCCACTGATCTGGGCGATGGCCGCGCCGACCGCGTTGGCGACCTGGTAGTGCTGCGGCTTGATGGTCGGCAGCCCGGCGATCTCGCTGGTCGCCAGCATGCTGCCGCCGCCCACCACGATCACCGGGACCGGCTCGGGGCTCAGGAACATCCGGTCGACGGCGTCGGCCAGCATGCTCTGAATGCGCGCGAGCCCCGCCTGCACCTGTGCCGGGTCGAGGTGCGCCACCAGCGCCTTGTCGCCCATCTCGACCAGCCCCGCGGCCACCGCGATGTCGGAGGTGGTGAGCGTCTGGCCGCCGAACACCAGGCTCTCCTCGGGAAGTCGGAACCCGACGCTGCGCGGCCCGACGGACAGCGGATCGAGCGTCACCAGCGAGCCGCCGCCCAGGCCGATGCTGATCACGTCCGGCATGCGGAAGTTGGTCCGTACGCCGCCTACATCGACCGCCACGCTGGCCTCGCGGGGAAACCCGGCGTGCAGCATGCCCACATCGGCGGTGGTGCCTCCGATATCAACCACGATGGCTTCCCGCAGCCCGGACAGGAAGGCCGCGCCGCGCATCGAATTGGTCGGCCCCGAGGCGATGGTCAGCACCGGGTACTGTTCCACGAACTCGGCGCTCATCAGGGTGCCGTCGTTCTGGGTGAAGTACAGCGGTGCCTGAATCCCTGAATCTGCGAGCGCCTGCTGGAAGGCGTTCACGATGGTGCTGCTCAGGTCGCGCAGCGAGGCGTTCAGGGCGGCGGCGCTCTCGCGCTCCAGCAGCCCGGTTCGGCCGATGTCGCTCGACAGCGTGATCACCGCCTCCGGATAGGCGCGCTGAAGCACGGCCGCCGCCTCGGCCTCGACGCCGGGCCGGATGGGCGAGAACACCGCCGAGACCGCGATCTGCCGGATCCCCTTCTCCCGGATGTCGTGCGCGATGCCGGTCAGCTCGGCCTCGTCCATTGCTGAGATCTCTCTCCCGTCGAACTCCAGCCCACCGTGGGCCATGTATCCCTGGGCACGAATGGCAATTTTGAGGTCCTCCGGCCAGTCCACCATCGGGGGCAGCGACTGGGTGGCGGGCAGGCCGAGCCGCACCACCGCTGTCGGAGCGAGGTCGCGGCGCTGAACCACCGCGTTGGTGAAGTGCGTGGTGCCGATCATCACCGAACCCACCTCGGCGGCTTCGATCTGCCCCTCGGCCATGATCTGCTGCAGCGCGTTCAGCACGCCGCCCGTCACGTCATGGGTGGTCGGCGTCTTGACCCAGCACACCACCTCGGTCCCGCGCATCAGCACCGCGTCCGTATTGGTGCCGCCCACGTCGATGCCGATACGTCCCCTGGGTGGTATGGCCTTCGCCTGTCCGTCCTTCACCTGCATGGCACCCCCGTTTCCGCCCGCATTCCGAGCAGTCTTTCCAGCGACCCGTCCCTCTGTCCGGAGGGCATCCGTATTCACCTTAAATGCAAGAACATGCGTGAACCATGTCTCCTGGAGACAGGCCGGAATGCCCGTACTGTCCGCTCAGGACAAGAAGTAGCACAAGCAGTTGGTCGCCCTGTACCATGACCAGATGGGCTTCCGTTTGCATCACCATCCAGAACAGGATGGGATGGGGCGTGCGTTTTGCTGCTGAGCGACCTGCTGCATCATTTCCCGGAACTCACTCTGGTGCACGACGATCCGGCCCGGCTGACCATCCACAGGATCGACGCGCTGCACGGCGCCTCAACGCCGATCGACGGTACCCTGTACCTGCACACTGACGCTTCCGAAGCGGCCCGGATCGTGAACGGCTGGCGCGAGCAGTACCATCTGCGGGGCCTGGC
>JACMQV010000258.1 GCA_014376815.1 Cryobacterium sp.
CTCGGTGGCCAGCTTGATGCGCTGGGCTTCGCCACCGGATAGCTCGGTGGCGGGCTGGCCGAGGCGCAGGTAGCCCAGGCCCACCTCGCGCAGCACGGTGAGGGCGCGGTGCACGGGCGGCTCTTCGGCGAAAAACTCCCAGGCATCGTCCACGGTCAGGCCGAGCACGTCCGCAATGTTCCGGTCGCGGTACTTGATTTCGAGGGTTTTGGCGTTGTAACGGGCGCCGTGGCACACGGCGCAGGGGGCGTACACGCTGGGCAGAAACAGCAGCTCCACCATCACGAAGCCCTCGCCCTGGCAGTGCTCGCAGCACCCTTTGGCCACGTTGAACGAGAAGCGGCCCGCGTCGTAGCGCCGCTGCCGGGCGGCGGGGGTGGCGGCAAACAGCCGCCGCACGTGGTCAAACAGGCCGGTGTAGGTGGCCAGGTTGGAGCGCGGGGTGCGGCCGATGGGCTTCTGGTTCACGCGGAACAGCCGGTCCACGGAGCCCTGGCCGGTGATGCGGTCGACGGTGGCCCGGGGGCTGGAATCGGCGTCGGCGTCGGCGTCCTCCTCCTCGGAGTCCGGCCCGGCCGCCCCGGGCTCGTCGGCCCCGGGGTGCAGGGCGAGCCGCACGGCATCCGCCAGGACGTGGCTGACCAGGGTGGACTTGCCCGAGCCGGAGACCCCGGTCACCGCGGTCAGCACCCCCAACGGGAAGTCCGCGTCGAGGCCGTGCAGGTTGTGCCGGGTGACCCCGTGCAGTCCCAGCCAGCTCTCGGGCACCCGCAGGGCCGGGGCGGGCCCGTCCGCACGATCGCCGTCCGCACGCTCGCCCGGCGCCGGCCCGCCGACCTCGTCCGCGGTGTCGGCAGGGAACAGGAACCGCCGGGTCACCGACTCCGGCACCTCGGCCAGCCCCGCGATCGGACCGCTGTAAAGCACCTTGCCGCCGCTCGCGCCGGCCACCGGGCCTACGTCGACGATCCAGTCGGCGCGGCGCACGATGTCCATGTTGTGCTCGACGACGAAGACCGAGTTACCGGATGCCTTGAGCTGCTCGAGTACGAGCAGCAGGGGTTCCGCGTCGGCGGGATGAAGCCCGGCCGAGGGCTCGTCGAGAACGTAGATCACGCCGAAGAGGCCCGAGCGCAGCTGCGTCGCGATGCGCAGGCGCTGCATTTCGCCGGGGGAGAGGGTCGGTGTCGCTCGCCCGAGGCTCAGGTAGCCCAGTCCCAGTTCGAGCAGCACCTCGATCCGCCCGAGCAGGTCGCGGGTGAGGGTGACCCCGACCTCGGTGGCCTCGCCGGATGCGGCCGAGGGGCGGGCCGCGTCGGCCCCGCGCAACTCGGCGGTCGGGCGGATGAGGTCGGCCAGCTCGGTCAGCGGCAGCCGGTTGAGCTCGGCGATCGAGTGCCCGGCGACGGTGACCAGCAGCGCGGCGGGGGTGAGGCCGCTGCCGTCGCAGGTCGGGCACGGCCCGGATTCGACGAAGCGCAGAGCGCGTTCCCGCTGGCTCTGGCTCTTCGAGTCGGCCAGGGTGTGCATGACGTAGCTTCGGGCGCTCCAGAACCGGCCCTGGTACGGCTTGGCGATCCGGTCCCGCTGGGGGACGACCTCCACCACCGGCTGGTCCTCGGTGAAGAGGATCCAGTCCCGCGCGCCGCGCGGCAGGTCGCGCCAGGCCGTGTCCACGTCGTAGCCGAGAACGATCAGGATGTCCCGCAGGTTCTTGCCCTGCCAGGCGCCCGGCCAGGCCGCGATCGCGCCGTCACGGATGCTCAGGGTCACGTCCGGCACGAGCAGCGCCTCGGTCGCGGTGTGTGCCGTGCCCAGGCCGTGGCACCGGGGGCAGGCGCCGGCCACGGTGTTCGGGGAGAAGGAATCGGACTCGAGGCGCACGGCACCCGCCGGGTATGTCCCGGCCCGGGAATAGAGCATGCGCAGCGAATTCGACAGGGTGGTGAGGGTGCCGACGCTCGATCGGGAGCTCGGGGTTCCCCGTCGCTGCTGCAGCGCGACGGCGGGCGGCAGGCCGGTGATTTCGTCGACCTGCGGGGTGTGCCCCTGCTGGATCAGGCGGCGCGCGTAGGGTGCGACGGACTCAAGGAACCGGCGCTGCGCCTCCGCGAAAATGGTTCCGAAGGCCAGCGAGGACTTGCCGGAACCGTAGACCCCGGTGAAGGCGACGATCGCGTCCCGGGGCACATCGACGTCGACGTTCTGGAGATTGTTCTCCCGGGCGCCCCGTACCCGCACGAAGCCGGCGGCGGGGCGAGTGGTTTCGTGGTGCAGTCGCATTCAGTCGATCCTAGCCCGGGCGTCTGACTAATGCTCGGATCCGAGTCGGCGGCGCTATCATAGGGGGATGCGATCCCGTCCACTGATGGTGGTGGGTCGGTAACTCATCTCGATGCTCAACCGTGACAAATCCCGATGCAGCCGTGTCAATCTCGATCGCCACTTCATATCATTGAACAAGGCTCAGCGGCGTGCCGTTCAAACCACGTTTGAGACTGAGAGACCCATTGGCTGATTCAACCATTACGACAACCCACTACGTTTCGCTTCAGCGCTGGGCCGCTCTGAAGCGCGAGTTCGCTTCTCGCCACCCCGCCCCAAGCCGCACCGACGATGAGCGCGACTAAGGGTTCCCGTGGCTGAGGACATCGAACCGACACCGGCCAACCAGGTGTCCCTGATTCGCTGGGCCGAATTGAAGCGCGCCTACGTGGCCCGCCTGCCCCGCAACCGGAGCGACTCGCTCGCGCCCGTCACCGACGCCGATCTCGAGTCGACCAAGCCGGAGCCCTGACGCGTCTCCTGAACTCGCACTCTACGAGCCGCTATCCGGGCGTCCTATCCTTGGCAGTATGACCGTCTTGGTGACCGGGGCAACGGGGAACGTCGGCTCTGCCCTGCTTGCTCTCCTGCGCGCGGCGGATATTCCCGCCCGCGGCGCCATCCGCCCGAAGCCGGTTCTCGCTCAGGCCGGTTCCGCAGGTGCCGAGGCAGGCACCGTGGCTTTCGATTTTCTCGATTCTTCAACCTGGGACGCGGCCTTCACGGGCGTAGACCTGATGTTCCTCGTGCGCCCGCCTGCGCTATCGAATGTGCCCCGCGATGTCATACCTGCTCTCGAAGCTGCCAAGCGTGCCGGTGTGAAGCACATTGTGTTCCTCTCGCTGCAGGGCGCCGAGACGAACGCGATCGTGCCGCACGCGAAGATCGAGAGCTGGCTTCGCGCGTCTGGGCTGCTCTGGACATTTCTCCGCCCGTCTTTCTTCATGCAGAACCTCTCTACGACCCACGTGGCCGAGATCCGGGACCGCTCGGAGATCGTGATTCCGGCAGGGACGGGGCGCACCGCGTTCGTGGACGTCGACGACATCGTGGCCGTCGCGTTCGAGGTGCTCACCCATCCCGAGGCGCACATCGACCGGGCCTGGACCCCGACCGGCCCGAGTGCCGATACCTACTTTGAGGTGGCGGAGATCCTCAGCGCTGAACTGGGACGATCGGTCCGGTACACGCGGCCCGGGGCCTGGCGATATGCGGTACATGCACGCCGGGATCTCGCGATGCCGTGGGCGATGGTCCTCGTCACAACCGCCATCTACACGATCGCCCGGCTGGGCCGCGCGTCGGGGCTGACGGATGATGTGCGCGCGGTCACGGGACGACGGCCGACGACCTTCGCGGAATTCGCTCATCGCGAGCGAGTTGCCTGGCTCCCGTGACGTGGTTTCGCACGGTCCCGCGCCCCAGACGCTGGTGGTGAGGTCGTCGGGATGAGGCCGGGAGCACCGCCTTTGCCCGCCCGGGAAGAAATCCAGTCCGGTCAGAAGGGCGCGGTTACCGGCTGAGTCCCGGGTGTTTCCTGCTCCGGCTCCGGTGGTGGTGGCGTCGGCGGTTCCGGTGCCACCGGCCGGATGACCGTGGCCGACTCGCTTACGAACGCGCGCCCGCTGGGTGATCTCCACCGGAGGGTGCCGCCGGCGAGGTGTGTCACGGTCCACCCGGTCTCGCTCTTCAGCGCATGGCATGGCGGACACAGGTGCGCGAGGTTGTCCTCGGACGTGAGCCCGTTGAATTGCCAGTCCAGCGAGTGGTCGATATCCGAATGGGCCGCCGACCGGTTGCAGCCCGGGAACCGGCAGGTCTCATCCCGCAGCCGCAGGTACTTCTTGAGGTCCTTCGGAACCTTGTACCGGTCCCGGCCGACCGAGAGCACCACCCCGGTCTCCGGGTGAACCAGGATCCGGGTGAAACTCGGCGCCCCCGCCGCGATCCGGCGGGCCGTGTCCACATCGATCGGGCCGTACCCCTCCAGATGAGCCGGCTCATCGCTCAGCCCCATCAGCGTGAACACCGGGACGGTCACATTCACCGAACCCCGGATGCCCTTCCCGAGTCCCGCCGGGGTAACCCCGTCGAGAATGAGGTCCTCGAACACGTCCGCCTTCAACTGGGTCAGCGTTCGCTCCTCCCCGGCGCACTGCAGGCTCAAGGCCATCAGCGTGACCCGTTCGTACGCGGCCTGCGCCTTCTCCGCGCTGGCGTAGA
>JACMQV010000259.1 GCA_014376815.1 Cryobacterium sp.
CGCAAGGGCCCGAAGCGCACCGTAGCCGGCAAGAAGAAGGCGCGCTAGGCCCCGGCCTAGCCCGCTAACGCCTTTAGGATTCAGGAGAAATTCATGGCAACACCCAAGTCGTCCGCACGGAAGCCGCGTAAAAAAGAGAAGAAGAACGTTGCTGTGGGCCAGGCCCACATCAAGAGCACCTTCAACAACACGATCGTCTCGATCACCGACACCACCGGTGCGGTCATCAGCTGGGCCTCCTCGGGCCAGGTTGGCTTCAAGGGTTCGCGCAAGTCGACCCCGTTCGCCGCTCAGCTGGCAGCAGAGTCTGCTGCCCGCCAGGCGCAGGAGCACGGCATGAAGAAGGTTGACGTCTTCGTCAAGGGACCGGGTTCAGGTCGCGAAACCGCGATCCGTTCCCTTCAGGCCGCTGGCCTCGAGGTCGGTTCCATCAACGACGTCACCCCCCAGGCACACAACGGTTGCCGCCCGCCGAAGCGTCGTCGCGTCTAAAGCACTGTACTGATCTCGACGGGCTCGGCCACCTCGGTGGTCGGGCCCGCCGGGACACTTTCTTTCCTAATAAACACCTCGTCATTGCAAGTGTCATATAGCGGACACTTAGCCGAAAGGAATCAACAGTGCTTATTGCACAGCGTCCCACGCTCACCGAAGAGAACATCTCGGAGTTCCGTTCACGGTTCATCATTGAGCCGCTCGAACCCGGCTTCGGATACACCCTCGGCAACTCCCTTCGTCGTACCCTGCTCTCCTCGATCCCGGGCGCTGCTGTTACGAGCATCCGTATCGACGGCGTTCTGCATGAGTTCAGCACGGTTCCCGGTGTCAAGGAAGATGTCACCGAGATCATCCTGAACATCAAGGGACTCGTCGTCTCGAGCGAGCACGACGAACCGATCACCGCGTACCTGCGCAAGCAGGGTGCCGGCCAGGTCACTGCAGCAGACATCTCGGCTCCGGCCGGCGTCGAGGTGCACAACCCCGAGCTCGTTATCGCCACGCTCAACGACAGCGCCAAGTTTGAACTGGAACTGACCATTGAGCGCGGTCGCGGCTACGTGTCCAGCGCCCAGAACCGCAACGAGTTCTCCGAAGCCGGCCAGATTCCGGTCGACTCGATCTACTCGCCCGTGCTCAAGGTGACCTACCGCGTCGAGGCAACTCGTGCCGGTGAGCGCACCGACTTCGACCGCCTCGTCGTTGACGTGGAGACCAAGTCGGCGATTTCGCCCCGCGACGCCATCGCATCCGCCGGTCGTACGCTGACCGAGCTGTTCGGTCTGGCCCGCGAGCTGAACACCGCGGCTGAGGGCATCGAAATCGGCCCCGCGCCGGTCGACGCCGTGCTGTCGACCGAACTGTCGATCCCGATCGAAGACCTCGATCTGTCGGTTCGTTCGTACAACTGCCTCAAGCGCGAGGGCATCAACAACGTCAGCGAACTGGTCGCCCTCTCGGAGACCCAGCTGATGAACATCCGCAACTTCGGACAGAAGTCGGTGGATGAGGTCAAGGACAAGCTCGTTGAGCTCGGCCTGTCACTGAAGGACTCGGTGCCCGGATTCGACGGCGCCCACTTCTACAGCGGCTACGACGAAGAAACCATCTAAAGCAGTCGCTCAGACTGACTTTCGACTTTGATACTGGAGATTACCAATGCCTACGCCCACTAAGGGAGCCCGCCTCGGAGGCGGTCCGGCCCACGAGCGCCACATGCTCGCCAACCTGGCCGCATCCCTGTTCACCCACAAGTCGATCAAGACGACCGAAACGCGGGCCAAGCGCCTTCGTCCGGTTGCCGAGCGACTGATCACGTTCGCCAAGAAGGGTGACCTGCACGCTCGTCGTCGCGTGCTCGCCACCATCGGCGACAAGACCGTCGTGCACGAGCTCTTCACCGAGATCGCGCCGCAGGTTGCCCTTCGTGAGGGTGGCTACACCCGCATCACGAAGCTCGGCTTCCGCAAGGGCGACAACGCTTCGATGGTTCAGATGGAACTCGTTCTCGAGCCGCTGACCCCGAAGGTCAAGAAGGCCTCCGCGTCGAAGGCTGCAAAGCCCGCCGCGGAAGCGCCGGTCGCCGAGGCCGCTCCGGCCGACGTCGCCGAGGAAGCAGCGGCTCCGGCCGATGCCGCCCCGGCCGACGTGGTCGACGAGGCTGACGCCAAGTAACACGCTTCACCGGAAAAAGGGGTTCGACTTCGGTCGGGCCCCTTTTTTCGCGCGTCGGGATACCCGGTGCCGACGCATCCGTTTATCGCCGCCCGGCGCCTTCACCCTCGAGCTTCAGGGAGCCGTCGCCTCCGGCAGGAGCGGGGGCAGGGAAGGCGGAGCGGCCCCGGCCGGGGCGGGGCGCAGCACGGAATCCGGCCGCAGCGGGGCGGGCGCCCGTCCGAGTCGGTCCAGCGCGGCCCGGACGGTCTCGGTGTAGATCCTGCCGCCGGTCGGCCCCGGGTGGATGTTGTCCTCGGCCAGTACGTCGAGGTGCGGCGCGATCGCGGCGTGCCAGTCGGCGAGTTCGACCTGCCGGTGCCGGGCAGAGAAATCCGCCAGGGCGGCGTTGACGCCGTCGGTCCAGTCTCGCTCGGCGTAGGCGTTGACCAGGATCAGCTTTCGGCCGGGCCCGATCACGGTGCGGATATCGGCCAGATCGTCCTCGTCGATCGGGCCGTTGGTGCCCAGCCCCACCACGACCACCGGCCGGAGATTGCCGGCCTGGGCCAGGACGGCAAGTATCTCCGGCGCCGCCCGCATACCGCGGGAAACGGCGGCATCGATCGCGATGCCGGGGAAACCGGCCTGCAGCTCGGGTGCGGAGGCCAGCATGACCGAGTCGCCCACGGCGGTGATCCGGCTGCCCACGGGGGCCTGGGCGGCAGCGATCGAGGCCGCCCGCGAGGCGCGGGCCTCGGCCGTCGCGGCCGCCCGGGTGGCGGCGGCCAACGCCTGACGTCCGCGCTCGATCTCGATCTGGGCGCCCGTCTGGCTGGGCGCCGTGACCAGCGCCGTCGTCGTTCCCGCCATCAGCACCAGGGCCGTCACCATGGCCAGCCCAAGCAGGACCCGTCGCGGCCGTGGGCCAGTCCAGAGCAAACCCAGTCGACGGATGCCGCCGCGAACGCCGAGCCGGCGAGCCGGCCGTTCGAGCCAGCGGTACGACCCGGTGGCGGCCAGGAGCGTCAGCGCGGCCGCCAGCATCCCGGCCGGAAGGCTCGTCGCCGCCGGCCAGGCCACCACGGTCAGCACGAGGACCGGCCAGTGCCAGAGGTAGATGCCGTAGGACCGTTCCCCCAGGAAGCGCAGCACCGGGGTGTCCAGCATCGGGCCGAAGCGTCCGCCGCGCACGGCCGCCCACACCGTGATCGCGGTCAGCAGACTCACCAGCAGCAGGCCGCCTCGGTACGTGGCCGCGTCGGTGTCCGGTAGCAGGGCGGCGGTGCCGAGGAGGCCGGCCAGCGCCGCGAGGCCGAGCCAGGGCCGCGCGCGCCCGAGGACGGCCCGCACCTGGGGTGTGAGGGCCCTGGGGGCGAAGGGCGAGGCGCCGGTGCGGTGCAGAACCAGGGCCAGCGCGGCGCCGGTGAAGAGCCCGAAGCTGTGCGTGTCCGAGCCGTAGTACACGCGGGTGGGATCGATGCCGGGCTGGTAGAGCAGCCCCATCCACAGCGCCGATGCCAGGCCGAGGCCGCAGATCAGACCCAGGCGTAGGGCGGGGCTGCGGATCAGCAGCAGGGCGAGCAGGGCGAACGGCCAGACCAGGTAGAACTGCTCCTCGACCGCCAGTGACCAGAGATTGCGGAAAAGCTCGGGCTGGTCGGTGGCGAAATAGCTGCCCGACGCGGCGATCGACACCCAGTTGTAGCCGAACGTCACGGCGCCGAGCAGCTGCCAGCCGATGCCGACCAGCACGTCACCGCCGATGGCCCAGGCGGCCGTGGAACAGATCAGGACCAGGGGAATCAGGGGAGGGATCAGACGGAGCGCCCGGCGCTGCCAGAACCGACCCAGCGAGATCCGGCCGGAGCGGTCGTGCTCGGCGACGAGCAGGCCCGTGATCAGGAAACCGCTGATCACGAAGAAGACGTCGACCCCGACGAAGCCGCCGGGCAGCACCGCGGGGAAGAAATGGAAGACCACGACCAGGGTGACGGCAATGCCGCGCAGCCCGTCGAGCCCGGCCAGTCGCGACTGCGCATCGCTCACGGTCCGCGGGCGGGCAGGAGAGGGCTCGCGGTTGCTGGGTTTCATAACGGGAACGGACCACTGTCCGGGTTCAACGATAACCCGGCTCGGCCCCTAAACTTACCTCCGTGATTCTTCCCCCGGCGCGTGACGAGACCCAACGCCGAGACACCACCCGGATCAGGCTTGATATCGCCTACGACGGCACCGGCATGTCCGGCTGGGCCACCCAGCCCGGCCTCCGAACCGTTCAAGGGCAGATCGAGGCTGGCCTGGCCGGCATCCTGCACAGCCACCCGCCCACCCCGGTGCTCACCGTTGCCGGGAGAACGGATGCCGGCGTGCACGCGCTCGGGCAGGTCGCCCACTTCGATCTGACCCCCGCCCAGGCCGACGGCCTCGTGCGCATCACCCGCGGCAAGGGTCGTCCCCCGACGCCGCTGGCGGTCATGGTGCAGCGGCGCCTGGGCGGAATCCTCGTCACCCAGCCGGAAATCGTGCTCAAGTCGAGCGTCATCGCGCCGGCGGGCTTCGACGCACGCTTCTCGGCGCTGTACCGCCGGTACGAATACCGGATCGCCGACTCGGTCGCCGGGCACGACCCCCTGCAGCGGTTCCGCACGACGTGGCACGGCTTTCGCCTCGACCAAGACGCGATGCATGAAGCGGCAGCCACCCTCATCGGCCTGCACGACTTCGCCACCTACTGCAAGCCGCGCCCCGGCGCGACGACCATCCGCACGCTGCAGGAGTTCAGCTGGCGACGGGACCCGGATGGCGTGCTCGTCGCCTCCGTGCAGGCCGACGCCTTCTGCCACAGCATGGTTCGCGCCCTCGTCGGCGCCTGCGTGGCCGTGGGGGAGGGGAGGCTGGCCGGGGACCGTCTGGTCGGCCTCCGGATCGAACGTGCCCGAACCAGCGAGTTCAAGGTGATGCCCGCCCAGGGGCTCACGCTGCTGAAGGTCGGCTACCCGCCCGACGAGCTGCTGGCCCTGCGTGCGCTGGAGACCCGCGCCCGGCGTGAGCTCATCGACGACACCGAGTAGTAGGCATCCGCCGACTCTGAGCCGCGAATTGCGCCGGCCGCCGCCGGTCGCTAGTATTGACCTTTGGTGTCTGCGCGTTGCAGCCAGGCACGCGAACGTGAGCCCTCCATCGATCGTGTTCCCACTCTGGGAACACACCCGGAGCGGGATTCACGAACACCTCCGTTCGAACAAGAAAGCAGCACAATAGTGACGCGCACTTATACCCCCAAAGCAAGCGAAGTCCAGCACGACTGGGTCGTCATCGACGCCACAGACATCGTGCTCGGTCGTCTTGCCAGCCACGCCGCCATCCTCCTTCGCGGGAAGCACAAGGCAACGTTCTCTCCCCACATGGACATGGGCGATTTCGTCATCATCATCAACGCCGAGAAGATTGCCCTGACCGGCAAGAAGCTCGACCTGAAGATGGCGTACCGCCACTCCGGTTACCCGGGCGGCCTCACGGCCACCAACTACTCTGAGATGCTCGAGAAGCACCCGACCCGCGCGGTCGAGAAGGCCATCCGCGGCATGCTCCCGAAGAACACCCTCGGCCGTGC
>JACMQV010000260.1 GCA_014376815.1 Cryobacterium sp.
CGCACGACCCGGCGGCCGGCCAGGGCGTGCTCGACCAGGAGCGCGTTGGTCTCGTCCTGGGGGACCGGGTGGTGGCCGGGCAACTTGCCGACGTCGATCACGAGCACTCCGGCGTCGAGTTCGCCGAGGAGCTGGCGCGGGCCGAGCCGGTCGGCGATGACGACACCCGCTCGGGCGAGCAGGCGGCGTCCGAGCACGGTGACCAGTCCGGGGTCGCCCGGCCCGCCGCCGACCAAGTGCACGGTGCCGGGGCCGGCCGCGCGGCGATGGTGCCGCAGCGGCAGGGCGCCGCCGTCGAGGGCGTGCGCGACTCCATCCCGCACCGCCATGGCCCGCCGCGGGTCGCCGCCGGCCGAGACGGCGACGGTCACGTCGCCGCGGCGGGTGACGGCGGGAACCCAGGCGGCCGAGGCCCGGTGGTCGGTCGCGTTGACGCACCAGATGCGGGCGGCCTCGGCGTCGGCGGCGACGCGGGCGTCGACGGCGCCCACCCCGGTGGCCGTGTGGGCGAGCCAGGCGCCGGCGAGGTCGCCGTCGCGGTAGGCGCGCTCGCGCCAGGTCACCGACCCGCTCCGCACGAGCGCCCGCAGGTCGGGGCCGGCGTCGGGGGCGACCACGGTGACGAGGGCGCCGGCCTGGGCCAGGGCCGACGCGCGTCGGGCCGCCACGGGCCCGCCGCCGACCACGAGCACGGCCTTGCCGGCCAGGTGCAGGCCCAGCGGGTAGACGTCGACGCTCATCGGTGTCCTCCCGGGGTGAGCCCGCGGCGGCGCAGGAGCCGGCGTTCGACCGGGGCGAAAACGGTGAGTTCGACCAGGATGCCGGCGAAGAGAATGATCAGGATGGTGGCGAGAACGGCGGGCAGGTCGGCGAGCTCGCGGCTCTGCTGCAGCATCGAGCCGAGACCGAAGCCGATCGAGCCGCCCATCGCGATGATCTCGGCCGCCATCAGGGAGCGCCAGGAGAAGGCCCAGCCCTGCTTGAGGCCGGACAGGTAGCCGGGGAGGGCCGCCGGGAGGATGACGAGAGTGGCGAGCTGGCCGCGGGTGGCTCCGAGCACGGTGCCGACCCGGCGCAGCTGCGGCGGAACCTGGTCGATGCCGGAGACGAGCCCGTTCGCGATCGAGGGCACGGCGCCCATCAGCACGACGAAGTAGACCGTGGCGTCGGTGAGGCCGAACCAGATGATCGCGGCCGGAACCCAGGCCACGGAGGGGAGAACCTGCAGCCCGGACAGGAGCGGGCCGAGCGCGCGCCGGAGCAGCCGCCATTCGGCCAGCAGCAGCCCGAGCGGTGTGCCGATGGCGACCGCGATCAGAAAGCCGATGGCGCCGCGGGACAGGCTCGTGAGCACGGCCTGCTGCAGCCGATTGTCCGACCACAGCGCGGTGATGGACGCGGCCACGTCCAGCGGCCCGGGCACCAGGTCGGGCCGTGGCCGGGCGATGACGGTGTAGAACTGCCAGGCCACGACCAGGGCGAGGAGCAGGACCACGGGCGGCAGCACGCCGTCGAGGGTGCGGCGCCACGGGCCCCTCATGGTCAGGGGCACGGTCTGCAGGGCGTCCAGGCCGGACGCGAGGCGGCGGAGTTCGTCGGGGCCGCCCGGCGCGGTGTTCGCGGGCGTGCCCGTGGGAGCGGGGGGACTGAGGGTGTCAGGCAGCATTGCGGCGGATTTCCTCTCGCAGCTGGTCGGTGATCTCGATGGACAGGCGCGAGACCTCGGGGGATTCGATCCGGCGGGGGCCGGTGTCCTCGAGGCGCCACTCGTTGGCGATGCGCCCGGGCCGGGACGACATCAGCAGCACCCGCTGGCCGAGCCGGGCGGCCTCGCGCACGTTGTGGGTGACGAAGACGATGGTGCGGCCGGTTTCCCGCCAGACCCGCTGGAGCTCCTCGTGCAGCAGGTCCCGGGTGATCGCGTCGAGGGCGGCGAACGGTTCGTCCATCAGGAGCACCTTGCGGTCCTGGGCGAGCGATCGGGCGAGGGCGACTCGCTGGCGCATTCCGCCGGAGAGCTGGTGCGGGCGCTGGTGCGCGGAATCCGCGAGGTTGACGAGGTCGAGCAGTTCGAGGGCCTGCCCGCGACGCTGGGCCCTGGGCACTCCGCGCAGTTTGAGGGCGAGTTCGACGTTGCGGCCGGCGGTCAGCCAGGGGAACAGGGCCGACTCCTGGAACATGAC
>JACMQV010000261.1 GCA_014376815.1 Cryobacterium sp.
GGCCAGCCCCACCACCTTCTCCACCTATTCCCGGGGGAAGAGCGCCCTCCCCGGGGCCGCCGCCGACGCCGGGCTGGCCGGGCCCCCGGCGGCGCCCGCCGAGTGTGCCGACGCCGCCGGGACCGCGGAGGCCGTGGCCGCCGTGGAGTGGGCGCTCCTGCAGATCTCGGCCGGATTCGGGCCGGGTCACGTGCCCTGGGCGCTCACCCAGTCCGAGCTGATGGACACGACGGGGGAGCTGGAGGCATCCGCCCTGTCCCGATTCATGGCGCAGGTCTCGCTGGTCGATCGCTTCGTCGCGGCGCGTACCCGCACGCTCACCGGCACCGGACACGAGGCCGAGGTGGCCTGCCGCAGTTTCGCGATGGCCGTGCTGGCCGCCGCCGCTGCCGCCGCCGGGGTCTGGGCCCGCGCGGGCGTCTCCCGCGGGCCGCTGGGCCCATACGTGGGGGCGGCCATCGCGCCGGTCTGCTCCGGCTACCGGGCCGCGCAC
Organism: Cryobacterium sp.; assembly: GCA_014376815.1. Classification (GTDB taxonomy): domain Bacteria; phylum Actinomycetota; class Actinomycetes; order Actinomycetales; family Microbacteriaceae; genus Cryobacterium. The sequence continues at coordinate 494 of JACMQV010000261.1, forward strand.
GCCGCAGGCTAGGATCGTTCCTGTATGACTATGATCCGGCCATCACCGGTGAGTCTTCGGAAGAACGGAACCGCCTCCGGGCGGGTCCTGCTAGAACCGAACGGGTCGGGCCCGTCACAGCCTCTGAACAAGCGGTCGCCGGGGCAGTATCGCCCGGGCGGTAAGCGAGGTGGTACCGCGGCGGTTTCTTTTTCGGAGTCGGCGTCCTCGTGGAACAGGGTGGCTCTGTGCGAAGCGCAGGAGGCGCCCGACTCGTCCAGGAGAAGCATGACGTACCCCAAAGGCCAGCACTCAGGTTCGGCAGACCAGCAGAGCTCCGGCATCGTGCCGTCGCCGAGTTTTCCCCAGATCGAGACCGACGTGCTCTCGTTCTGGGCCGAGGACGGCACCTTCCAGGCGTCGATCGACAACCGGGCGGATGCCCCGGAATGGGTCTTCTACGACGGTCCGCCCTTCGCCAACGGGCTGCCGCACTACGGGCACCTGCTGACCGGGTACGCGAAGGACCTGTTCCCCCGGTTCCAGACCATGCGCGGCATGCAGGTGCACCGCCGTTTCGGCTGGGACACGCACGGCCTGCCCGCCGAGCTGGAGGCCGAACGCGAACTCGGCATCACCGACAAGAGCGAGATCGAGAAGATGGGCATCGGGGCCTTCAACGCGGTCGCCCGCAGCTCCGTGCTCAAGTACACCAAGGTCTGGGAGGAGTACGTCACCCGCCAGGCCCGCTGGGTTGACTTCGAGAACGACTACAAGACCCTCGACATCACGTTCATGGAATCCGTGATCTGGGCCTTCAAACGCCTGCACGACAAGGGGCTCGCCTACGAGGGCTACCGGGTGCTGCCGTACTGCTGGCGCGACCAGACGCCGCTCTCCAACCACGAGCTGCGGATGGACGACGACGTCTACAAGATGCGCCAGGACCAGACCGTCACCGTGACGTTCCCGCTGGTCGGGGCCAGGGCGGAAGCCCTGGGGCTCACCGCCGTGCGCGCCCTGGCCTGGACGACGACGCCGTGGACCCTGCCGACGAACATGGCCATCGCCGTGGGGCCGGGCATCGTGTACGCCGTGGTTCCCGCCGGCCCGAACGGCACCCCCGACGCGACGGTCCTCCGGGAGTCCGTGCCCGGGGCGGACGCCGCGGCATCCGTCGCCCCGGCCGAGGTGTTCGGCGCCGAGTACCTGCTCGCGATCGACCTGGTCGGCAACTACGCCAAGGACCTCGGCTACGACACCGCGGCCGAGGCGATGGCGGCGATTTCCCGCACCGTGCCCGGCAGCGACCTGGAGGGCGTCTCCTACGACCGCCTCTTCGACTACTACGCCGACACCGAGGTCTGGGGCACACAGAACGCCTGGACGGTCATCGTCGCGGACTACGTCACCACCGCGGACGGCACCGGCATCGTGCACCAGGCGCCGGCCTACGGTGAGGAGGACCAGAAGCTCTGCGAGGCCGCCGGCATCCCGGTGATCATCTCCCTCGACGCGGGCGGCAAGTTCCTGGCCGACGTGCCCGAGGTGGCCGGTCAGCTCTGGAGCGACGCGAACAAGCCGCTCACCCAGCTGATCAAGGCCGAGGGCCGCCTGCTCCGCCAGGCCAGCTACGAGCACTCATACCCGCACTGCTGGCGCTGCCGCAACCCGCTGATCTACAAGGCCGTGTCGAGCTGGTTCGTGCGCGTCACGGACTTCCGGGGCCGTCTGGTCGACCTCAACCAGGACATCAACTGGGTGCCGGAGAATGTCAAGGACGGCCAGTTCGGCAAGTGGATCGGCAACGCCCGCGACTGGTCGATCAGCCGCAACCGGTACTGGGGTTCGCCCATCCCGGTGTGGAAAAGCGACAACCCCGACTACCCGCGCATCGACGTCTACGGTTCGCTGGACGAGCTCGAGGCCGATTTCGGCGTGCGCCCCACCGACCTGCACCGGCCCTACATCGACGAGCTCACCCGCCCGAACCCCGACGACCCGACCGGGCAGTCCACCATGCGCCGCATCACGGATGTGCTCGACGTCTGGTTCGACTCCGGCTCGATGCCGTTCGCGCAGGTGCACTACCCGTTCGAGAACGCCGACTGGTTCGACAGCCACAACCCGGCCGACTTCATCGTCGAGTACATCGGGCAGACCCGCGGCTGGTTCTACATGCTGCACACGCTCTCCACCGCCCTGTTCGACCGGCCCGCCTTCAAGAACGTGGTCAGCCACGGCATCGTGCTCGGCAACGACGGGCAGAAGATGTCCAAGTCGCTGCGCAACTACCCCGATGTGAACGAGGTGTTCGACCGGGACGGCTCCGACGCCATGCGCTGGTTCCTGATGAGTTCCTCCGTGCTGCGCGGCGGCAACCTGATCGTCACCGAGGAGGGCATCCGCGAGGGCGCCCGCCAGGTCATGCTCCCGCTCTGGAGCACCTGGTACTTCTTCTCCCTCTACGCGAACGCGTCCGGCGAGAACGGCTACGACGCCACCTGGCGCACCGACTCCACCGACGTGCTCGACCGGTACCTGCTGGCCAAGACCCGCGACCTGATCGTGGACGTCACGAACGACCTCGAGAACCTCGACAGCACCCTCGCGGCCGCCCGGTTGCGCGATTTCGCCGACGTGCTCACCAACTGGTACGTGCGCCGCTCGCGCGACCGGTTCTGGGCCGGTGCCGCGGCCTCCGCGACGCCCGGCACGCAAGCCTTCGACACGCTCTACACGGTGCTCGAAACGGTGACCCGGGTCGCGGCCCCGATGCTCCCGCTCGTCACCGAACGCATCTGGAAGGGCCTCACCGGCGGCCGCAGCGTGCACCTCACGGACTGGCCGGACGCTGACCTGTTCCCGGCCGACGCCGGCCTGGTCACCGCGATGGACCAGGTGCGCACCATCAGCTCCACCGTGCTCTCCCTGCGCAAGCAGGCCGGGCTGCGCGTTCGGCTCCCGCTGGCGACCCTGACCGTGGTGACCTCGAACACGGCGGCGCTGGCGCCGTTCGAGGGCATCCTGCGGGACGAGCTCAACGTGAAGAGCGTGCGACTGGTCGAGCTCGCAGTCGACAGCGCGAGCGCCTACGGCATCACGTCGCGCCTCACCGTGAACGCCCGGGCGGCCGGACCGCGCCTCGGCAAGCAGGTGCAGCAGGTGATCAAAGCCGCCCGCTCCGGCGACTGGAGCGAAACCGACGGCGTCGTCACCGCCGGCGGCATCGCCCTCGCCGAGGGCGAGTACGAGCTCGTACTGCAGACCGGTCCGGCCGACGGGGCCGAGGCGTCGGTGGGCGCCACGGATGTCCCCGCCCTGGCCCTCCTGGCCGGCGGCGGGTTCGTGCTGCTCGAGACGAAGACCACGCCCGTGCTCGAGGCGGAGGGCTTCGCCCGGGACCTGATCCGGGCCGTGCAGGACACCCGGAAGTCCGCCGGATTCGAGGTGAGCGACCGCATCCGTCTGGACCTGGTCTTCTACTCCGACGAGGATGCCGCCACGTTCTCCCTGGCCCCCGGGGTGGATCTCGCCGCGGAGACCCTGGCCACCCGCTTCACCACGCACCTGTCGACCGAGGTCTCGGACGACAGCCTGACGAACGGGCTGCCGTCCGAATGGCTGGCGAACCTGGTCGGTTCACCGGTCGAGCACTACGTGCTCTTCACCGCCGGGCAGTACGCCAACCGCGGGACCGTCCTGGTCGCCGTCGCACGAGAGAACGGACTCGTTCATGTCTAAGCCGAAGCCTTCCCCGGCCGATCCCGACCGCGAGGCCGGCGACGCCGTCTTCGCCGCGCTCCTCGAGCGCGTCGGCGAGGGCGCGCCCCGGCCGCGCCTGGCGCCGACCCGGCGGGCACTGGAGCTGCTGGGGGACCCGCAGACCGTCTACCCGATCATCCACGTCACCGGCACCAACGGGAAGACCAGCACGAGCCGCATCGCGGAGAGCCTCGTGCGCGCCTACGGACTGCGCACCGGGCTGCTGACCAGCCCGCACCTCGTGCGTCTGAACGAGCGCATCATGATCGACGGGGAGTCGATCACCGATGAGGCCCTCGCCGCGAACTGGGCCGACATCGAACCGTTCCTGCAGATGGTGGACGCGGAACTCGTCGCCGCCGGCGAGGGTGCGCTCACCTTCTTCGAAGCTCTCACGGTGCTCGCCTACGCCTGCTTCGCCGACGCTCCCGTCGACGCCGCAGTGATCGAGGTCGGTATGGGCGGGGAATGGGACTCCACGAACGTGGCCGACGGCCAGGTCGCCGTCTTCACGCCGATCGCCCTCGACCACACCCTGCGACTGGGCGACACCATCGCGGAGATCGCCCGCACCAAGGCGGGCATCATCAAACCGTCAGCCTCCGTGGTCTCGGCCCGGCAGGTGGAGGCGGCGCAGGCCGAACTCGAACGCAAGGTCGAACTGACCGAGTCGACCCTGGCCAGCGAGGGCGAGGACTTCGCCCTGCTGTCCAGCCAGGTCGCCGTCGGCGGGCAGCTCATCTCCGTGCGCGGCCTGGCCGGCACCTACTCCGACCTGTTCCTGCCGATGTACGGCACCCACCAGGCCCAGAACGCGGCCATCGCGATCGCCGCCGTCGAATCCTTCCTGGGCGCCGGCACCACGGCGCTCTCCTACGACCTGGTCGAGGACGGGCTGGCCTCGGCCACCTCGCCCGGACGACTGCAGCTGGTGGGCGTCGAACCGACCGTGCTGGTGGATGCCGCCCACAACCCGCACGGCGCCACCGCCCTCAGTGCGGCGCTGGGCGACTACTTCGACTTCGACGAGATCGTGGCGGTGGTGGGCATCCTCGGCGACAAGGACGCCCATGGCATCGTCACCGCCCTGCGGTCGTCGGTGACCCGGTTCCACGTGACCCAGTCACACTCCGACCGCGCGATCGGCGTCGACGACCTGGCCGACCTGGTCGCCGAGGTCGCCGGCGACGAGAGCACGATCCGCTTCGACGACCTGGCCGCCGCTCTCGACTCCGCCCGGGACTGGGCCCTGGAGTCGCCCAAGCGGGCCGTGATCGTGACCGGGTCGATCACCCTCGTCGGCGAGGCCATTTCGCTGGCCGATTCCCGCGAATGGATGACGAAATGACGACGGCGCCGGAGCCGGCGAACGATCCGGAGCCGGACTCCGAGCCGGAGCCGGGCGCATCCGTTCGCCCCGCCGCGCCGCGGTCGATCAAGCGGTCCCTGGCCTCGATCGTGCTCGGCTTCGAGACCATCGTGGTGCTGCTCGGTGCGCTCGTGATCTTCGGGCTCGGCGCGCTGCCGCCCCTGCTCGCGCTCGGCGGGGGAGCGCTCCTGTCCCTCGCCATGGTCGCCGTCATCGCGCTGCTGCGTTACCCGTGGTCGTACACCCTCGGCTGGATCCTCCAAGCGATCGTGGTGGCGGCCGGCTTCCTCAACCCAGCCATGTTTTTTGTCGGCGCCATGTTCGCCGCCATGTGGGCGTACTGCATGATCGCCGGTTCGAGAATAGACAACCAGAAGGAGAACTCATGAGTGTCCAGGTCCAGGAAACCCTCGTATTGGTCAAGCCCGACGGGGTGGCCCGCAATCTGTCCGGCGAGATCCTGCGCCGGATCGAACAGAAGGGTTACTCCCTCGTCGACGCGAAACTGGTGCAGGCGGACCGGTCCCTGCTGGCCGAGCACTACGCCGAGCACCATGGCAAGCCGTTCTTCGACTCCCTCGTCGAGTTCATGGAGAGCGGGCCCATCCTGGTGCTGCGCATCGCCGGCGAGCGCGTGATCGAGGGCTTCCGCTCCCTGGCCGGCACCACCGATCCCACGACGGCGGCTCCGGGCACCATTCGCGGCGACTTCGGCCGTGACTGGGGCACCCGCGTGCAGCAGAACCTCGTGCACGGCTCCGACTCGCCCGAGTCCGCCGCCCGCGAACTCGCCCTCTGGTTCGACTAGCCGCCAGACGCGGTCTCGCCGGGGTGAGACCCGGTTGGATGGGGCCTACCCGGCTCACAGGCGGTGCAGGAAGTCCATCTGCAGTTGCGCGATGATCGCGGCCACGAGGTAGCAGCCGATCGTGATCACCACGATCCAGGAGTACGCGCCCGCCGCGAAGCGCCGAACGGCAGGTGACGCGGGCAGGTTCCCGGCCGTGAGGTTGTGCAGGGTGACGGCCAGGAATGTGGGGATGGTGACCACCCAGGTCACCATGCACCAGGGGCAGAGCACGTCGAGCACGAAGAAGCTCTGGGCCATCAGCCAGATCACCAGGGCCAGCGCGCTCGTGACACCCACGTTCAGCCCGATCCAGAACCAGCGCGTGAAGCTGGCTCCGGCCAGGATCGCGACGCCGATCGTGATCACGACGGTCCAGGAGAGGAGCCCGATCAGCGGGTTCGGGAAACCGAGGATGGCACCCTGCCAGGAACCCAGGTTCGTGCTGCACCCGACCAGCACGCTGAAGTTGCAGGACAGCTGCGCCTGGGGGTCCTCGAGGATCCGGAACTTGTCGATGGTCAGCAGGAACGCCGCGGTGAGCGCGACCAGCCCGCCGACGATCAGGAAGACGGCGAGCCCGACGGGGCGCTTGGGCTGGTCGGTGGCTGGCACCTTCGGATTATGTCATGTGCCTCGCACGTGATCCTGAGAATGCATGCGATAATCGAAGAAGTCGCTTGAGCCGCGCTCAAGCTGATGCCAGAGAAGGCTTAAGTACTTGTTCCATAAATGGGCCGCACAAGCCCAGATTCATTGGTCCCACGACCAAAGGTATTAGCAACCAGAGCCAAGAGCCGGTTGCGAACGAAGAGGATTCCCGAGGGTTTTGCGCAAGCGAAATCTTCCCACGAGAGAGTAGCCGGATGGGTGGCGCGGTCGCCCACACCGGTCAAGGAGCGCACCAGTGATGGTGGAAGACAACGAAAACACCAAAAAACGCAAGGGATTGTTCGGCAGTCGCCGCACAGCGCGCAGGGCTGCCGCCTCGGTGGCCCAGGTCGTGACGGATGACCTGCGCACCACCCCCGAGACCGAGGTTCCGGTCGCCGCTCCGGCGACGCGCGAGCCTGACCAGACCCAGCCACCGGCTCCGGTCCTCAACGCTGATTCCGCGACCGAGTCGGCATCCGCCGCACCGTTCGGCGGGACTCCCGACACAGAACAGGACGCTGACGTGGATCTGACGCTGCCGCCCACCCCGACAACCGCAGTGGTTCGCCGGCCGTCGACCTCGCTGGTGTTCCAGGCGCCGGTCATCGTGCCGCTTCCGGCCCGCACCGGGGTCCGCCGCGACGGCGGCCAGCAGGACACCCGCCCGGACCGTTCGGACACCAGGCCGGGCCACGACGAGGAGGGCGACGAGTCGTCGACCGTTCGCCGGCGCGCCCGCCGCCGTACCGGTGACGAGAACCGCTCCGGGAACGACGACCCGGCGAACACCGTCGTGCGGGTGCGCGCCCCCCGCGAGCCCGAACTGATCACCGAACCGCAGCGCATCAAGGGCTCGACCCGGCTCGAAGCCAAGAAACAGCGCCGGCGTGACGGCCGGGATGCCGGTCGCCGCCGCCCGGTGATCACCGAGGCCGAGTTCCTCGCCCGGCGTGAGTCCGTCGACCGCGTGATGGTCGTACGCGCCAAGCACAACAAGATCCAGATCGGCGTGCTGGAAGACAGTGTTCTCGTCGAGCACTATGTCGCCAAGAACCAGGATGCGTCGCTGATCGGCAACGTGTACCTCGGCCGCGTCCAGAACGTGCTCCCGAGCATGGAAGCCGCGTTCGTCGATATCGGACGCGGGCGCAATGCCGTGCTCTACGCCGGCGAGGTCGACTGGGACGCTGCCGCCGAGAACTCCGGCAACAGCAGCCAGGCCCGTCGGATCGAAGTCGCGCTGAAGCCCGGCGACAAGGTCCTGGTGCAGGTCACCAAGGATCCGATCGGCCACAAGGGCGCTCGCCTCACCAGCCAGGTCTCCCTGCCCGGCCGCTACCTCGTCTACGTGCCGAACGGCTCCATGAACGGGATCAGTCGCAAGCTCCCCGACACCGAGCGTGCCCGCCTGAAGAAGATCCTCAAGGAGGTCCTGCCCGAGAACGTGGGCGTCATCGTGCGCACCGCGGCCGAGGGGGCCACCGACGACCAACTCACCCTGGACGTCAACCGCCTCACCGAGCAGTGGGCCTCCATCGCCAAGCTGGTCGAGACCGCTTCGGCTCCGGCACTGCTGCACGGCGAACCCGACCTGTTGATCAAGATCGTGCGGGACGTCTTCAACGAGGACTTCCAGAAGATGGTCATCTCCGGCGACGAGGCGCGCGACACCATCGAGACCTACCTGGGCCAGGTGGCCCCTGACCTGGTGGAGCGCGTCGAGCGCTATGACGGCGAGGCCGACGCCTTCGACGAGTACCGCATCTCGGAACAGATCGAGAAGGCGCTCGACCGCAAGGTCTGGCTGCCCTCCGGCGGATCCCTGGTCATCGACCGCACCGAGGCGATGACGGTCGTCGACGTCAACACCGGCAAGTTCGTCGGCTCCGGCGGAAACCTCGAAGAGACCGTCACCAAGAACAACCTCGAGGCCGCCGAGGAAATCGTGCGCCAGCTGCGGCTGCGCGACATCGGCGGCATCATCGTGGTCGACTTCATCGACATGGTTCTCGAAAGCAACCGCGACCTGGTTCTGCGGCGGATGCTCGAATGCCTGAGCCGCGATCGCACCAAGCACCAGGTGGCCGAGGTCACCTCGCTCGGACTCGTGCAGATGACCCGCAAGAAGCTCGGTCTCGGTCTGCTGGAATCGTTCAGTGAAAACTGTGAGGCCTGCGCCGGCCGCGGCATCATCGTGCACCACGACCCCGTCATCAAGCACCGCCAGACCGCGCAGCCGCCGCAGGAACGCCGTCCGCGCGCCAAGAGTGGCGTCGCGGCCAATGGTGGGAACACCAACACCAACTCGGGTCAGCGTGACGGGGCCAACCGTGACGCCCACGCCGGTGGCGCGGTTTCCTCCGATGCTCCAAAGAGCGGGCAGGGCACGCACGTCATCACCGAGGACGCTAAGCATGCCCTCGCCTTGATCGCCGCCCGCACCATCACCCGCACCGGTTCGATCGCCATCGTGAGCGAAGCGGATGCTGCCGCGGCCGCGGTCACTCAGGCCAGCACGCAGGAGGCCAGCACGGAGCAGGCCAGCACGCATGAGGCCAGCACGCATGAGGCCAGCACGGAGCAGGCCAGCACGCAGGAGGCCA
>JACMQV010000036.1 GCA_014376815.1 Cryobacterium sp.
GCCTGCTCCTGATCACGCACTACACCCGCATCCTGCGCTACATCAAGCCGGACTTCGTGCACGTGTTCGTCGACGGCCGCATCGCCGAGCAGGGCGGCGCCGAACTCGCCGACCGTCTCGAAGACGAGGGCTACGACCGCTACCAGAGCGCCGCGGTCGCCAGTTGAGCCTCGAAACGGCCACCGCGGAAACGGCCCCGATGCAGTCGACGGAGTCGACGTTGACCGCGAAGCGATTCGATGACATCCAGGAGGCCCTCAAGGACGTGATCGACCCGGAACTCGGCATCAACATCGTCGACCTCGGGCTGATCTACGACCTGGGCTGGGACGAGGCGAATGACGCCCTGATCATCCACATGACCCTCACCTCGGCCGGCTGCCCGCTGACCGACGTGCTCGAGGAGCAGACCGGCATCGCCCTGGAAGGCGTCGTCGACTCGTTCCGCATCAACTGGGTCTGGATGCCGCCGTGGGGCATCGAGAAGATCACCGACGACGGCCGGGAGATGATGAGCGCCCTTGGATTCACCATCTAGCCTGCCCCTGGCGCCGCCACGGCACACTCCGGACGGGGTGCTCCGGTGACCTACGTGATCGCCCTGCCCTGCGTGGACGTGAAAGACCGCGCCTGCGTGGACGAGTGCCCGGTCGACTGCATCTACGAGGGCGGCCGGGCCCTGTACATCCACCCGGACGAATGCATCGACTGCGGCGCCTGCGAGCCGGTCTGCCCGGTCGAGGCCATCTTCTACGAGGACGACGTGCCCGAGGAGTGGGCCGAGTACTACAAGGCCAACGTCGAGTTCTTCGACGACATCGGGTCGCCCGGCGGTGCGGCGAAGTCCGGCGTGTTCCAGAAGGACCACCCGATCATCGCCGCCCTGCCCCCGCAGGTGCGGCCCTGACCCACCGGCCCGACCGGCCCCGCCGCGCCCGCTACGGGCGGATGCGGCGGTGCACCGACTGCGGTTTGAGATAGACCTGCAGGCCCTCGAGGCCGAATTCGACGCCGAGTCCCGAATCATGCCGCCCGGCGAAGGGGCGGCATGGTTCGAGGCGAAGAAGTTCAGCCCGATCGAGCCGGTGTCCACCCTGCGGCGCCGCCGCGACGGCGCCGATCGAGCAGCTACGGCGGGTCGGATAATCTGGTAGCCGTCCGATTCTTTTCCCCGCCACTTCGCCCCCAGGACTCCTCGTGCCCCAACCCGCCCGCGCCGCCGGAACATCCGCCGCGCGAACCGTCCGCCGTGACCTGCTCGCCTGGCGCAACGCCGTGTTCGCGATCTTCCTGATCAGCGGCCTCTCCCTGGCCACCTGGATGTCCCGCATCCCGGCCGTGCGTGACGGGCTGGCGCTCTCTACCGCGGAGGTCGGCCTCGTCATCTTCGGGCTCTCCGGCGGGTCGGTGGTCGGGCTGCTCGCCGCGGTCGCCCTGCTGGCCCGCTTCGGCGCCCGGCGCGCCATGGTGCTGAGCGTGGCCCTGTCCACGAGCGGGCTGGTCACGGTCGGCGTCGGCGCCAGCCTGCTGGCGTCGACTGGGCTGGTCTTCGCCGGGCTGGTGCTCGTCGGCGTCGGGATGGGCTCGCTCGACGTCATGATGAACGTCGAGGGGGCGGCGGTCGAGCGGGACGTCGGCAAGACCCTGATGCCGCTGATGCACGCCTTCTTCAGCTTCGGCACCGTCATCGGCGCCCTGCTCGGCGCCGGGGCGTCCTACCTCGGCCTGCCGGTGTTCTGGCACCTCGCCGCGATCTCCGTCATCGTGCTCGCCACCGCCGTCGTCGGGGTGCGCTCCATCCCGCAGCGTGCCGAACTGGGCGACGAGCCGCAGGGGGCAGCCGCCGCTCCGGCCGCCGCCCCGACCTCGTCGCCAGCCTGGCGGGAGCGCCTGCGGGCGAGCCTGTCGGTCTGGGGCGACCCGAAGATCCTCCTGATCGGCACCATCGTTCTCGGCATGACATTCGCCGAGGGGTCTGCCAACGACTGGCTGGCGCTGGCCGCCGTCGACGGGCACGGCCTGAGCAACACGGCGGCCGCGATCGTGTTCGGCGTCTTCGTGAGCGCGATGACGCTCGGCCGCATCGTCGGCGGCCCGGTCCTCGACCGGGTCGGCCGGGTGCCCGTGCTGCGGGCATCCGCGCTGGTGGGCATCGTCGGCCTGATCCTGTTCATTCTGGCGCCGAGCGAGTGGATGCTCTACGCCGGCGCCGTCCTGTGGGGCCTGGGCGCCTCGCTCGGCTTCCCGGTCGGCATGTCGGCGGCCGCCGACGACAGGAAGAACGCCGCGGCGCGGGTGAGCGCCGTCGCCATGATCGGCTATTTCGCCTTCCTCGTCGGCCCGCCGGTGCTCGGTCTGCTCGGCCAGGCCTGGGGCATCCTCAACGCCCTGTACCTGGTCCTCGCCCTGATGGTCCTGGCCGGCCTGGCCGCGCCCGCCGCACGCGAGCGCACGTACACGCCCTGAGTCACGGTTAGGCTCGAACGGTGCGCCTTGTGATTGCGAAATGCTCCGTCGACTACGCCGGGAGGCTGAACGCGCATCTGCCGCTGGCCACCCGACTACTCATGCTCAAGTCGGACGGCAGCGTGCTCGTGCACTCTGACGGCGGCTCCTACAAACCGCTCAACTGGATGAGCCCACCGTGCAGCCTGGCATTGTCCGAACCGGACGACGAGCAGAGCGATGCCGGCGTCACGGCCGTCTGGACGGTCACCCACGCCAAGACCGCCGACCAGCTCATCGTGAGCATCTTCGAGGTGCTGCACGACTCCGCCCACGAACTCGGGATCGACCCGGGGCTGATCAAGGACGGCGTCGAAGCGCACCTGCAGAAGCTCCTGGCCGAGCACATCCACCTGCTCGGAGACGGCCACACCCTCGTGCGCCGCGAGTACATGACCGCGATCGGCCCGGTCGACATCCTGGCGCGCGACGCCGACGGCGGATCAGTCGCCGTCGAGCTCAAACGGCGCGGCGACATCGACGGCGTCGAACAGCTCACGCGCTACCTCGAACTGATGAACCGCGACCCGCACCTCGCCCCCGTCGCCGGGGTTTTCGCGGCCCAGATCATCAAGCCGCAGGCCCGCACGCTGGCGGAGGACCGCGGCATCCGCTGCCTCGTGCTGGACTACGACGCCATGCGCGGACTCGACGACACCCAGTCCCGGCTCTTCTAGCACTGGTGGGTTCTGGAAAACCGCGTTACTACCTCTTTTTCTAATCGTGCAGGCGATTGCGTCTGCGCCACCTAGTATTAGCGAGTGAATTCGACACTGACTCGCACCTGGAGTGCCATACTTTTTGACCTTGACGGAACGATCACCGATTCCGCCCCGGCCATCACCAACTCGCTTGCCCGCACCTTCGCCCTGCTCGGTCGTCCGGTACCCTCCGACGCGGAGCTGCTCGCCTACGTGGGCCCGCCCCTGCTGGCCGCGTTCAGCGAATATGCCGGGATGACCCCGGACGAAGCCGTCGAGGCTCTCGCCGTGTATCGCGCCGACTACCAGGAACGCATGTTGCACACCGCCGTGTACCCTGGCGTCGCCGGGCTGCTCGAGCGCATCCACGAGGCCAAGATCCCGATGGCCCTCGCCACCAGCAAGCCGGAGCACCATGCGGTCGCCGTGCTCGAGCATTTCGACCTGGCGAAGTACTTCACCGTGATGGTCGGTTCCTCCGACACCGAGACCCGCAGCGCCAAGGCCGACATCGTGGCAGAGGCGCTCGCCCGACTCGGCGCCGTCGGAGCCAACCTCGCGGCCCCGGTCATGGTCGGCGACCGCCGGTACGACCTCGAAGGGGCTGCCGCGCACGGCATCCCGACCATCCTGGTGGAATGGGGCTACGGCTCCCCCACCGAGGCCGTCGGCGCCACGGCCACCGTCTACTCCGTCGACCAGCTCACCAGGATGCTGCTCGGCTGAGCCCGGACCTTCCGCACGATCCACGAAAAGCACCCTCGTTCACAAGACGAGGGTGCTTTTCCGCGTCACCGGCGCGGATTCGCGCGCGCGCTATCGAACGCGCGGGCGGATGCGCCGGGGATCGAGGCGCGTTAGATGATGGCGGCGCGTAGGGCGGCCGCGGCGGCTGCCGGGTCCTCGGCGCCGTAGATGGCACCGCCGGCGACGGCGACCTTCGCCCCGGCGCGCTGCACGGAGGCGATGGTGGCGACGCTCACGCCGCCCGCCAGGGAGAACGGCACCCGCGCGGTCTCGCCCTGGTTCAGCAGGGTCGCAAGCGAGAAGCCCGGCTCGGCCTGCTCGTCGAGGCCGGCGTGCATCTCGACGAAGGCGGCGCCGAGCACCGTCACCTCGCGGGCCCGGGCCACCTTGTCGGCGACGCCGATCAGGTCGACGACGACGCCCTTTCCGTGCTTGGTCGCCGCGGCGACAGCCCCGACGATGGTGCTGTCTCCGGCCGTGCCGAGCACCGTGACCAGGTCGGCGCCGGCCGCGAACGCCATGTCGGCTTCGAGCTCGCCGGCATCCATCGTCTTGAGGTCGGCGAACACGATCTTGTCCGGGTGAGCCGCCTTGACGGCCGTCACGGCGCGCAGGCCCTCGGCCTTGATCAGCGGGGTGCCGAGCTCGATGATGTCGACGAAGGGGGCGACCTTGGCGGCCAGCTCGAGGGCGGCATCCGTGGTGAGTACGTCCATGGCAACTTGAAGCTTCATGATGGTCTTCTTTCCGGTTCGGGGTGGGTCGGGAGGGGTGTGGGAAGGGTGGAAACGGGGCTATTCGAGGTTCGCGTGACGCGGCCACAATTCTTCGGCGGTGGCGCCGGATGCCGTCCACAGGCTGTGGAAGATGGCGTCGCCGAGCATGACCACGACCTGCTCGAACAGGCCGCCCGAGTACTGGATCGACAACCGGCCGCCGTGGTCCTGCTTCTCCGCGGCGGGGATGACGACGGTGACCGCGGCCAGGGCGGCCAGCGGTGACCCGGGCGCGGTCGTGATCGCGATGACCCGCGCGCCGGCTGCGGTCGCCGTCTCGGCGGCCCGCACGATCGCGGTCGTGCTGCCGGAGCCGCTCGCGGCCAGGAGCACGTCGCCGGCCGTGATGGCCGGGGTGGTCACCTCGCCGACCACGTGCACCTCCAGCCCCAGGTGCATCAGCCGCATCGCGGTCATACGCAGGGCCAGACCGGACCGGCCGGCCCCCAACACGAACACGCGCCGGGCGTCACGGAGCTCCGTCGCCGCCTGCTCGACTGGCGAGTCGGCACCGGAACCGGTGTCGGCGGCCACGAGCCGGCGCACGGCGCCGGCGTGTTCGGCCGCGATGGCGGCGAGGGACTCCGTCACGCGGAGAGGAACGGTGGTGCGTGTGGGCATTACCCCATCCTCTGCTCTTTCGGGTGGGCCCGTAGCCCATCGAATGGGCGGGATGCCTGCCCGTTCGGATGGGATCAGCCCTGCCGGGTAGGCTGGGCGCATGATTAGTACGCCTTCGACCCACCCGGTCGAGCCGTGGGATTCGCGGTCGGCCTCGGCGGAACGCGCCCGGGTGATCGCCGACCTCACCGACGCCCAGGCCACCACGCTCGAGTCACTGCTCGCGGTTCTCCGCTCGAGCGGCACGAGCGACGCGTCGGCCCGGCAGACCGCGATCGATCTCGCGGCCAAGGCCATGGTGCAGTTGCGCGCCGTTTCCGACCGGGACCGGTCCATCTCCGAAGAACCCGTGGCGCAGGCCTTCGAGCGCCTGCGCGACGACCTGCGCCCGCTGGTGCGCTTCGGCGACCTCGACGTTCAGTTCATCGAGCCGCCGGTGAACGGTCGCGCCCTCCCGGGCGAGGTGGCCCACGCCGCCCGGGCCATCGTGCGCGGCGCCGTGCTCGCCCTGGTCGAGCAGCCCGGCGTCACCCGGGTGCGCGTGCGCTGGGACTGCGACGGCAGCAATCTGCTCATCCACATCCGCGACGACGGTACCGGCGAGCTCACCCCCGACAGCCCGAGCGCCAGCCGGCTGGCGAGCCGGGTCGCCGACGTGTTCGGCACCCTGCAGGTGGAGGCCACGACGGGCTGGGGATCGGAGATGGCGGTCACCCTCCCCCTCGA
>JACMQV010000037.1 GCA_014376815.1 Cryobacterium sp.
GAGCAGGCGCACGACCGAGAAGGCGATCCAGTTGGGAACGAGCGACTGGCCGCGCGGGGTGACGTAGCCGCGCTCGGTGATGGTGGAGATGATCGAGGCGTACGTCGAGGGGCGGCCGATGCCGAGCTCTTCGAGCTTCTTCACGAGGCTCGCCTCGGTGTAGCGTGCGGCGGGGCTGGTTTCGTGACCCTTGGCTTCGATCGCGGCGAGCACGAGCTTCTGGCCCTCTTCGAGCGGCGGCAGCTTCGACTCGGTCGCGTCGGTGGGCGCGTTGCGCTCCTCGTCGCGGGATTCCTCGTAGGCGAGCATGAAGCCGCGAAAGGTGATCACGGTGCCGCTGGCGGCGAACTCGGCGAGCGCCCCGGAGGCCGCGGGGTGCGCGGCAGGGCCGGTCGGGCCGGCCGCGATGGTGACCGACGCGGTCGAACCGGTCGCGTCCGCCATCTGTGAGGCGACGGTGCGCTTCCAGATCAGGTCGTACAGCTTGAAGTCGTTGCCGCGCAGGGTGGACGCGAGGGACGGCGGGGTGCGGAAGGTGTCGCCGGACGGCCGGATCGCCTCGTGCGCCTCCTGCGCGTTCTTGCTCTTTCCCTTGTACAGGCGGGGCTTGTCGGGCACCGTTTCCGCGCCGTAGAGCGCCGTCGCCTGGGTGCGCGCGGCCGTGATCGCCTGCTGCGACAACGACGGCGAGTCGGTTCGCATATAGGTGATGTAGCCGTTTTCGTAGAGGGACTGGGCCACGCTCATGGTCTGCCGGGCGGTGAAGCGCAGCTTGCGGGCCGCCTCCTGCTGCAGGGTCGAGGTCGTGAACGGCGCGGCGGGGCTGCGGCGGTAGGGCTTGGAGGCCACCTTCGTCACGGTCAGGGCGACCGACGGTTCCTTGAGGGCGTCGGCGAGCGCGAGGGCGGATGCCTCGTCGAGCGTGACGGCGGACACCTTGGGCTTGAGCTGGCCGAGGTCGTCGAAGTCGCCGCCGGACGCGATGCGCTCCCCATTGAGGCGGACGAGCTTGGATTGGAAGGCGACGTCGCCGGCCTGCGCGCCGGGCGCGAGCTGGGCGATCAGGTCCCAGTAGCCGGCCGACACGAACGCCAGGCGTTCGCGTTCACGTTCGACGACGAGACGGGTGGCCGCCGACTGCACGCGGCCGGCCGACAGGCCGGGGCCCACCTTGCGCCAGAGCACGGGCGAGATCTCGTAGCCGTAGATGCGGTCGAGGATGCGCCGGGTCTCCTGCGCGTCGACGAGGGCGGTGTCGAGGTCGCGGGTGTTGTCCTTGGCCTGGAGGATCGCTTCCTTCGTGATCTCGTGGAAGACCATGCGCTTCACGGGGACCTTGGGCTGCAGCACCTGCAGCAGGTGCCACGCGATGGCCTCGCCCTCGCGGTCCTCATCAGTTGCGAGCAGCAGTTCGTCCGCGTTCTTCATGGCCCGTTTGAGCTCGGCCACGGTCTTCTTCTTTGCGTCGGACACGACGTAGTACGGCTCGAAGCCGTTGTCCACGTCGACGGAGAATTTGCCGAGGGGACCCTTTTTGAGTTCCGGCGGCAGGTTTTTGGGCTCAATCAGGTCGCGGATGTGGCCGACCGAGGACAGAACCTCGTAGCCGTCGCCCAGATAGGCGGCGATCGACTTCATCTTCGTCGGCGATTCGACAATGACCAGCTTCTTAGTGCCTGGCACCAGACTCCTCTTTATAGGTACGGGTCCAAGGATGGGCCAAGGCACACCATACACACTGCAATAGAGTGCGTGCCAAATCGGCCCGACCCGGCATTGCCACGGGGGGTTGCCAGTCGGGCACTCGTGGAGACAATGGAAACATGGTTGAAACAGCAACGGGCACGTACACCGCGAAGCTCACGGACGGCCCCCTCGAAGGCAAAACCGTCACCACCGAGTTCCTCGAATCCGGTGATCCACGGCCCCGACTCGAAATCCCGGCCGACTCCGGCAAGAAGCGCTACCTGTATCTGCGCGGCACCGGCCTCGAGTTCGACTCCTCCGACTTTCCGGAGCGCCCCACGGCCGTCGACTACCGCTTCGTCGAGGCCGTTTTCGACTGATCCGGCACGCCTGGGCCCTGCCGCCCGCAGGTTCACCCGGGCGGCGGTCCGGCCCGTGCGCGGGCGCCCAGGTCGAAGCCGAGGTAGCCACGGCCGACGCTCACCGAGGCGATCAGCGCCTCGACCGAGCACCCGGTGACGGATGCCCCGTTGAGCCGTGCCGCCTCGGCCGCCGCCTCGCAGGGCACCCCGGCGACCACACCCGAGGCGGTGTCGGCGGCGGCGAGCGCGGCGGCATCCGCAGCCCCCTGCAGGGCACGCCCGACCGCCAGCACGGCGAACAGCGGCACGACCGTGGCCGTCACCAGGAGCACCGCGCCGATCACCCCGACCGCGAGCACCGTGCCGGACCCCCGCTCGGCGCGCCGGTTCAGGGCCCACCGCTTCCGGGCCCACCGGTTCCGGGCCCACCGCACCCGCATCAGAGTCCACCGGCGAGCGCGCAGGACCCGGCCGTCAGGGTCAGCCCGAAGACGGCGAAGGCCCCGAAGGCGCTCGGTACGCTGAGGCGCACGCAGACGAACTCGCCCCGATGCTCGGAGGCCAGCGAGGCACCGGGCACGGCCCGGGTGACGAGCCCCGCCGCGCGATCGGTGCTGTCGCCGCGGGCGAGGGACCGTGCGGCGCCGGCCGCGGCATCCGTCAGCCGTACCTGTTGGCCGACGACCTGCACGGCCCCCAGGCAGCAGGCCAGCACGAGCAGCACGGCCGGCACGACGGTGGCGAACTCGGCGGTGACGCTGCCACGCGCCCGCTCCCCCGCCCGCGATCCGGCCCGCGATCCGGCCCGCGATCCGGCCCGCGCGCCCGGGGCCGGGGCCGGGATCTGACTCGGGCCCGGGCGCGGGGTCCGCCGGCTACCCCACGGTGAGGGCATTGCGCACCAGGTCGGTGAGGATGCCGCGCACCTCGTCGCCACGCAGAATCACGATCAGCAGGCCGGCGAAGCCGACCGCCGCCATGGTCGCGACCGCGTACTCGGCCGTCGCCGCCCCGGTCTCGTTGCGACGCCGCCGCCACGCCCGCACCAGGCGGGGCGGCCGGGCCGGGGAACCGGCGTGCGGGGATCTGATGGGGGTGCCGGTCGGGTCGGTCGGGTCGGTTCGGCCAGTCGGGTTCGTGGGGTCGGTGGTGGGCATGCGTTCGTCTCCTTCTCGCGTCGGGCGACGCGGTGTGTGGCGGCACGAGTGCACCCAGACTCGCCCGGCGCGGTGCCGGCAGGATCGCCGCGGCGCGGATCGGTGCAGAACTTCAGAAAACCAGGACTGTGGATGACAGGACGGTCACCAGCAGCGGCACGACGCCGATCAGCATGAAGGCGGGCAGGACGCACACTCCGAGCGGGATCATCAGCGTGACGGCGAGGGTGGCGGCCCGCCGCTGGCCGTCGCTGCGGGCGTCCCGGCGCAGTTGCTCGGCTTCGCTCCGCAGCAACTCGGCGGCGGGGACGCCGGCCCGCTGTGACAGGGCGAGCACCTGCTCGATGGCGGCCGCCGATTGCCCGCGTCGCAGGGCGAACCGCTCGGCGGCCACCTCGACGAGCGCCCGGGCCCGGTCGATCGAGCCGCCGCCGGTCATGGCGAGCGCGGTCAGCTCGAGCTCGAGCCCGGGGGTCTGGTCGCGCGCCCGGGCCGAACGAACGAGCCGGCGGTTCCAGCGGTCGGCGGCCAGCATCAGGGTGGCCCCGCCGGCCAGGCAGACCCAGCCGGGCACGGTGAGGAACAGGGTGTGCAGCGTGTCGAAGCCCAGCAGGCTGCCGAGCAGAACGCCCACTCCGGGCAGGAACGCCACCATCCGGGCCGTGGCGGCCGGCCCGGCGAGGGCCACCTGGAGGTCCGTGTGCAGCTGGCCGAGTTCCCGGAAGGAGGCCGCGAGCTGGCGCAGGCAGGCCGCCAGGGGCGCCCCGGCCTGGGTGGCCACCTGCCAGGCCGCCGCCAGGCCGAGCCAGGCCTCGCCGACCGGGCCACCGAGGATGCGGGCCTCCGCGGCGACGGCATCCGCGATACTGTCGCCCCGGCGCCCGGCGGCCGCCGCCGCACGGATGATCGGCACCGGCTGGGCGAGCCCGGCCGGCCCAGCGCCAGAACCTGTTCGGGTCGCCGGTGCGCCCTCGGTCCCTCCGTCCGCGCCGGGCCGGTCGAGGTACTCCCACGCGGAGGCCGGGGAGACGCCGGCGGCCAGCAGCACCGCGAGACGCTGGGTCACCTGCGCGACCTGCTCGATCGCCGGCTCGGCGGGCCGGGCGGGCCGGGCGGGCCGGTGCCACTGGCTCACGGCGGGTCCCGCTGCATCGCGTCCCGCGGCACGGCATCAGGTGGCGCTGCATCCCAAGACGCTGCATCCAACGGCGCTGCAGCGGCCCGCCTTCCGTGGCCCCCGGCCGCGGCGCCCGCCCCGGGTGCTCCCCGCTCGGTCGACCCGGTTCGCTCGGTCGACCCCGTCGGCAGGATCAGCGCGGTCGGCACGGTCACCAGCCGGTCCTCGACGAGGGCGAACCGGGCCGGCGGGGCGAGCCGGCGCAGGCCGTCGCGGCGTTCCAGGTGCAGCACCAGACCGATCGCGCTGACGGTCTGGCGGGCCACCGCCTCGGGGCTCATCCCGGCGAGTGCCCCGAGTGCCTCCAGCCGGGCCGGGACGTCCCGCACCGAGTTCGCGTGCAGGGTTCCGGCACCGCCGTCATGGCCGGTGTTGAGGGCCGCCAGCAGTTCCCGGATCTCGCCGCCACGGCATTCGCCGAGGACGAGCCGGTCGGGGCGCATCCGTAGTGCCTCCCGCAGGAGGCTCTCCAGCCCGATCCGCCCGGCCCCCTCGAGGTTCGCCTGCCGCGACTCGAGCGCGACGACGTGCGGGTGGTCGATGCGCAGTTCGGCGACGTCCTCGATCACAACGAGGCGTTCGCCCGACGGCGCCTCACCCAGCAGAGCCGCGAGCAGGGTGGTCTTGCCGCTGCCGGCCGCGCCGGTGATCAGCACGTTCTCTCGGCGCTGCACGGCCGCCCGGAGGCTCAGGACAACGCCGGCGGCCGCCTCCTCCGGCCCGAACAGACCGGCGCGGGCGAGCGCGGCGAGGCTCAGCCGCGCTGCCCGGGGCAGCCTGATCGAGAGCAGGGTGCCGGTGCTCGACGCGGGAGGCAGCACCGCGTGCACACGGATGCCGTCGGCGAGCCTGACATCCACGCAGGGGCTGGCCTCGTCGATGTGACGCCCGCCGAGGGCGATCAGGCGCACCGCGAGCGCGCGCACCTGCGTCTCCGGGCAGGTCCAGCCGGGCTCCCGCACGAGGCCGTGGCCGGCGTCGGACCAGAGGCCCGCATCCCCGTTGACGAACAGGTCCGTGACCTGCCCGTCGATGGCGTACCGGGCGAGCGGGCCCAGAGCCGAAACGTCCAGAGCCGAAACGTCGAGGGCCGAAACGTCGAGGGCCGGCGCGGCAGACACCGCGGCCGGATCGGCATACGACGGCACGGCGATGAACGAAGGCATGCGACGACGCTAGGCCGCACGGCTGGCCCCCAGGGCGGCGCCCGCAGGAATGAACGGAACGAGGCGACCCGCCCGCTGGGGAGGAGCCGGCGTCAGAGGCCCGGCCGGGAAACCCGGTCACCCAGCGGTCAAAAAACCCGGTCACCCACCGGTTAAAAAAAGGGGGGCGGCACCTATTGGGGGGAACAGGTGCCGCCTCGGCAGTGCGTCGATTGGGGGGAACCAAACACACCGCAGGTCAAAACTTTCGTTCGGACGTGTCTCAATGTACAAGGGGATTTCCATCTGCGCAAGTCCTTCGTGTCCTCATAAATGAGGACATGGATCGATGTTTCCAGGTGAGACCACAATTGGGGGTATCAAGACGCCGCAATTCACCGCAACCTGGCGGAGGCGCGCCGCCGTGTAGGGTCATCAGCGGGGGCTGGTTTCGCGCCCGCACGTGCAGGCATCGCAAAGGAGCGACATAGGTATGAGCGTTAAGATCGACAACCTTCTCCATGAGTCCCGCAGATTTCCGCCCACCGCGGAGTTCGCCGCCCAGGCAATCGCCTCGCCGCAGATCTACCAGGACGCCGCAGATGACCGCCTGAAATTCTGGGCTGATCAGGCCCGAGAGCTGCTGGACTGGAAGAAGCCGTTCACGAAGACGCTGGACTGGACGAACCCGCCGTTCGCAAAATGGTTCGAAGACGGCGAATTGAACGTGGCCTGGAACTGCCTCGACCGGCACGTGCTGGCCGGCAACGGCGACCGGGTCGCGCTGCACTTCGAAGGCGAACCGGGCGACTCCCGGGACATCACGTACGCCGAGCTCACCGCCGAGGTGAAGCGTGCTGCGAATGTGCTGAGAAAACTCGGCGTGAACGCCGGCGACCGGGTCGCCATCTACCTGCCGATGATGCCCGAGGCCGTGATCTCGATGCTGGCCGTGGCCCGCATCGGCGCCGTGCACTCCGTGATCTTCGGCGGATTCAGCGCCGAGAGCCTCCGCTCGCGCATCGATGACGCCAATGCCGTGCTCGTGATCACCGCCGACGGCGGCTACCGCAAGGGCAAGGCGTCCGCGCTCAAGCCAGCCGTCGACGCGGCCCTCGCCGGCAACGACACCACCGTGCGCAACGTGCTCGTGGTCAAGCGCACCGACGGTTTCGTGGAGTGGTTCGACCGCGACCTCTGGTGGCACGACGAGCTCGCCTCGGTCGCGGCAGAGCACGAGGCGGAGGGCTTCCCCGCGGAGAACCCGCTGTTCATCCTCTATACGTCGGGCACCACCGGCAAGCCCAAGGGCATCCTGCACACCACCGGCGGGTACCTCACCCAGGTGGCTTTCACCCACAAGAACGTGTTCGACCTGCACCCCGAGACGGATGTCTACTGGTGCACCGCCGACGTCGGCTGGATCACCGGCCACAGCTACGTGGTCTACGGCCCGCTCGCCAACGGGGCCACCCAGGTGCTCTTCGAGGGCACTCCGGACACCCCGCACCCCGGCCGCTGGTGGGAGATCATCGAGAAGTACAAGGTGAGCATCCTCTACACGGCGCCCACCGCCATCCGTACCTTCATGAAGCTGGGCCGCCAGATCCCGCAGGGGTTCGACCTGACGAGCCTGCGCCTGCTCGGGTCGGTGGGCGAGCCCATCAACCCGGAGGCCTGGATGTGGTACCGGGAGGTCATCGGCGGCAACGTCGCGCCGATCGTGGACACCTGGTGGCAGACCGAGACCGGGGCGATCATGATCTCCGCCCTGCCCGGCGTGACGACCACGAAGCCGGGCTCGGCGCAGGTCCCGATCCCCGGCGTGGTGATCGACGTGCTCGACGACGAGGGAATCCACGTGGGCCGCGACAACGGCGGGCTGCTGGTGGTCACCGAACCGTGGCCGTCGATGCTGCGCGGCATCTGGGGCGACCCGGAGCGGTTCAAGGAGACGTATTGGGAGAAGTTCGGGTCGGAGAACCCGCGGTACTTCGCCGGCGACGGCGCC
>JACMQV010000262.1 GCA_014376815.1 Cryobacterium sp.
CGACTTTCGTGCGCAGTGCGGTCCCGGCCGACTATGCCGCCGCCATCACCGGGAAGACCAAACTGATCTTTGCCGAGACGGTGGCCAACCCGTCGGGCGAGGTTGCCGATATCGAGGGTCTCGCCGCCGTCGTCCACGCGGCCGGGATCCCCCTGGTGATCGGCTCGACCATCGCCACGCCCTACCTCACCCGGCCGATCGAGTGGGGCGCCGACATCGTGATCCACTCCGCCACCAAGTTCCTCGGCGGGCACGGCACCACCCTCGGTGGTGTCGTCGTCGAGAGCGGTCGGTTCGACTGGCACAGCGACAAGTTCCCGCTATTCGGCGAGCCGGTGCCCAGCTACGGCGGACTCGAGTGGGCCGGCAACTTCGGCGAGTACGCCTTTCTCACCCGGCTCCGCGCCGAGCAGCTGCGCGACATCGGCCCTGCCCTTTCCCCACACTCCGCATTCCTGCTCGCCCAGGGTGTCGAGACGTTGCCGTTCCGCATGCAGGCGCACGTCGACAACGCCCGCGTCGTGGCCGAATGGCTCGACGCCGATCCGCGGATCGACTTCGTCAACTGGGCCGGGCTGCCGGCGCACCCGCACTATGACCGCGGCCTCAAGTATCTGCCGAAGGGCCCCGGCTCGGTCTTCAGCTTCGGCGTCACGGGCGGCCGCGACGCCGGGCGCACCTTCATCGAATCGGTGGACCTGGCCAGCCACCTCGCCAACATCGGCGACGCCAAGACGCTTGTCATCCACCCGGCCTCCACGACCCACGCACAGCTGAACGAGACCCAGCTCGTCGACGCCGGTGTGTTGCCCGGACTCGTGCGCATCAGCGTGGGCACCGAAGACGTCGAGGACATCATCTACGACCTCGACCAAGCCCTCGGCCAGATCGCGGGCGGCAAATGAGCCTCGATGCTGCCCCTGGCAACGACTCCCCCCGCGCACCGCTGGGCGAGGAACAGCGCACCTGGATCGGCCCCGATGCCAAGGCGCGGCTGAAGATTCTGCGCACCGCGAAGTCGATCGCCATCGTCGGTGCCTCACCGAACCCGGCCCGCTCCAGCTACTTCGTCGGCACCTACCTGCAGCAGTCAAGCGACTACCGGGTCTACTTCGTCAACCCGAATGCGAAGTCGATCCTCGGCGAGACGGCCTACCCTGGCCTCGCGTCGCTGCCCGAGGTTCCCGACATCGTCGATGTGTTCCGCCGCGCCGCCGATATCCCGGCCGTGATTGACGAGGCGCTCTTGATCGGAGCTTCCACCGTCTGGGTGCAGCTGGGCATCTGGAATCAGGAGGCCGCCGTGTACGGCGAGGCGAAGGGCCTCACGGTGGTGATGGACCGCTGCCTCAAGATCGAGCACGCCCGGTTCCACGGCGGACTTCACCTGCTCGGGTTCGACACCGGCCAGATCACGGCGCGCAAGACCATCCGCTGATCGCGCCCCGGACTTGGGCCGAGGCACCGTTACGATGGTTGGATGACTGCGTATGTGTCGGCACTCGACCTCTTCTCCATCGGTATCGGCCCCTCCAGCTCCCACACTGTCGGCCCGATGCGGGCCGCGCTCACCTTCTCCGAGCATCTCCGCGACGCTGGTCTGCTCGCCGACGTCGCCCGGATCAGCTGCTCCCTCTATGGCTCGCTGGGCTCGACCGGGCTCGGGCACGGCACGCCCGACGCGATCCTGGCCGGCCTTTCCGGGCTCCGCCCCGAGACCTGCGATCCGAGCGAGGTGCGCTCCGCCTGGTCCGGCCTGGCCGACGACGCGGTGCTGCTGCTCGGAGGCAGCCATCCCATCCCCGTGCGGAAGGGCGACGTGACCTTCGAGGCGCGCACCCGACTGCCCGGGCACCCGAATGCGTTGACCCTCACCGCCTGGGGACACGACGCGCTTCCCCTTCTCGAGGAGACCTGGTACTCGATCGGTGGCGGCTTCATCCGCCGCGACGGGGACCCGATCGGCCGCACCGAGACCGTGCCGCAACCGCGGGAGTACTCCTCCAGCGCCGAGCTACTCGCCCTCTGCGACCGCTACGACGTCTCCATTTGCGATATCGCCCGCGCCAACGAGGAGGCGATCCACGGGGTCGAGGCCCTCGACGCCGGCCTTGACGCCATCTGGGATGCCATGCGCGTCTGCGTGGACGCCGGCCTCGAAGCCACAGGCACTCTTCCCGGCGGCCTCCAGGTCAAGCGGCGTGCCGCTGCCGTGCGCATGCAGCTAGAGGAATATGATCGGCTGCCGCTGCGGGAACGCGACACCTCGACCGAATGGCTGCACGCCTTCGCTCTCGCCGTCAACGAGGAGAACGCCTCCGGTGGCCGCGTGGTCACCGCGCCGACCAACGGCGCGGCCGGGATCATCCCCGCGGTCGGCCACTACTATCTCCGCTTCGTGCCGGGGGCGGATGCCGCGGGCATCCGTCGCTTTCTGCTCACCGCCGTCGCGATCGGGTCACTGGTCAAGGCCAACGCCTCCATCTCCGGGGCGGAGGGTGGTTGCCAGGCCGAGGTCGGTTCCGCCTGTGCCATGGCGTCAGGTGCGCTCTGCGCCGTGCTCGGCGGCACGCCGCGCCAGGTGGAGAACGCGGCCGAGATCGCGATGGAGCACCACCTGGGCCTGACCTGCGACCCGGTGGGCGGCCTGGTGCAAATTCCCTGCATTGAGCGCAACGCCATCGCGTCCGTCAAAGCCATCAACGCCGCCCGCATGGCCTTGCACGGCGACGGCAGCCACTTTGTAAGCCTGGACAAAGTCATCAAAACCATGCGTGAAACTGGTGCCGACATGATGACCAAGTACAAGGAAACTGCGCGTGGCGGGCTGGCGGTGAATATCGTTGAGTGCTAGACCTACTCGGCGGCTATTCGAATAGATCGGCGTGCGTTCCAGTGCGCACAAACACGACCAGACCATGTTTTCCGCCATCATCGAGTTTGTACGCCAGCAAGAAATCCCCGCCGATATGGCATTCACGGTGCCCGAGCCACTCGCCGCCCAGCGGGTGGTCTAGCCACTCGGGTCCCATTGGGGCATCATTAGCCACTAGGAGCGACATCACTTCCTTGAGCCGGTGCATATCGTATCGACCGGACCGAGACAAGCGCTCCCAATCCTTCAAAAACGACTTTGCATAGTCCGCCGCCCGCGGCAGCACAGCACGTTTACTGGCCGCTGTTTTTTTCGAGGTCATCGAACAATTCGGTGGCGGTCGCAAAGCGGTCACGGCGCATACGCACAATTTCATCGGCCTCAACCATCGCAACGCGGGTCTGTGCGTTAGGGACTTTGAGCGCAAACGGAAGCTGTTGCTCCGCGACGACACGCGTCAGAAATACCCGAACTGCGTCAGATACCGACAAACCCATTGCAGCCAGCGCTTCCGTCGCCTGCACTTTCATTTTTTCGTCCAGCCGGACGTGGATCATCGTGGTGGTAGCCATCTAGCCCTCCTTCTTAAATTGAGATACATAGTATCTCAATATTTATACTCCTATACCCAAGTGCCCCCGTCTTTATGGCTGCGCAGGGCTGGCCGTTAACATCGTCAAATGCTAGCCAAACCCCGTTCTGACACCTTCGCCACCGGCCTCGTCTGGTTCCGCCGCGACCTGCGCAGCTTTGACCATGCGGCCCTGTACCACGCGCTCAAATCCTGCCAGCAGGTGCACTGCGTGTTTGTGTTCGACACCGAGATTCTGGACAGCCTGCCCCGCGCCGACCGCCGGGTGGAATTCATCCAGGCATCGGTCGCCGAGCTGGACACCGCTCTGCGCGCCCTGCAGCCCAGTACCGGCCTGATCACCCTGCACGCCGTGGC
>JACMQV010000263.1 GCA_014376815.1 Cryobacterium sp.
CCCGCCCGGCAGCTGGCGACCGAGACGATCCATCTGTGAATGACAAGCCCATTTGGCCCCACTGTGATGGCTTGATTTGGCCCCACTCCCGCGGTCATGTGCGGTCTGGGTTGGCCCCGCTGGTCACTGACGGTGACGGGCGGGGCGGTGGGGTCAGCCAGCGGCGGCTTGTTTCCTGGCGGCGCGGCTGGAGCGCAGGCGGTAGGAGTCGGTGCCGGTCTGGATGATGTGGGCGTTGAAGGTGAGGCGGTCGACGATCGCGGCGGCGAGCCGGGCGTCGGTGAAGGTCTTGTCCCATTCGCTGAACGGGGCGTTGCTGGCGCAGGCGATCGAGGCTTTCTCCTCTCGTTCGGTGATGATCTGGAACAGCAGTTCGGCGCCCCGCGGGTCGAGGTGGACGTAGCCCAGCTCGTCGAGGCAGAGGAGATCGAGGCGGGCGTAGCGCCCGACGACGCGGGAGAGCTGCTTGTCGTCGGCGGCCTCGACGAGTTCGTTGACCAGCGCGGCGGTCGTGACGTAGCGGACCCGCCGGCCGGCCTCGGCGGCGGCGACGCCCAGCCCGATGAGCAGGTGGGTTTTGCCGGTGCCGCTGTCGCCCAGGAGCACGACTGGTTCGCCGCGGTCGATCCAGGCGCCGGCGGATAACGAGGCCAGCAGCGGGGCGGGCAGGCCGGGGAGCTGGCGCAGGTCGAGGTCTTCCAGCCGTTTGAGGCGAGGGAACTTCGCCTCGTGGACGCGGCGGGTGCGGCGGCGGGCGTCCCGGTCGTCGAGCTCGGCGGTGAGGACCTCGGCCAGGAATGCCTTGTGGGTGAGGCGTTCCTTGACCGCGGCGTCGGCGATCCGGGACGCTTCAGCCTTGATCGTCGGGAGGTGCAGTGCGGTCGCTCCGGCCGCGATCGCGAGGTCCGCGGCCGGTTCAGACCGAGCCGTCACGGGTCGTTGCTCGACCGTCGGGGTGCTCTTTTGGGCGGTTCTGGCGGTGGTCATGCGCTGGCCTCCCAAGGCGCGAGCAGGGTGTCGTAGTTGCTCAGGGTTGGTGCGGGCCGGGCGTTGTGGCCGGTCTCTCGCGGGGTGTGTGGGGCGGCCACGGGGGTGCGCCGGACCGGTTCGAGGTGACGGCGGGCCTCGACCGCGACCAGGTCAGCCTCGAGCCGGCCCAGTGCCAGGGCGGTGGCCATCGCGGCGAGCACGGCGTGGGTCGGGAGCCTGCGGTGCAGCAGCAGCACCTCGATCAGCACCCGGGTGCCCGCGCTGTCGCCGTGCTGCGCGCGGGCAGCGGTCCAGAACGCGTCGTGCGCTGGGGTGAACAGCCCGGCCGTGCGGGCCGCGGCCAACGCGGACGAGCCGGGTAACGCCCCGGGCCGGCGGGCCAGGACCTCCAGGTAGTGGTCCAGCACCAGGGTCTGGGTGTTCTTGTGCAGGCTCCGGACGTGGGTGGCGACCACGACCGCCGGCCGGCCGGGCCGGCCATCGCGGACGGTGAACGATCTTGCCCCGAGCGCGACGCTGACCCGCGTCCCGGCCAGGTGCGCCGGGACTGAGTAGTAGGACTGCCGCACGCAGATCCGGGCCTTGGCATCGACGTGACACGCCAGCTGGGTGCTGACATCGAACGTCTCGGTCGGTAGCGCCCGCAAGCTCGGGAACTCACGGGCCGCGGCCTGCCCGACTGTCTCGGTCCGGGCCGCGATGTGCCGGTCCTGATCCAGAGCGTCCGCTGCGGCGAGCATCGCGTTGAGCTCCGCCAGACTCCCCGCGCTCGGGACTGGCGTGAGGTGCCGGCGGCGGAACCGGCCGATCTCGCCTTCCACGCCGCCTTTCTCGTGCGCCCCACCGATCCCGGGCTCGCAGAAGAACGAGTCGTAGCCGTAATGCGAGCGCAGCGCGATGAACCGCTCGTTTTCGGTCCGCTCCCGGCCCAGTAGCACCCGGACCACCGCGGGCTTGAGGTTGTCGTAGCGGATCTTGCCGGTCGGGACGCCCCCGAGGACGCCGAACGCCTGCACATGGCCGTCCAGGAACGACTCCTGCGCCTGGTTGGGGTAAGCGACGTGGACCGCCCGGCCCGAGTGCGACAACCGCAACGCGAACATCCACAGCTTCAAGTAGACCCCGCCGATCCAGGCCATGAACTCCCCAAAATCGACCTCGGCCTCCTTACCCGGCCCGTGTTCCTGTCCGATTGGCACCACCCGGGTCGCCGAGGAGATCTCCAGCCGAAGCCTGGCGACCAGACCGCGAACGGTCGACTCGGCCACCTGCGCGCCGTGCTCATCACGGAGCCGCTGCCAGACTCGCCGAGCCGTGTGCCGCTGCTTCCGCGGCGCGGTCAGGTCCGCGGTCAGCCACGCCCGGACCTGCGCCTCATACGGCCCCGACGCCGGTGAGTCCCGGACCGGCACCTTCCGCTCCGGAGGCGTCGCGTTCGCCAGCGCCTCCCGCACCTTGCGGCGATGCACCTCATGGCGTCTCGCGAGCGCCCGGATCGACAACGACTCCTCGCGCTCGTCCCTACGGATACGTTCAGACATCTCCACCCTCGATCTCGGTTTCACCCCTACGCCCTTCGTGATCGTCTTGGTCGACGTCACGCAACGTAGGGACAACCAGGCCGGGGGTGGAGCCAAATCAAGCCATCACTACGGCCCCAAATGGGGCCACTCCAGGCTGTCACTCTCAACCGGTGAACCTGGCGGTCCGGCGGGAACGGGCCCGCGCGTACGAGGTGGTGCTGCGCGAGGGCGCTGCCGGCGACATTGAGCAGTACATCGACGGGGCGCTGCTGGTGGATCTGTGGGACGAGTTGGTCCTGCCCCGGG
>JACMQV010000264.1 GCA_014376815.1 Cryobacterium sp.
GCGGCCTGGAGCACGTTGAGCGTGCCGAGCACATTCGTCTTCCACGCCTCGTCGGGATACTGTTCGAGCATCGGCAGGTGCTTGAGCGCGGCGGCGTGAAACACGACGTCCGGAAGACGGTCCTCAAAGATCGAGCGAAGCGCCTCGACGTCACGAATATCCGCGAGCACGACGTCCCTCGTGTCCAGTAGACCGTGCCCGAGAATAGAGATCTGCGTGCTCTGCAGGCCGGTTTCGTCACGGTCGAGCATGATCAGCTCGGCTGGGTGGAACTTCGCGATCTGGCGGCAGAGTTCCGAGCCGATCGAACCGCCAGCTCCGGTGACGAGAACGCGCTTTCCTTCGAGGTACCCGGCGATCGACTCGACATGGGTGTCTACCGGATGGCGCCCGATCAGGTCTTCGATGGAGATGTCTCGAAGGTCACGCAGCCTCGTCTTGCCCACCATCACGTCTTCGAGCGGAGGAAGCACCTTGACCCGCAGACCGGCCGGCGTCGCCGCATCCGAGATTTCGCGAAGCAGCGCCGCATCGGCATGACCGATGGTGACGACGAGTACCGTCGCTTGAAGGCGATCCGCGCTGGCGAGAAGGTTTGCGCGAGTGCCGACCACCTTCACCCCGTGCACCCAGGCATGCCGCTTTCGTGGGTCGTCGTCGATGATTCCCACCGGGATGTACGCCGACGTGCGGTCTGTGAGCATCCGCTTGACAATCGAGTCGCCAAGATAGCCAGCGCCATAGATCAGCGCGAATTCGGCTCCCTCGACTGGCCTGATCGCTCGCTCGCTCATGACACGTGTGAGGTAGCGCACCGCACCCATGAGCACAAAGGCCATGGGAAACGCGAGCAGCAGGATGCTCCGGGGTAAGCCCGCCGCGTTACCGAACAGGAAGACCGGGATCCCCACGATCACGCCCGTCGAGGCCGTCGCACTGAGCAGGGCGACCACCTCGGCGAAGCTGCCATTGGGATGACGCCCGCGATAGAGGAAATAGATCCAACCGAAAAGGATCTGGAGTACGACCACCGCTATGCAGACCAGCGCCAACGGACTCCAGGCGATGAGGTGCAGGTTGAAATCGAAACGGAGCAGAACTGCGACAATGACCGCGGCGGTCCACGCGGCGCTGTCGTAAACAACCTGAAGAGCGATACCTGCTGGCGAGCCCACGCGTCGTCCACGAAGGCGACGTTGCGCAACAGCGTCGGTCATTGTCGTGTTTCAGCCAATCTTTGCTAGCGTCCAGTACGACGCCACTACGCCTGGTTTGCCAACCGTTCGACAAACCGGGGTTCGACTCACCCGACGAGACCCTTTCTCCTCACGGAAAAGCAAAGGTATCATCAACAAGCTGAGCTCCCTCAGTCTGCCACAATTGCCGGCCACGGGTGGACCGGCCCGCCGCGAGCGTCTTCACGTGGCGAAACGTGTCGTCCATGTCAGCGCCGACCGCTCGACTAGTCCTTCATCCGATCGACGGCACCGAAGACAGCCGTCGAACGACGACAGTCACTGCCACGGCTGCCCAGAGAATCATCGCGAGTGAGATCACCGCCAGGCCAAACGGTGGTTGCCAATCCGGATTCAGGATCATCGACTGGATGGCCCCGTGGTCCCCCACCATGTAGCGGCGAAGCGTCGACTCCATGCTCGCGAACTGGCCGAGCCCCACAAGAGACACCCCCACGATCAGGGCGAGC
>JACMQV010000006.1 GCA_014376815.1 Cryobacterium sp.
CATCGGGATCCGACCAGCCGAATTCGTAGACGCCGAGTGTTTCGAGTTCTGGGCGGTCGAGAAGGACGTCAGACATGTTTACCTCTTCTTCCATCCACCACAACCCGGATATTAGTCCGGTCATCCCCGGCCGGTCTCGATCAGGAGAACCGCGGGAACGGGTTGTGAGGACGGCTACTTTGCGCGCCTTTACACGTTCAAGGATCACGCCGTGCTGCATCGCGGTCATCTGGACCGCGCGCATTAAAATCGTTGGACACTTCACCCTAGGCTCTTGGTTTTCATCTGGCTAGACCCCGGCGGGGTTTGGGAGCATCCCCGGCGGAGCGGGGGCGAGGCTACCCTGGACGAACCGGCGAACACATCCGTGCCGGATCAGAAGAGCCTAGAGTGTCTGAATACTCGTGCACACGACATCGCTCCACCGAGCGGGCCCCGCGCGATCATCCGACGTGAAAGTCCGAGGAACCCCATGACCGGCACCATTGCTCCCACCAAGCCCGCCCACGGAGTGGGCCTGACCGAGGCAGCCGCGCAGAAGGTGCGCAGCCTTCTGAGCCAGGAGGGTCGCGATGACCTGCGCCTGCGCGTCGCCGTGCAGCCCGGCGGCTGCTCGGGACTGATCTACCAGCTCTACTTCGACGAGCGCATCCTCGAGGGTGACGCCCGCGTCGACTTCGACGGCGTCGAGGTCATCCTCGACAAGATGAGCGTGCCGTACCTCGAGGGTGCGTCCATCGACTTCGAGGACACCATCGCGAAGCAGGGCTTCACCATCGACAACCCGAACGCCGGCGGCAGCTGCGCCTGCGGGGATTCCTTCAGCTAGCGGATTCCTTCAGGCAGCGCAGATTCTTCAGCCGCCGCCCACGTGGATGCCCGGCCGGCGCGCCGGGTCGGTCTCGCTCTTGCGCAGGATCTCGCGCACCACGGGGGCGGTGTCGCCCTGGCCGAGCAGGAGGTAGCGCAGGAGGTGGAAGAGCGGGTCGCCTTCCGACCACTCGAAGTAGGCCTGCGGGCGCACCCCGGTCGCATCCCTGAGGGCCAGCAGGATCGCGGCGATGGCGTTCGGCGCAGCCGGGCTTTCGGCCCGGAGTATCCGGTAGCCGGCGACTTCGACGCCGCGCACGTGCAGCGCCTCGCTGAAGCTCGAGGGATCGACAACGGTGATCTCCAGGAAAAGGAGGTCGGCAGCGCCCGGAACGGGGTTCATGCCCCGCTGTTCCAGCTCCTTCTCGGCGTACTCCGTCCGGTCGCCGGTGGCGCGCTTGTTCGCGAGCAGGTTGAGCGCCCCGTCGAAGACGATCGAGTCCCGGATGTATCGGCGTGCAGCGTCGTCGAATTCGACCCGTTCCACCCGGAGCTCCGTCGTGCGCGACACCCGGGAGATCAGGGACACCGTGACGATCCCCAGGATGAAGAAGATCGAGATGGTGATCCCGTCGGGTTTCTCGATGATGTTGTCGAGCAGCGCATAGAGCAGCACCAGCGTCAGGAAGCCGAAGGCCAGGGCTGCCCTCCGTTGCCCGCGGCCCGCCGCTGAAATGGTGACCGCCACCGCCCCGGACACCATCATCACCAGGATCCCGGTGGCGTACGCCCCGGCCTGGGCGTTGACGTCGGCGTTGAAGCCGATCGTGATCAGCACGCTGACGGTCGTGTAGACGATCACGACCGGTCGCACCGCGCGGCTCCACTCGGGGGCCATCCCGTACGCCGGGAGGTACCGGGGCACGATGTTGATCAGGCCCGCCATCGCCGACGCGCCGGCGAACCACAGGATCAGGATGCTGCTCACGTCGTAGACCGTTCCGAACCCGTTCCCGACGAGTTCGTGCGCCAGGTAGGCCAGCGCGCGACCGTTGGCCTCGCCTCCCGGCTGGAACGCCTCCGCGGGGATCAGGACCGTCGTGACCAGGCTGCTGGCCAGCAGGTAGACGCTCATGATCACGGCCGCGGCCGTGAGCAGCTTGCGGGTGTTCCGGATGCGAGACGCGAGCCGTTCCTGCGGATTCTGACCGCTCGCGGCGACCAGCGGCATCATGCTGACCCCGGTCTCGAAACCGGAGAGGCCGAGCACCAGGAGAGGGAACGCGAGGATCGCCGGGCCGAGGATGTTGCCGAAGCCGGTGCCGCCCGCGGTGAGGGCGTCCGTCCACGCGGTGAGCACCCCCGGCTCGGTGAACACGTCGTACAGGCCGACGGCGATGACGATCCCGTTGAGCAGCAGGAAGACCGCGACCAGGGGGACGGCGACCGCGACGGCCTCGCGGAAGCCCAGCAGGAAGACCCCGCCGAGCACCAGGAGCAGCCCCACCGTGATCGGGACGGCCTGCCCGTGCAGGAAGGCCGGGGCGTAGGGATTCTCTAGCAGGTGCACGGTGGCATCCGCCGAGGACAGCGTGATGGTGATGATCCAGCTAGTCGCGACGAAGCCGAGCAGCACCAGGACGAAGACCTTGCCCCGCCAGAACGGCAGGAGGCGTTCCAGCATCGCCACCGAGCCCTGGCCGTGCGGGCTCTCCTTCGCCACCCGCCGGTACATCGGCAGCATGCCGAGCAGAGTCAGGGCCACGATCAACAGGGTGGCCAGGGGCGACAGCGCCCCGGCCGCCAGCACGGCGATGCCCGGCAGGTAGGACAGGGTCGAAAAGTAGTCGACGCCGGTGAGACACATCACCTTCCACCACGAGTGCGTCGACTCGGTGGACACCGCGGCCTCCGGCCCGACCGGCTGCACCTGGTTCTGCATCAGCCAGCGGGCCAGCCGGCTCGGCGGCCCACCGGGGAGGGGTGGCCGGGGAACGCTTTCGGGGATCTCCGGAACCTCAATGGCAGTCATCGTCTTCCTTCGCATACGCGTCGAGTCCGCCGAACGGTCAGGTCGGGAGACCGCGCCGGCACAACCACCATTCTCAACCCAGGCACGCCCGTTTCAACCCGGCGCGCCCGGATCGCCGATCTAGGCGATCGAGCAGCCTCCTCAGGCTAAGCGCGCGCCGACGACCATCCACCGGGAGGCTCGGGCGCGCAGCCCCAGGGTGACCGCCCGGGCGCCGAGATAACCGAATGCGAAGGCCGCCATCAGCCAGGCCAGGCCGGCGGAACCGGGCGGCGCCCAGAGCATGACCGCCACGGCCGGAGGCACGAACGCGGTGAGGTTCACCAGGCCGGTAAGGGCCAGGTAGCGCGCGTCACCGGCGCCGATCAGCACGCCGTCGAGCACGAAGACCACGCCGCCCAGCGGAACGGAGAGCCCGAGCACGATCAGCGTCGCCGGCAGCAGGCTGCTGACTTCGGTCGCGTTCGTGAACAGCCGGCCAAGCACCCCGCTCGCGGCGATCACGAGGAGGCCGAGCGCGGCCCCGCTCAGCACTCCCCACTCGAGGCAGCGTCGCAGCACCGCGCGCACGACGGCCAGATCGCCCGCACCGAGGCCCTGACCGACGAGCGCCTGTGCCGCGATCGCGAGGGCGTCGAGGGCGAAGGCCAGGGTGGCGAAGAGGGTCAGGGCGATCTGGAAGGCCGCCAGTTCCGGGGAGCCGAGGCTCGTCGCGACATATACCGCGAGGAGCATGGCTGCGCGCAGGCTGACCGTGCGCAGGAACAGCCAGCCGCCGGACGCCGCGCCCCGCAGCATCCCGGCCCGGTGCGGGCGCAGGGGCGCGCCCTCCCGCCGCGCGTGCCGGCCGATGACCGCGAGGTAGACGGCGACCATCGCCCACTGGGCGACGACCGTGCCGAGGGCCGATCCGACGATGCCGAGCCCCAGCCCGTAGATGAACGCGGCATTGAGCAGGATGTTGGCCGAGAATCCGATCCCGGCCACCCATAACGGTGTGCGGGTGTCCTGCAGCCCGCGGAGCAGCCCGGTCGCCGCGAAGACAAGCAGCATGGCGGGCAGGCCGAACATCGAGATGCCGAGGTAGCTCGCGGCGGCGGCGGTGACGGCTGCATCCGCCCCGAACGCGCCGACGAGCCAGGGGGCGGCGAACCAGCCGGCGAGCATGAGGGCAACGCCCAGGCCCAGTGCCAGCCAGAGACCGTCGATGCCGACGGCAACGGCCCGCCGCCGGTCGCCGGCGCCCAGCCAGCGGGCCACGGCGGGCGTCGTGCTGTAGGCAAGGAATACCATCAGCCCGATGATCGTCTGCAGCACCGCGCTGGCCAGGCCGAGGCCGGCCAGGGGAACGGCGCCGAGGTGGCCGACCATGGCGGAGTCCGCGAGCAGGAACAGCGGCTCGGCGATGAGCGCGCCGACGGCGGGGATGGCGAGGCGCAGGATCTCGCGGTCGATGGGCTGCGGGCGAAGCACGGTGATGGTGATCCAACGACTCTAGTTCAGCCGTTCGGTGGCACCCTTCCCGCCCAGTCAGGGCCCGAATGTTCCCGTTTCGGACAACTGTTGCCCGCACACCGGCAACAGTTGTCCGAAACGGCATCAGTCGCGGGCGGGGCGGGCGAATGGGGGAGCCGGTGCCGGGCGTCCGACGGGCGTAACTTGGGCAGCATGGGCGCCGTCATTGAGACACAAGACCTGCAGAAACGATGTGCCAGGAGGAGGCCGACGGTTCGGCGGAACTGCTGCTCTCCACGCCGGTCGTCGTCGGTCTCGGCGCCGACTGGAGCGAGGGCTGGTGGATGGTGGGCATCGCCCTGATCATCGGCGTCGCGGCGGTCCTCGGCGTGCGCCGGCGCGACCTGGCCCTGTGAGCCGGAACCCCACGGACCCGACCAACCCCACGGGCCCGACCATCGAGGGGGCCGCGGAGGCGCGACCTTCAGGCGCAGCGAATAGGGTGGAGGTATGACTGACCAGGGGCCCGCATCCGGAATCGACCGCGACGAACTCGACCCGGGCGTTCGCCCGCAGGACGATCTCTTCCGCCATGTGAACGGCAAGTGGATCGCCCGCGCCGAGATCCCCGCCGACAAGGCCCGCTGGGGCTCCTTCTACCTCCTCGCCGAGGAGTCGGAGAAGGCCGTCAAGGAGATCATCCTGGAAGCCCAGTCGGCGCTGCCCGGCACCGAGGAGCGCAAGCTCGGCGACCTGTACGCGAGCTTCATGGACGAGGAGCGGGTCGAGAAGCCCGGAGCGACTCCGCTCGCGGCCGACCTGGCCACCGTTGACGGCATCACCTCCATCCCCATGCTGCTCGGCAGCCTCGGCCGCCTCGAGCGCGCCGGCGTGTCCGGGGCCTTCCAGCTGCACGTGGACAACGACCCCGGCGACCCCGAGCGCTACCTGGTCTTCGTCGAGCAGGCCGGGCTCGGCCTGCCCGACGAGTCCTACTACCGCGACGACAAGTCCGGCGCCATCCGCGAGGCCTACCAGGCGTTCCTGGCCCGGATGTTCGGCCTCGCCGGCCTCGCGGACGCCGCCGGACGCGCCGAGCGCGTCTTCTCCCTCGAGACCGAGCTGGCCACCCACCACTGGGACAAGGTGCGTTCCCGCGACAGCGAGAAGACCTACAACCTCAAGACCTGGGGCCAGGTGACCGCGCTCGCCGCCGGCGCCGACCTGCAGCTCTGGCTGGAAGGGCTCGACGCCCCGGCCGGCGCCTTCGACGAGGTGGTCGTGCGCCAGCCCAGCTTCGTGACCGGGCTCGCCGAAATGCTGACCGACGACCGGCTCGAGGCGTGGCAGGACTGGCTGCGGTGGCAGATCATCCGTTCCAGTGCCGCCTTCCTGTCGACCGAGTTCGTCGAGGCGAGCTTCGATTTCTACGGCCGCACCCTGACGGGGACCCCGCAGCTGCGGGATCGCTGGAAGCGCGGCGTCTCCCTGGTCGAGGGAGCCCTCGGCGAGGCGGTCGGCCGCATCTACGTCGAGCGGCACTTCAAGCCCAGCGCCAAGGCGAGCATGGACGTCCTCGTCGCCAACCTGGTCGAGGCCTACCGGAAGAGCATCACCGACCTCGACTGGATGACCACGGAGACCCGCACCCGGGCCCTCGACAAGCTGGAGAAGTTCACCCCCAAGATCGGCTACCCGGTCAAGTGGCGGGACTACTCGAGCCTGGCCATCTCCGCCGGCGACCTGCTGGAGAACGTGCACGCCACGAACGAGTTCGAGTTCCAGCGGGAGCTCGGCAAGATCGGCAACCCGCTGGACCGCGACGAGTGGTTCATGACTCCGCAGACGATCAACGCGTACTACAACCCCGGGTTCAACGAGATCGTCTTCCCGGCCGCGATCCTGCAGCCGCCCTTCTTCGACGACGTGCGCGATGCCGCCGCCAACTACGGCGCCATCGGCGCCGTCATCGGCCACGAGATCGGCCACGGCTTCGACGACCAGGGCTCGAAGTACGACGGCACCGGGCTACTCACCGACTGGTGGACCGAAGACGACCGCGTCGCCTTCGAGCAGCGCAGCGGCTCGCTGATCGAGCAGTTCAATGAGCTGGCGCCCAAGCAGGTTCCCGACCACCGGGTCAACGGGGCGCTCACCATCGGCGAGAACATCGGCGACCTCGGCGGCCTCTCCATCGCCTGGAAGGCCTACCTGATCTCGCTGGGCGGTCAGGAGCCGCCCGTGATCGACGGCTTCACCGGCGCGCAGCGGTTCTTCCTCTCCTGGGCGCAGGCCTGGCAGCTCAAGATGCGCGACGAGGAGGCCATCCGTCTGTTGTCGATCGACCCGCACTCGCCCAACGAATTCCGCTGCAACCAGATCGTGCGCAACATCGACGAGTTCTACACGGCGTTCGACGTGGCCCCGGAAGACGAGCTGTGGCTGGCCCCGGAAAAGCGCGTTACGATCTGGTGACCTGACCGATCCACGCGAGTCCTAGCGGAGGCTCGGACCAGCAGCCCGCCTCACGTTAGGACCCGCCCCCGTGGCCATCCCGTCCCAGGACTCAGAGCGACGGTCTCGTCACGCCTCCGCGCGCCGAGGACGGCACGGCGGCACGGAGTCCGCGGCGAATTTCGGCCGGGGTTTCCAGGCGCTGGGGGAGCTGGCCGTCGACGGGGTGCAGGTCTCGGCCCGGGCCACCGACCTGGTCACGGGCCGGGTGCTGTTCTCGGTCGACGACCACGTCGTGATGCCCACCGCGGGGATCGGCACCGTGCTCCTTCTGATCGAGGTGGCGGCCCGCCTCCGGGACGCCGACTTCGGCGCGTACACGATCCTCGATCGCAGCGCCGCCGACTCGGCCGGCGGTTCCGGCCTCTGGCAGCACCTGCAGGCACCGTCGCTGCCCGTCGCCGACCTGGCCGCCCTGATCGGCACGGCCAACGACAACCTGGCAACGAACGTTCTCATCCGCGCGGTCGGGCTGGACGCCGTGCGTGCCCGCACCGAACAGCTCGGCCTCAGCCGCACGGCCCTGCTCGATCTCGTGCGCGACCGCCGCGGTCCCGACGACGCGCCCCAGCTGTCGGTCGGCAGCGCCAAGGAGCTCACCTGGCTGTTCACCGCGCTCGCCCGCGGGGACGTTGTCGACGCCGAGGCGAGTGAGCGCGTGATCGGCTGGCTGTCGCTGGGCACCGACCTGTCCATGGTCGCCAGCGCCTTCGGTATCGACCCGCTCGCCCACCGGGAAAGCAACCACGGCCTGCTGCTGGTCAACAAGACCGGAACGGATGCCGGCGTCCGCAGCGAGGTCGGCATCCTGCGCGGCCCGCGCGCCGGCGTGACCTACGCCGTCTCGATGTCCTTCGCCGACACCCTTCTCTCCTCCCGCCTGGCCGTTCTCGACGGCATGCGCGCCGTCGGCCTCGACCTGCTCGAATACGTGCACTGACCGGCTGCCGCCGCTGGCTGTGGGGGCCCGCTGCTGAGTAGGCTCCTGAGCAGGCCTCGAACAGGCCTCGAGCAGGCCCGACGAGAGGACCACGCATGTCCGCACCCACACCCACACCCGCCGCCGCGGGCAGCGAGGGCGGCACCGCCAGCATGTTCCGTTCCGGCTCGGCCCTCGACGTCGAGCTCAACGGCATCAACGAGATCCACGTCAGCCAGCACAAGGGCATCCCGCGTGACCTGTTCTGGCCCTGGTTCGCGGCGAACGTCTCCGTGCTCGGCATCAGCTACGGGTCGTTCCTGCTCGGGTTCGGGATCTCGTTCTGGCAGGCCAGCCTGGTCGGGTTGATCGGCATCGTCGTCTCCTTCCTGTTCTGCGGCTTCATCGCCCTGGCCGGCAAGCGCGGCCACGCCCCGACGATGACCCTCAGCCGGGCCGCGTTCGGGATCAACGGCAACCGGGTGCCGTCGGCGCTGTCCTGGCTGCTCACCGTCGGCTGGGAAACGGTGCTGGCGTCCCTGGCCGTGCTGGCGACGGCCACCGTGTTCACCGAGCTCGGCTGGGAGGGCGGCGTGCTGACCAAGGTCGTGGCGCTGGTGGTCGTGGCCGCGCTGATCGTGCTCGGCGGCGTGCTCGGCTTCGACTTCATCATGCGACTGCAACGCTGGATCACGGTCATCACGGGCATCCTCACCGTCGTCTACGTGATCCTGGTCGCCGACCAGATCAACGTCGACACCCTGGCCGCCATCCCCGGCGGTGGCACTCCGCAGGTCGTCGGGGCGCTCGTGTTCATGATGACCGGGTTCGGCCTCGGCTGGGTGAACGCGGCGGCGGACTACTCCCGCTACCTTCCGCGCTCGGCGTCGAGCGCGGGCGTGGTCGGCTGGACCACCTTCGGGGCGTCGCTGGCCCCGCTCATCCTGCTCTTCTTCGGGCTGATGCTGGCCGGTTCCTCGCCCGCGCTGAGCGAGGCGATCGCGATCGACCCGATCGGAGCCCTGACCACCATCCTGCCGGTCTGGTTCCTCGTGCCCTTCGCCCTGGTGGCGGTGCTGGGCCTGATCGGCGGGGCGGTGCTCGACATCTACTCCTCCGGGCTGGCGCTGCTCAGCACCGGGCTGCGCGCGCCGCGCTACGTCGCCGCGGGCATCGACGGCGTGTTGATGGTGCTCGGGGCGGTCTATCTGGTCTTCTTCGCCGCGAACTTCCTCGGCCCGTTCCAGGGATTCCTGATCACCCTGGGCGTGCCGGTGGCGGCGTGGTGCGGAATCTTCATGGCCGATGTGCTGCTGCGCAAGAAGAGCTACGCGGCCCGCGACCTGTTCGACCCGGCCGGGCGCTACGGCAGCGTGCGCGTGCTGGCGGTCACCCTCATCGGCCTGGGCACGTTCGTGGGCTGGGGCCTGGTCACCAACGGCTTCGCATCCTGGCTTGCCTGGCAGGGCTACCTGCTCGAGCCGTTCGGCCTCGGCGGCCGTGACGGCGCCTGGGCCTACGCGAACCTCGGCGTGCTGGCCGCCCTGCTGATCGGATTCCTGGGCACCGTGCTCCTCGGCCGCGGCACCGTGCGCGCCCAGGAGGCCCTGCCCGTACCCGCGGACGACGCGGACGACGCGGACGACGCGGACGACGCGGGCCGCGACCAGGCGCCGCGGGCGTGACCCCCGCGCCGCCGGCATCCGCGCCGTGGCTCATGCTGATCGATCTGCAGCGCATTTTCGGTGAACCGGCCAGCGCGTGGTTCACGCCGCGCTTCGACGAGGCGGCAGCGGCGCCCGCCCGGCTGCGCGACGCGTTCGGCCCGCGCGTGGCGCTGACCCGGTTCGTCGCCCCGCAGACCCCGCGGGGTGCGTGGATTCCCTACTACGAGCAGTGGCCATTCGCCCTGGACCCCGCCAGTGCCGCCCTGTACGACCTGGTGGCCCGCTTCCCCGCGCGGGATGCCCGGCTGATCGACCGGCCGAGCTTCGGCAAGTGGGACGCGGCCGCCCGGCAGAGTCTGGGCGACCCGGCGGAGATCGTGCTCGCGGGGGTGTCGACGGACTGCTGCGTGCTCTCCACCGCGCTCGCGGCGGCCGATGACGGCGTGCGCGTGCGGGTGGCAGCGGATGCCTGCGCGGGCCCCAGCGACGCCGACCACCGGCGGGCGCTCGACGCCATGGCCCTCTACACCCCGCTGATCGAGATCAGCAGCGTCGACGAGATCCTCGCCGACCTCGCCCGGGGCGGCCTGGCCGGCTCCGTCTGACCGGCTCCCACTGACCGGTGTCCGCGGTCACCCCTTCGGCCGCCACTGGTTCGCGCGTTCGTTCCTGGCCGCCAGCTCCGCCGTTTGCCTCAGCCGTTTCTCGCGGGTCGCCGCCGTCCTCGCCCGCACGACCCATTCCAGGATGCCGCGCCGGGCCGACCGCGGGAAGGCGTCCCAATTCACCCGGGACCCCGGGAACTCGTCGAAGGCGCGTTCCAGGTCGGCGGGGACGACGAGGTTCTCGACCTCGTCGAGCCGCGACCAGGACCCGTCCAGCACGGCGGCCGCGATCACGGCCTCGCCGGCGGGCGCCATCCGGCCCTCACGGCGCAGCCGCTCCACGCGCTCCTTGTTTGGTCCGGACCAGGCGCTGCCGGGCTTGCGCACGGAGAAGTAGAGCATCGAGCGGTGCTCGTCGAGCCGGGCCGGCTTGCTGACTTCTTCCAGAAGACGAACCAGACGGATGCGGCGGAGTCGTGATTCTCCGCCAGCCACTCCCGCCATTGCTCCGGAGTCTCCGGGTGCACCCGCTTCGTCTCGTCCCGACCGGTCATGCGCAGCAGGATACCCGCGGCTGCGCTCAGGGGTGGGCGGGGCAGGTGAACACGTCGTTGAGTGTGACGGTCCTCAAGCCGCGCTCGGCGACCAGGGCCCGCAGCTGCGGGAACACCTGCGTCACCGGCGGGAAGTTGAGGTGACCGATGACGATATGCCCCGGCTGGAACCACTCGCCGGCGAAGTCCAGCACCCGTTGCTCGGTGATCAGGCCGGAGTCGGACAGGCTGCCATACCAGAGCGTCGGCACGGTGTAGCCGAGGTCGGCGGCGAGGGAGTCGACCCTCTCGTCATGGAAAGCGTAGGACGGCCGGAAATACGGGCGCGCATCCACGCCGTAGAGCTCGGTGATGAAATCGTGGTTCCGCCTGAGCTCCTCGGTCACGGCGGCATCCGTCAGCCCGGTGAGGTCGGAGTGGGACCAGGTGTGGTTTCCGAGCTGGATCTGGCCGCTCTGCACGAGTGGTCGCAGGAGGTCCGCATGGATCGTCCAGGCCTCGTAGGTGCCGTTGAGGAAGAAGGTGAGCCGGGTGCCGCTCTCCGCGGCGAAGCGGATGTACCGGCCGACGACCTCTTCGCTGGTCCCGTCGTCGACGGTCCAGGCCAGCAGCGCGCCGTCCCCGGGCAGCCCGAACAGGGAGCCGGCCGGCACCGGCACCCGGGCCAGCGCGGGTGCGGGCTGCGGCACGGGGACCGGGGCGCCGATGGCGCTCGGCCGCGGCCGCGGCAGGGCGCCCGGCGTCGGGGCGGCCGGTGGCGGAGGGGGTGGCAGGGTCGCGGGGGAGCGGGTCGTCACGGCCGCGCATCCGCTCAGGATCACGGTCGCGGCGCCGGCGATGAAGGTGCGCCGGAGCATGCCCTCGCCAGACTCCCGCCCGGAGTACAGAAATTGCCCCATTGCTCCCCCGCCCACAACGTACGGCGGGGGAGGCACTGGGGCAACGCCCTAATCGGGGGGAGCCGACGCGGGCTGGTTCAGCAGCAGCGGCCCTGGGGGTTGATGTCCTGCCGGTCGGTCTGGTCCCGCCAGAATTCGCGCTCCGTCATCATCCGCGACCCGGAGCAGGCTGCGGCATCCGTGTCATGGAGCGACTCGTGGTGGGCCTTGTACTTGTCCCAGGCGTCTTCACCCATGACCCCTTTCACAAACCAGGCGACGTTCCTGGCACCGGTGCGAACAGTGGCGAGAAGACTCATCGGCGGCTCGCCCTCCCCGGGTTGTCCAGCTTGGCCTGCGCCGTCTGCGCGTCCCAGCGCGCGGACAGCTCCTTCTCCGCCGGGGTGGCGCCGAAGCCGGACGGGGCGAACATCTGAGAGGGCACCGCGTCGTCTTCGTTGGTGCCGAAGTCGCGGGTCTTGTAGGACCTCCAGGTGGCCTGCACGGCGGTGATCATCACGATGATGGCCAGCACGACGAACAGGATCGAGAGGATGCCCTGCACCATCGTGTTGCGCACGACGGCTTCCATCGCCAGGGCCGTCTTCGCCGTGCCGAAGGTCGTGAGCCCGTCATCCAGCGCCTTGGAGAAGGCGCGGTTCTGGGCGAAGTAGCCCACGGCGGGTACGGTCGAGAAGATCTTCAGGAACGACGCGTAGATGGTCACGACGGCCGCGAAGGTCAGTGGCAGGGCAACGATCCACAGGTACTTGAACATCCCGCGCTTGGCCACGATCGCCAGGCAGACGGCCAGCGCGATCGCCGCGAGCAGCTGGTTCGCGATCCCGAACAGCGGGAACAGGGTGTTGATGCCGCCGAGCGGGTCGGTGACTCCCATGATCAGCACGGCGCCCCAGGCGGCGACCATGATGCCGGTCGTCAGCCAGGCGCCTGCGCGCCAGGACGTGTTCTTGAACTTCGGGAAGAAGTTGCCGAGGCTGTCCTGCAGCATGAACCGGGCCACGCGGGTGCCCGCGTCGACGGCGGTGAGGATGAACAGGGCCTCGAACATGATCGCGAAGTGGTACCAGAACGCCATCATGCCCTTGCCGCCGGCCACCTGCTGCATGATGTGGGCCAGGCCGACCGAGAGGGTCGGGGCGCCGCCGGAACGCGACACGATGGTGGCCTCGCCGACGTCCTTCGCTGTCTGGGTGAGCATGTCCGGGGTCAGGTTGACGCCGGTCAGGCCGAGGCTGTTCACGAACGCGACGGCACCTTCGACGGTGCCACCGGTCATGGCGGCCGAGGAGTTCATCGCGAAGTAGATCCCACGGTCGATCGACAGGGCGGCGACCAGCGCCATGATGGCGACGAAGGATTCCATCAGCATCCCGCCGTAGCCGATGAAGCGCGTCTGGCGCTCCTTTTCGATCAGTTTCGGCGTGGTGCCGGACGCGATCAGGGCGTGGAACCCGGAGAGGGCGCCGCAGGCGATGGTGACGAAGAGGAACGGGAAGAGCGAGCCGCTCACGACCGGGCCGCCGCCGTTGACGTACTCGCTGGTGGCCGGTGCCGCGATCTCCGGGCGAACGATGATGATCGCGATGGCGAGCATCCCGATCGTGCCGATCTTCATGAAGGTGGAGAGGTAGTCCCGGGGAGCCAGAAGCAGCCAGACCGGGAGGATGGCGGCCACGAAGCCGTAGATGATGATGCCGATGGCGAGCGGCACCGGGTCGACGTGGAAGAACGCTGCGCCCCAGGCGGTGTTGGAGATGGCTCCACCGCCGACGATGGCGGCCAGCAGCAGGATGAAGCCGATGATCGAGATCTCGCTGACGCGGCCCGGGCGGAAGAAGCGCAGGTAGCAG
Organism: Cryobacterium sp.; assembly: GCA_014376815.1. Lineage (GTDB taxonomy): Bacteria > Actinomycetota > Actinomycetes > Actinomycetales > Microbacteriaceae > Cryobacterium. The sequence goes on from JACMQV010000006.1 coordinate 13,309, forward strand.
CCCATGAACAGGGCGATCGGGATGGTCATCGAGACCGAGAAGACGCCCCACGGGCTGGCCGCGAGGGCGTTGACGACGACGAGGGCGAGGATGGCCACGATGATCACCATGATCGCCATGGTCGCCACGAGGGCGGCCGTGCCGCCCACCCTGCCGAGCTCATCCCGAGCCATCTGGCCCAGGGAACGTCCGCCGCGGCGCATCGAGAAGAACAGCACCAGGTAGTCCTGGACGGCGCCGGCGAGCACCACTCCGACGATGATCCAGATCGTGCCGGGCAGGTAGCCCATCTGGGCGGCCAGGACGGGGCCGACGAGCGGGCCCGCTCCGGCGATCGCCGCGAAGTGATGGCCGAAGAGAACCCGGCGGTCCGTGGCGGCGAAGTCCTTGCCGTCGGCCTTGTACTCGGCCGGGGTCGCCCGCCGGTCATCGGGCTTGAGGAGGTGCTTCTGGATGTAATTGGAGTAGAAGCGGTACCCGATGAGGTACGTGCAGACGGCGGCGAAGACGAACCAGATCGCGTTCACGGTTTCCCCGCGAACCACCGCGAGCATCACCCAGCTCAGGCCTCCGAGCAGTGAGATCCCGCCCCATAGAGCGATCTTCGCCGGAGTCCAATGGGCCTCTTCGGCGTCGTGCGTGGTCTGGTCGAGCGCGACGGGTAACAGCGACGGATCCCGGTCCAGCGCGTCAACCCCCTCGGCCGAATCGTGTGGCGTGCGGGGCTTGGTGCCCATGATCTCTCCCTTGAGGTGCCGCAAGGACTGCGGAATTCCTTAGCAAGGCTAACAGCTTGGCGGCGGAATCACGACGAACGCCTAAAATGGACTGAGCGTCGATCGGCTTCTGCCTGATCCCTCGCGATTTCCTCATTCCCACCTTCGACCATTGGAGCCACCGTGGCCGCCCCCACCCGCCTCGATTCCGTCATCGCCCTCGCCCGCCACCGCGGGTTCGTCTTCCAGGCCGGTGAAATCTACGGCGGATCCCGGTCCGCGTGGGACTACGGACCGCTCGGGGTGGAGCTCAAGGAGAACATCAAGAAGCAGTGGTGGCGTTTCATGGTCACCAGCCGCGACGACGTGGTGGGCCTGGACTCCTCGGTCATCCTCCCGCGCAAGGTGTGGGAGGCATCCGGCCACGTCGAGGTCTTCAGTGACCCGCTGGTCGAGTGCACCAGCTGCCACAAGCGCTTCCGCGCCGACCACCTCGAGGAGGAATTCGAGGAGAAGAAGGGCCGCCCGCCCGAAGGCGGCATCGACGGCATCCCCTGCCCCAACTGCGGCAACCGCCACATCTGGACCGAGCCGCGCGCCTTCTCCGGCCTGCTCAAGACCTACCTCGGCCCGGTAGA
>JACMQV010000038.1 GCA_014376815.1 Cryobacterium sp.
CCCACTTCTGGCTGGCGACCGCGCTGATCGTGCTGTTCAGCGTCTGGCTCGGCTGGCTTCCGCCGGTCAGCACGTCCGGGCCCGCCGGACTGGTGCTGCCGGTACTGACCCTCGCGATCCCGCTGGCCGGCTTCCTCGGCCAGATCATGCGGGAGTCCCTGCTCATCGCCTTGGAGTCGCCCTTCGTGCTGTCGGCGCGGGCCCGGGGCGAGAGCGAGCGCGGCATCCGCTGGGTGCACGTCCTGCGCCACGCCTCCCTGCCGGCGATCAGCCTCTCCGGCTGGGCGTTCGGCTCCCTGATCAGCGGCGCGGTGGTGGTCGAGACGATCTTCGCCCGGCCGGGCCTGGGACGCACCCTTCTGAACGCGGTGACGGTGCGCGATGTCCCGGTCGTGGTCGGCACCGTTCTCGTGGTGGCCCTCGGCTACATTCTGATGACCCTGCTCACCGACCTGGCCCAGCGCATTGCCGACCCCCGGCTGCGCACACGATGAGCGACCTGGAAATCCAGGCGGGCCTCGGCCGGACCGCCCGCACGCCCCGACCGGGCCGACGCGGCCGGCGCCCGCGCTTCGGGGCCGGCGAGACCCTGAGCTCGCTGTTCGCGCTGTTCCTGGTCGTGGCCGCGCTCGCGCCGTCCCTGGTGGCGCCCGGCGACCCGCTCGGGATCGACCCCCTGTCCGCGTTCCAGGCGCCATCGCTCGCGCACCTGTTCGGCACCGACGAGTCCGGGCGGGACATCTTCACCCGGGTCGCCCACGGCACGGGCAGCTCCCTCCTGATCGGCGCCCTCGCGACCCTGATCGGACTCGGCCTGGGACTCGTGCTCGGAACCCTGGCCGGGATGCTCGGCCCGGTCGTCGACTTCACGGTGAACCGGCTGCTCGAGGTGCTGTTCGCCTTTCCCGGGCTGCTCCTGGCGCTGCTGTTCATCCTGGTCTTCGGCCCCGGGGTGGCGACGGCGACCGTGGCGGTCGGGCTCGCCACCGCGCCCGGGTACGCCCGCATCATCCGCGCCCAGCTCGTCTCGGTGCGCGCCTCGGCCTTCGTCGAGGCGGCTACCGTGCTCGGCCTCAGCCGGAGCCGGATCCTGGCCCGCCACATCCTGCCGAACACCCTCGCCCCGCTGTTCGTGCTCGGCACCCTCGGCGTCGGGCAGGCCATCGTCTGGGCCTCCGCCCTCAGCTATCTCGGGCTGGGCGCCACGCCGCCGGCCGCCGAGTGGGGCGCCATGCTCTCCGCCGGGCGCACCTACATCGGCTCGGCCTGGTGGATGAGCTTCTTCCCCGGACTGTTCATCGTGCTCGCCGCGGTGTCGGCCACGGCCCTGGGCCGCGGTATCGACCGGAGGCTGAGGCACGCATGAGTGTGGAGAACCAGGCGGCGGGACCGAAAGCCACCCCGGTCCCAGCCGCGGCCACGGCCGTGCCGGTCGTGCGTGTGCGCAACCTGAGCGTGGGATTCGGCCCGGAACCCGACGAGGCACCGGTTCTGGCGGGGGTCTCCTTCGACGTCGCTCCGGGCGAGTGCCTGGCCATCGTGGGCGAGTCCGGCTCCGGCAAGAGCGTCACCGCCCGGAGCCTGCTCGGCCTCGCCGGGGACACCGCCTGGCTGCGCGCAGACGAACTCTCCCTCGGCGGGACCGGCGTGCTGGGGCTTTCGGAGTCGGCCTGGCGGCGGCGGCGTGGACGCGACGTGGGCCTCGTCCTGCAGGACGCCCTGGTGTCGCTGGATCCGCTGCGCCCGGTGGGCCGTGAGATCGCCGACTCGCTCCGGCTGCACACCCGACTCGGCGCCGCCGCCCGCCACGCGCGCGTACTCGACCTGCTGGCGCGCGTGGGCCTGCCCGACGCGGAGAACCAGGTCAGGAAACGCTCGGGCGAGCTGTCGGGCGGCCAGCGGCAGCGGGCCCTGATCGCGGCCGCGATCGCCCTCGATCCGCCGCTCCTGATCGCGGACGAGCCCACAACCGCCCTCGACGTGACCGTGCAGGCCCAGATCCTTGACCTCCTGGCCACCCTGAAGAAACAGGGCACCGGGATCCTCCTGATCAGCCACGACCTCGCCGTGGTGGGCCGTATCGCCGACCGGATCGCGGTCCTGCACGACGGACGCATCGTCGAGGAGGGGCCCGCAGCCGAGGTGTTGGCCGCGCCGACGCATCCGGTCACCAGACGGATGCTGGCGGCGATCCCCGTCGACAAGCCGCGCGGCCTGCGCCTGACGCCTCGCGGCGCGGCGCCGGTCCGGGCGGGCGACACCGGGACGTACCCGGCGGAACCGAACGCCCGGGATGCTCGGGACGCTCGGGCCGCTCAGGTCGCTCAGGTCGCTCAGGTCGCTCCGACCGCGGTCCGGGAAGCCGTGCTCGAGGCCACCGGGCTCGTCAAGCGGTTCACCCGTCCCGACGGCAGCATCCACGCCGCAGTCGACGACGTCTCGTTCCGGCTCGAACGGGGAACGACGCTCGGCATCGTCGGCGAGTCCGGCTCGGGCAAGACCACGACGGCCCGGCTCGTGCTGGCGCTGGCCCGCCCGGACGCGGGCACGGTGCGGGTGCTCGGCCAGCCGTTCAGCGACGCCGGCGAGGGAGCCGGCGCCGAGACGGCACGGCGACGGCTGCGCCCCCAGCTGGGCGCGATCTACCAGGATGCGCTCAGTTCCTTCGACCCGCGGCTGACGGTCGCCGATGTGCTGCGTGACGCCGTGGGCGGAGCGTCGGGTCGCACCGCGGGCGGCACGTCCGCCGCCGGCGGGCTGCGGGTCCGCGAGCTGCTGGACGCCGTGGGCCTGCCCGCCGCGCTGCTCACCCGGCGGCCGCGCTCCCTCTCCGGCGGGCAGCGCCAGCGGGTGGGAATCGCCCGGGCACTGGCCTCCGAACCGCAGATCCTGGTCTGCGACGAGCCCGTCTCCTCGCTCGACGTCACGGTTCAGGCCCAGGTGCTCGACCTGCTCGACGAGCTGCAACGTGAGCGCGGTCTCAGCCTGCTGTTCATCTCGCACGACCTCGGCGTGATCCAGCATGTCAGCGACCGGGTGGCCGTGATGCTGGACGGCCGCATCGTCGAAACGGGCACCGCCGGCCAGGTCTTCGCCGCGCCCGGGCATCCGTACACCCAGGCTTTGCTGGGCGCGGTCCCCCGCCTCGGGTAGCCGGACCCGCCGGCCCCGGGCTCGCGGCGCAGGGTGTGGCTCGCGGCGCAGGTTCGAACCTGCGCCCGCGCGCGCAACCTGCGCCGCGACGGGCCGGCGCCCCTACGACAGCAGCACGACCGGGGGTTCCGCCTTTCCGCGCCAGGCCTCGAGGCCCTCCCTGATCGCGAAACCGGCGATCACCAGCGCCGCGAGGGAGTCCGCCCAGGCCCAGCCCAGGAGGGTGTTCAGCACCAGCCCGAGGAGCACCGACCCGGACAGCCAGGCGCACAGCAGCAGCTGCCGGGCGTCGGCCAGCACACTCGTCGAACCGAGTTCGGCCCCGGCGCGGCGCTCCACGCCGGCCACCCCCGGCATGATCACCAGGCTCAGGCAGGCGATGACGATGCCCACCGGGCTGGGCTCCGCCTCGAGCACCCCGATGATGCCGAGCCCCGCGTTCAGGATCACGTAGCCGGCCAGGGCGAAGAAAGCGAGCGCGATGGCGCGCAGGGCCGGTTTCTGCCACCGGTCGGGGTCGGGGCGCGAGAACTGCCAGGCGATGACGGCGGCGGAGAACACCTCGATCACGGAGTCCAGGCCGAACGCGACCAGTGCGATCGAGGATGCCGCGGCGCCGGCCGCAATCGACACGACCGCCTCGAGCACGTTGTAACCGATGGTGAAGCCGACGATCCAGCGCACCTTCCGGCGCAGCACCGTGCGGCGAGCATCCGTGAGGGCACGCGGGCCGTCCCGGGCCGCGTCGTCCAGTCCGCCGTCATCCAGAGGGTCGGTCACGGTGCCCCTTTCCGCCCCCAATCCTGCCACCGGACGTCGGACGGGTGGCTACCGGGTGGCTGCCGGGTGGCTGCCGGCCGCCGGAGCGAATCCGGAATCGGTCCGGAACGGCGCATCCGGTAAGTTGGGTACCGCCCAATACTCAGGCACTTCACCACCGACACGGTGCCGCACATACGAATCGGAGAAACATGACCGCCGCCAGCGTTCCGGAAAAACCTGCCCTCGAAGGGCTCGAAACCAAGTGGGGCGGCTCCTGGGAAGAGGCCGGGACCTACCGGTTCGAACGGGGTTCGGCCACACGCGCGAACGTCTTCTCCATCGACACCCCGCCGCCGACCGCCTCAGGGTCGCTGCACATCGGCCACGTCTTCTCCTACACCCACACGGATGTCATCGCACGGTTCCAGCGGATGCGCGGCAAAAGCGTTTTCTACCCGATGGGCTGGGACGACAACGGCCTGCCGACCGAGCGTCGCGTGCAGAACTACTATGGCGTGCGCTGCGACCCGTCTCTCCCCTACGTCGATGCCTTCACCGCGCCGTTCGAGGGCGGCGACGGCAAGAGCACCAAGGCCGCCGATCAGCTGCCGATCAGTCGCCGCAACTTCATCGAACTGTGCGAGCGCCTCACCATCGAAGACGAGAAGCAGTTCGAGGCCGTCTGGCGCATGCTCGGCCTCAGCGTCGACTGGACCCAGACCTACCGCACGATCGGCAATGATTCCCTGGTCACCTCGCAGTCGGCCTTCATCGGCAA
>JACMQV010000265.1 GCA_014376815.1 Cryobacterium sp.
AGAAGCTCGAACTGATCGGCGACGAGGCAACGGGCGCGAACATCGTCAAGGTCGCCATCGGCGCTCCGCTCAAGCAGATCGCCCTCAACGCCGGCATGGAGCCGGGCGTTGTCGCCGATAAGGTGCGCAACCTGCCGATCGGTTGGGGCCTCAACGCCGCGACCGGTGAGTACGTCGACATGCTCGCCGCCGGAATCAATGACCCGGTGAAGGTCACCCGCTCCGCGCTGCTCAACGCCGCGTCGATCGCCGGACTGTTCCTCACCACCGAGGCCGTTGTCGCCGACAAGCCGGAGAAGAACGCTGCTCCGGCCGGCGACCAGGGCGGCGGAATGGACTTCTAAGTCCTCACCGCTTCACCGCACCACCGCACCATGGAACGGGGCGTCTCCTTCGGGAGGCGCCCCGTTCTCGTGTGAACGCCGGTGTGTGTGCCGGCTCCTGCCCGCGTTCTGCGTGCAGTGAGTGTGGCGGCCGCCCCGGCTAGCGCAGGAACAGGCGGGCGTTCGCCTGCTCGATGTCGGCGTAGTGCTGGCCGGCCTGGTTGAGCGCCTGGTTGAGCGCCTCGGCGCTCTGGGCCACCCGCTGCTGGGTGGCACGCCAGTCGGAGACGGCGGACTGGAACGCGGCAGCGGCTTGCCCCGACCACGATCCCTCCAAAGCCGTGAGCTGGGAGATGAGCCCCGCGACCTCGGTCTGGATCCGGCCGATCGAGGCCCGGGCCACGGCGGTGGTGTGGAGCACGGCTTCGCTGTCAACCTGGTAACGGGTCATGATGGTCCTCTCGGCGGGTGACGGTGCCGATCAGACTACGAGCCGGGGACCACGGACGGGGTGGCTTCCGCTCTGCACCGGGAAACCCAGCCGGGACGACCCTGGGGAGGGACCATCCGGCGGGACGCGGCTAAGGCGTGGGGGTGGGGGCCAGCCGCTGCGGCGCGTTCGGTGAGCCGGCCAGTGGGAACCAGACCCGGAAGGTCGCCCCGCCGCCCGGGGTGTCGACAACCTGCACCGTGCCGTTGTGGCTGGCAACGATGGAGGCGACGATGGCCAGACCGAGGCCGCTGCCGCCGGTCTCCCGGGCGCGAGACGTGTCCGCGCGCCAGAAGCGCTGGAAGATCTTGTCCCGGATCTGCGGCGGAATCCCCTCGCCGTGATCGATGACGGCGATGGATGCGCGCTGGTTGCGACGGTCGACCACCACTTCGAGTTCGACCGGGCTGTCGGCCGGACTGAAGCGGAGCGCATTGCCCATCAGGTTGGTGATGACCTGGCGGATCTTGTTCTCCTCGGCCATCACCACGGCGTGCACGCTGATCGGCGGCGCCTTCTGGGCCGGCTCCGCGGGAAGCGTCGGGGCATCCGTCTTGCGTGGTTTGCGCGTGCGCAGGCGGGCCAGGGTCGCGCCGGCGAACGAGACAGACCCCGCGGGCAGGGCGGTGTCTCCCGGTTTCGAGGCCGGCCCGGCGGTGGCGGCCACCTCGCCGGTGGAGTGCGCCAGGTCGACGGCCGGGCGATCGGTCGCGTCCTCGAACTCGGCGGGGGTCCCGCTGACGACGGTCACGGTGCGGCCGGGGGAGGATGCCATGGCATCGAGTGCGGCGTCACGGGCAAGCGGCATCAGGTCGACGGGGGCGAGCGTCAAGGGTTTGGTTTCATCGAGTCGGGCGAGTTCGAGCAGATCCTCGACCAGGCCGCCCATCCGGATGGCTTCCTTCTCGATGCGCTCCATGGCCTGCGCGATCTCCTCCGGAGACTGCAGCGCTCCCATGCGGTACAGCTCGGCGTAGCCGCGGACCGAGACGAGCGGCGTGCGCAGTTCGTGGCTGGCGTCGCCCACGAATCGGCGCATCTGGTCGATGGTGCGCGCACGGTCCTTGAACAAACGGTCGATGCGGCTGAGCATGGTGTTCAGCGAGCGGTTGAGGCGGCCGACCTCGGTGTTGGGGGTGGCCCCGCCGAGCCGCTGGCTGAAGTCGCCGTCGGCGATGGCCGCGGCCGTGCGTTCCACCTCGCGGAGAGGGGCGAAGGTGGTCGTCACGAGCAACCGGGTCAGCAGCGCTCCGACCAGAACAACGCCGAGCCCGAACCCCAGGAAAATGGTTAGGTAGGTGGCCATGGTGTTCTCGGTGGGCCTGAGCGACACGCCCATGACCAGCGTTCCCAGCGTGCCCTGCGGGGAGATCACCAGAGGAACCGCGACCGCCAGGAACTGGGTGTCGCCGGCTCCGTCCGTGAGCGTCATCGTCTTGCCGTCGAGCTCGATCACGGTCTGCAGGTCCAGCGACATTGTGATCCGGGGGAGTTCACGGGTTGGGCGGTCCCGCCAGGTGTGGTTCTTGAGGTTGCCGTGTTCGTCATAGAGCGCGACGTAGTAGTCGGAGGACACCACGGCCGTACTGCCCTGCCCGAGCGCGGCAGCGGAATAGCTGTTCGACGCGGTCTGCGCATCCGCCTGCAGTTGGGAATCGACCTGCTGGATGACGTACTGGCGGAGCATGGCCATGGTGCCGATGCCGGAGACGAGTAGTCCCAGCGTGAGCATCAGGACCGTCACCCCGGTGATCTTGGACCGAAGGGAGACGCGGCTCCACCGCTCCGTGAGTGACTGATGCATGAGGCCCTCAGTGTATGGGTGGAGTCTGGGACTACGCCTTGGCCGCCTTCAACATGTACCCGAATCCGCGCTTCGTCTGGATGAGAGGCTCCGTGGAGTGAGCGTCCACCTTGCGGCGCAGGTAGGAGATGTAGGACTCGACGATGCCGGCGTCGCCGTTGAAGTCGTACTCCCAGACGTGGTCCAGGATCTGGGCCTTGGACAGCACCCGGTTCGGGTTCAGCATCAGGTAGCGCAGGAGCTTGAACTCGGTGGGGCTGAGCTCGATCGGCTCGTCGCCGACCAGCACCTCGTGGGTGTCCTGGTCCATCGTGAGCTCACCGGCCCGGATGACCGCGTCTTCTTCGGCGTGCATGGTGCGCCGCAGGATCGCCTTGATTCGGGCCACGATCTCGTCGAGGCTGAAGGGCTTGGTGACGTAGTCGTCCCCGCCGACCGTCAGCCCGGTGATCTTGTCCTCGGTGTCGTCCTTGGCGGTCAGGAAGAGGATGGGGGCCGTGTAGCCGGCTGAGCGCAGGCGCTTGGTCACGCCGAACCCGTTCATGTCCGGCAGCATGACGTCGAGGATGATGAGGTCGGGTTCTTCCTCGAGGACGGCCGAGATCGCCTGGGCGCCGTTGCCGACAGCGCGCACGGCGAAGCCGGCGAAGCGCAGGCTGGTGGTGAGGAGATCCCTGATGTTGGGCTCGTCGTCTACAATGAGAATGCGGGGGCCATCGGTCATGCACCCAGTATCTGCGCGTTAGCTGGAAGCATGCTGTGAACACCCGGTACGCCCTTGTGCTGGGTAGATTAGGTGGCAAATCGGGCACGTTCGACGTTGGGAGATTGGTATGCGCACTCCGACTTTCGTAGTTGTCGGGGCCGGCCTCTCCGGCGCGCGGGCGGCGGAGACCATCCGCTCGGAGGGGTTCAACGGCCGGATCGTGCTGGTCGCGGGTGAGAACGCGTACCCCTACATCCGGCCGCCGTTGTCCAAGGGGCTCCTGAGCGGTACGGAGGCGCGCGGCTCGCTCGACGTTCACCCGGCCGGGTGGTACGCCGAGCGGGACATCGAGGTCAAGCTGGGATGCCGGGCCCGGGCGCTGGCCCTGGACACCCATGAGCTGACTCTGCCCGACCGGGAGTCTCTACGGTACGACAAGCTGCTCCTCGCGACGGGCGCCTCCGCCCGGCCCTTCCCCGGCCCGGGCGCAGACCTGACCGGAGTGCACGTCCTGCGCACGGTTGACGAGTCCCAGGCGCTGCGGACCGAGCTGGAGCGGGGTGATCGCCGGGTGGTGATCGTCGGGGCCGGCTGGATCGGGCTGGAAGTCGCCTCCGCCGCGCGCGGCTACGGAAACGCCGTGACGGTGCTCGGCCGCGAAACCGTGCCCTTGAACACGGTCATCGGGGACCAGGCCGGGGCCGTGTTCGCGCAGCTTCACCGTGAGAACGGCGTGGACCTGAGAATGGAGACCCAGGTCGAGCGACTGATCGGCGAGAACGGGGCGGTCACGGGCGTTGTCCTGGCCGGTGGCGAGGTGGTCCCCGCCGACGTGGTCGTGGTAGGGATCGGGGCCGTGCCGAACACGGAGCTGGCGGTGAGCGCGGGGCTGGCAGTGGACAACGGGATCGTCGTCGACTCGTCGTTCCGGTCGATCGACCCGGATGTCTACGCGGTCGGCGACGTTGCCAGTGTGTTCCACCCGGTGCTGCGGCAGTACCTCAGGATCGAGCACTGGGACAACGCGGAGCGCGCCGGTTCCGCCGCCGGCCGGTCCATGCTCGACCAGGCGGTCAGCTTCGACGGGATTCCGTACTTCTATACGGACCAGTTCGACCTCGGGATGGAATACTCGGGGTACGGCCCGCTGGCGCGGGACGCGGAGGTCGTGTTCCGCGGTGACCCGGCGTCCCGGGAGTTCATCGCCTTCTGGGTGAAGGAGGGCACGGTCGTCGCCGGGATGAACGTGAACGTCTGGGACGTCAACGAGACCGTGCAACGATTCATCCGTTCGAGGGTGCGGGTGGACACGGCCCGGCTCGCGGATGAGAGAGTTGCACTCGACCAGCTGCTCGTCGGAGCAGCGGACTGAAGGACCTGACATGGACAACACGAACACCCGCCTGGCCCCGGCGCGGCCGGAGTTGATCCATCCTCGCCGCCTGATCGGCGGTCGCCTGTTCGATTTCTCCCGCGAGGTGGCCGTGATGGCCATCGTCAACCGCACGCCGGACTCCTTCTACGACAAGGGCGCGACCTTCGCCCTCGACCAGGCCGCCACGGCGGCGCGGAAGGCGATTGACGACGGGGCCGACTGGGTCGACATCGGCGGGGCGAAGTTCGCGCCGGGCCCGGCGATCCCGGTCGACGAGGAGATCGACCGGGTCGTTCCCGTGGTCGAGGCGCTGCGCGGCTCCGGGGCCGTCATCTCGGTCGACACCTTCCACCCCGCCGTGGCCTGGGCCAGCCTGGCCGCCGGAGCCCACGTGATCAACGACACCACCGGCGTGCACGACCCGGCCATGGCCGACGTGGTCGCGGACAGCGACGCGACGCTGGTGATCACCCACAGCCTCGCCCCGCCGCGCACGCCCTGGCCCATGCCCAGCTACGGCGACGTCGTCGAGGAGGTCGCGGCCTTCCTGCGCGAACGGGTCGACCTCGCCCTCAGCCGGGGCGTGCCGGCCGACCGGATCATCGTCGACCCCGGCCACGACCTGAACAAGAACACCTACCACTCGCTCGAGCTGACCCGGCGCCTCGCCGAGATCGCGGCGATCGGGTATCCGACCCTGGTGGCGGTGTCGAACAAGGACTTCATCGGGGAGACTCTCGACCGGGACCGCGGCGCGCGGGTCGAAGGCTCTCTCGCGGCCGTCGTCTACAGCATCCTGCAGGGCGCCCGGATCGTGCGGATGCACAACGTCACCGCGGCGGTCGACGCCGTGCGGATGACCGAGGCGATCATGGGCTTCCGCGAACCCGCCTACGCGCGGCACAACCGGGCCTGAGCGATGCTGCAGCGTGAGGACCTCATCACTCGCTACACGGTGGCCGACCGGAGCGTTCCGCGGCTGCGGGTGAATTTCATTGCCAGCATCGACGGGGCCGCCACGCACGACGGCCTCAGCGGCGGGCTGAACAACGACGACGACAAACTCGTCTTCGACACCCTGCGCCTGCTCTCCGACGTGATCGTGGTCGGTGCGGGCACGGTGCGGGCCGAGGGGTACGGCGGCATCCGTCTGGAACCCGCGGATGCCGCGTGGCGGGTCGCCCGGGGCCTGCCGGCCCAGCTGCCGGTCGCGATCGTGTCGTCGCGGCTGGACATCGACCCAGGCCATCCCGTGTTCGCCGACGCCGCGGTGCGGCCACTGGTCGTGACGCAGGCGGCATCCCCTGCCGATCGGCGCCGGGACCTCGCCGAGGTGGCCGACATCCTGATCTGCGGCGAGGACGCCGTCGACCCGCACCGAATGGTGGCCGCCCTGGCCGCCCGCGGGCTCACGCAGGTGCTCTGCGAGGGCGGGCCGCGCCTGTTCGGGGCCCTGATCGAGGCTGACTGCGTCGACGAACTGTGCCTGACGCTCAGCCCCATGCTCGAGGCCGGCGCCACCGGCCGGATCTCCCGGAGCGGAACGGCCACCACTCGGCGGATGGCGCTGCTGCACGTGCTGACCGCCGGAGACATGCTCTTCCTGCGCTACGCCCGCCGCGAATAGGCCGCCCGCCCCTCACCATCCCCACGACTACGCGGAACCGTGAGTTTCGCTCCTGTTTCGAAAAACGCAGCGAAACTCACGGCTCGGCGACGCGCGGGAGGTCCGGTCAGACAGTGATGGTCTGCGTGTCCAGGTTGTGCGAGTCGAGGATCGTGTAGCTGTAGCCCTGCTCGGCGAGGAAACGCTGGCGGTTCTGAGCGAAGTCCTGGTCGACCGTGTCCCGTGCGACGAGCGTATAGAAGTTCGCGGAGAGCCCGGATTCCTTCGGGCGGAGCAGGCGTCCGAGGCGCTGGGCCTCCTCCTGACGCGAGCCGAAGGAGCCCGAGACCTGGATGGCCACGGTCGCCTCGGGCAGGTCGACCGAGAAGTTCGCGACTTTGGAGACCACGAGCAGGTTCTCCTCGCCGACGCGGAAGGCCTGGTAGAGGCGCTCGCGCTCGTCGACGGGGGTCGCGCCGGTGAGCTTGGGCGCGTTCAGGGCCTCGGCGAGCTCGTCGATCTGGTCGAGGTACTGGCCGATGACGAGGATGCGTTCGCCCGGGTGCTTGGCGACCAGGCGCTTCACGACGTCCAGCTTCGCCGGCGCCGTTGCGGCCATCCGGTAGCGCTCGTCGTCGGCAGCGGCCGCATAGCTCAGCCGTTCGGACTGGGGCAGGTCGATCCGAACCTCGTAGCAGGAGGCGGGGGAGATGAAGCCCTGGGCCTCGATCTCCTTCCACGGGGCATCGAACCGCTTGGGCCCGATCAGGCTGAACACATCGCCCTCCCGGCCGTCCTCGCGCACCAGGGTCGCCGTGAGCCCGAGGCGGCGGCGTGCCTGCAACTCGGCGGTGAGCTTGAACACGGGGGCGGGCAGCAGGTGCACCTCGTCGTAGACGACGAGCCCCCAGTCCATGGCGTCGAGGAGCTCGAGGTGGGCGTACTCGCCCTTCCGCTTGGCGGTCAGGATCTGGTAGGTCGCGATTGTGACGGGCTTGACCTCTTTGACCTGGCCGGAGTACTCGCCGATCTCGTCGGCCGTCAGGGTCGTGCGCTTGAGCAGTTCGTCGCGCCACTGGCGGGCCGAGACCGTGTTGGTGACGAGGATGAGTGTGTTGGTCTTGGCGATCGCCATGGCCCCGGCTCCGACCAGGGTCTTCCCGGCGCCGCATGGCAGCACGACAACGCCGGAGCCACCGTCGAAGAAGCTGGCGACGGCCTTGTTCTGGTAGTCGCGCAGCGACCAGCCGTCTTCGCGCAGGCCGATCGGATGCGGCGTGCCCGGCGTGTATCCGGCGAGGTCCTCGGCCGGCCACCCCAGTTTGACCAGCTCCTGCTTGAGCTGCCCGCGGGCCCACGCCTCGACCAGGAACGAGTCAGGCGAGGGGCGGCCGATCAGCAGGGGGGCGATGCGCTTGGCTCCGGCCACCTCGGTGAGAACGGCTTCGTCGTTGCTCTGCAGGATGAGGCGGCCCTCGGCGTCGCGCTCGATCACGAGGCGTCCGTACCGGCCGACCGTCTCGGTGATGTCCACGCTGACGGTCTGCGGGATGGCGAACTTGGAGTACTTCTCGAGCGTGGCCAGCATGTCGGATGCGTCATGCCCGGCGGCGCGCGCATTCCACAGCCCGAGCCGGGTGATCCGGTAGGTGTGGATGTGCTCGGGAGCGCGCTCCAGCTCGGCGAAAACGGCCAGATCGTGGCGCGCATCCTCGGCGAAAGGGTGTGCGACCTCGAGCAAAACCGTGCGGTCACTTTGGACGATCAGAGGGCCATCAGACATAGCCATCAATACTACGCCCGGTCGGCCACGAGGCTCGCACGCTTACGGAGCCGGCGTGATGCTGATGATGCTGGACAGGGGAAGCGTGCGCTCGATGTCGGCGCGGCGGTCCCGGGCGCGGAAACGTCCGCCGCCCACGCTCGCCGGCTCCAGCAGGTAGTCGACCACCACGCCGCCCGGCATTGCGATGCTGACGACGACGGTCTGTTTCGCCTTGATCGCGGCGTCGAGCTGCCGGGCCAGCCAGGCATCCGCTGCCTGGCCTTCACCGCCGTCGGCGGCCCGCAGCTTCTCGACCAGCGCGATCGTGGGGTCTGCGATTTCGAGCGGCACGACCCGGGCCAGCTGGTGGCGGCGCAGGTGCACGATCTCGTGCGTTCCGTCTTCGGCGGCGACGGGATAGCGCGCATCGCTGAGCGCCCAGAAGACCACGTCCGAGGCGAACCGGCTCGTCAGCCGCGTCTCCCCGGCGGGGACGAGTCCCAGCGGGGCCAGGGTCTGGTCGACCGCGATGGTGCCCAGCAGCGCGGTGTCGTCGGAGACCACATAGCTCATGAACGGCGCCTCGTCCGGGCGGGCCGCCCCGACCCTGACCCGGCCGTAGCGCGCGGCCGATTCGCGGATCAGGTAGTCGACGGGCTGCGGGATTCCGGTCAGCGAGACCGTGCGCAGGAATTCCAGCAGCGATTCGGCCGTCTCCCCGGCCGCGAGGGCGCGGTTGACGGAATTCGCGGTGATGCGGTAGCTCAGGGCGAGTTCCCGGCTTTCCACGTCGGCGAGGCCGCGGAGGCGGGTGTCGATCGAGGGGGCGAGCGGTCCGGGGGACACGATCGAGAGGTCGTTCTGCAGGTAGACGGCGCCGCCGGTGGCCGGCAGGGAGGCCGTCATCGTATCGATGGCCGCTTCCAGGTCGCCGGAGAGCACCTGGGCTCCGGCCGGGCTCGTGGTCTGGTGGGCGGTGATCCCGATCAGCTCGGCATCCTGGGCGAACTCGGTCACCCGGTCGTCCATCCACTGGCCGCCGGCCGGGTAGAGCCAGGCCACGAAGCCGCGCAGGACGTTGCCCCAGGAGACCCCGGGACGCTGGGCGAGGATGCCGCGCACATCCGCCGGCAGGGCGGCGTGCCACGCGGCGGCGAGCGTCGCCCAGCGGCGTGCGGTGCCCTCGAGCAGCCAGGCCTCACCGGCCTCGGTCTCGTTCCAGTAGCCGTCGGAGTGGGCGATCAGTTCGGCGCGGGCCGCAGTCGCGACGAAGGAGGGGACGGTCTCGAGTTCGACGCCCATCACGGCGGCGAGCCGTTTGGTGTCCGGCAGCCCGAGGCCACCGCGGCTGAGCTCCCTGGCCGGTTCGCGGGCCAGCTCGGTCACGAGCTCGGCGATGGACGACACCGCGCCGAAGGCGCGCTCGGCGGCGAGGCGCTCGGTGAACCTGTCGGTGGTGGTGACTCCGGCCAGCGCTGCGGGCGCCGGGACGGAGACCAGGTCCAGGGCCGTCGGCAGCCCGAGGTCCGGCCAGGTGCGCAGCTGGGCGGTCACCGGGTCGTAGGGGCTGAACCGGTCGCCGGAGAGGCGCGCGAGCATCAGCGCGTCGAGCTCGGCGGCTCGGGAGCCGACCTCCGTCAGGGTGACGGGTGATCCGGACAGGGCCTGGAGCCGTTCGGCCAGCCGGGCCAGGGTCGGGGCGGTGTCGACGGGAGCCGCATCGGCGTCCTCCGGCAACGCGTCGCCGTCATCGGCGGCGAGGTCGCCGGCCACCGCGAGCACGGAGAGCGTGGCCCGGTCGAGCCGGGCCAGCACGCGCTGGATGGCGTCCGGGTCGAGCAGGGCCTCGGCCAGGTCGAAGAAGTCGCGGATGCCGACGGCGGAGACATTGCGAACGGAGAGAGTGCGGCGCAGCGTTGCGTCATCCAGTGCGCGAAGGCGTGAAGCGAGCGTGAGCATGGCTATTCCCTGTTCTGTCGTGCCTCGCGTGCGCGGCGCATTCCAGTCATCACCATGAGGGCGATGATCAGGACGAATCCGAGTGGCAAGCCGAAAAGCGGCAAGGCGAGTATCAACGGCCAGACCCCCTGGCCGAATCCATTGTTCGCTCCAGCCCCGGCTGCGGTGCCGATGATGACGGCCAGGAACGCGAGGATGGACAGACCCACCACACCCGCAACCATGTAAGCAAGGATGCGTTCGAGCCGGCTGGCGGCTTGTGGAGTTTGATTGGTCACAGTCCCAAGGATACGGGCAGGGACCGGCGCAACCGAATATGCTGGGAGCGGTCGGCGCGTATCCTGCGCGCCCGGAATCCAACGAGGTCCAGATGCCCACCGGCAAGGTCAAGTTCTACGACGAGGAGAAGGGTTTCGGCTTCATCACCTCTGATGACGGCCACGAGGTCTTCCTCCACGCTTCTGCACTGCCCGCCGGAGTGACGGTCAAGGCAGGAACCAAGCTCGAATTCGGGATCGCCGACGGTAAGCGCGGGGCACAGGCCCTCTCGGTCCGTATCATCGAGGCTCCGCCGAGCCTGGTCAAGCTCAGCCGCAAGCCGGCTGACGATATGGCCATCATCGTCGAGGACCTGGTGAAGCTGCTCGACGGCATCGGGGCCAGCCTGCGACGGGGCCGCTACCCGGACAGCGCGCACAGCCACAAGATCGCCGCCATGCTGCGCAAGGTCGCGGAGGAACTCGATGCCTGAGGCCGTCGCTGACGCCCGTCTTCTGGCCGCCGCCCCGCAGGCGCGCGCCGCGCTCCTCGAGATCACCCCGGCCGACACCATCGGTGAACCGCTCGGCCACATCACCGAGGGCGAGCACGTCGTGTCGCTGCTGTTCGACTGCACCATGCCCGGCTACCCGGGCTGGCGCTGGACGGTGGGCCTCGCCCGCGTGGACGAGGATTCGGAGCCGAGCGTTCTCGAAGTCGAGCTCACGCCGGGCGAGGACGCACTGACCGCGCCCGAGTGGGTGCCGTGGTCTGACCGGCTCTCCGACTACCGCACGGCTCAGGAGCTCGCCGCCGCCGTGGCCGCGGCCGAAACGCTCGACGTGGATTACGGGTCCGATGATGACGACGACGACGATGACGATGACGAGTCGGACGACGACGACGAGTCGGACTATGACGACGACGAGGACCGGGGGGAAGACGTCCTGGACGGGATCGACTTCGGTGAGCACCTAGCGGCGGCGGACCTGCACCCAGGCGAGGCCGGCGAGGCCGAGGCCGAGCCCGATGACGGCGCACCAGAGCCACCAGCCGAGTCCGGCCGCGGCTAGCTCCACCCGGAAGACGACTACCAGGACGAGAGCGACCAGCCAGCCGGCGGAGCCCGCAAGGAGAGCCTTGCGGGCATCCGTCCGGGCCGGCAGCGGGTCAGGCCGTCGTTCGCTGTCCTTCAGCCAGAGCCGCATGCCGGGGGCTACTGAGCCAGGTTCTGCACAACGAACTCGATCGACTTGACGAGCTGACGCACGTCGGAGGGCTCGATCGCGGTGAACGTGGCGACCCGTAACTGGTTGCGTCCGAGCTTGCGGTAGGGCTCCGTGTCGGAGATCCCGTTGGCGCGCAGCGTCTTGGCGACCGCGGCGGCGTCGATCGAGTCATCGAAGTCGATCGTCGCGACGACCTGCGACCGGTGCGTCGGGTCGGTGACGTACGGTGTCGCGTACGACACGCTCTCGGCCCAGTCGTAGAGAACCGAGGACGACTCCCGGGTGCGGGCGGACGCCCAGGCCAGCCCGCCGTTCCCGTTGATCCAGTCGAGCTGGTTCTCGATCAGAAGCAGGGTGGCCACGGCCGGTGTGTTCAGCGTCTGGTTGAGGCGCGAGTTGTCGATCGCGTTCTTCAGGCTGAGGAACTCCGGGATGTAGCGCCCGCTGGCCGCGATGGTTTCGACCCGCTCGATCGCGGCGGGGGAGAAGAGGGCCATCCACAGGCCGCCGTCCGACGCGAGGTTCTTCTGCGGAGCGAAGTAATAGGCATCCGCCTGGTCCGCCTCGTAGTCGATCCCGGCCGCGGCGCTGGTGGCGTCGATCACGGTCAGGGCGCCCGGGTCGGCGACTACGCGGGTCACCGGGGCCATCACGCCGGTCGAGGTTTCGTTCTGCGGCCAGGCGTAGACGTCGACGCCCTCGGTCGGGACGAACTCACTGCGGGAGCCAGCCGGCGCCTTGATCACGTCGGGGGCCTGGAGGAAGGGGGCCGCCGCGGCGGCGGCGAACTTGCCGCCGAACTCGCCGAAGACGAGGTTCTGGCTGCGCTCGGAAATCAGGGAGAAGGCCGCGGCGTCCCAGAACGCGGTAGACCCGCCGTTGCCGAGAATGACTTCATATCCCTCCGGAGCGCGGAGCAGCTCGGACAGGCCGGAACGCACCCGCCCGACGAGGTTCTTGACCGGAGCCTGGCGGTGGGAGGTACCGATGACACCAGCGCCAACCTTCACGAGGTAGTCGAGTTGCTCCAGTCGGACCTTGGACGGGCCGCAGCCAAATCGTCCATCAACGGGGAGAAGTTCGGAGGGAATTGTCAGTGTCGGCATGGCCCGATTCTATCCGCCGTCGACCGGACGATAAGGTTGGCCTCTAACGGAGGCTGACAGGAAGGCTCGGTATGGCAGATCTCATCGACACCACCGAAATGTACCTCCGCACGATCCTCGATCTCGAGGAGGAGAACATCGTCCCTCTTCGTGCCCGCATCTCCGAACGCCTGGGACAGTCCGGCCCCACCGTGTCACAGACCGTGGCCCGGATGGAGCGCGACGGTCTCGTCGTGGTGTCCGGCGACCGGCACCTCGAGCTCACCGTCGACGGGCGGCGCAAGGCCGTGCACGTCATGCGCAAGCACCGTCTCGCCGAACGCCTGCTCAGCGACGTGATCGGCCTCGAATGGGAGTTCGTGCACGACGAAGCCTGTCGCTGGGAGCACGTGATGAGCGAGCAGGTCGAGCGCAAGATCCTTGAGATCCTCGGCCACCCCACCGAATCCCCGTACGGCAACCCGATTCCGGGTCTCGATGAGCTGGGTGATTCACCGGCCGTCGCGTTCATGGCCGGCGTGACGAACCTGGTCGACGTGGTGTCCCGTTCCTCGGACCCGGTCACCGCTGTGGTGCGCCGCCTCGGCGAACCGGTGCAGGTCGATCCGGAACTCCTAGCGCAGCTGAAGAACTCGGGGATCATGCCCGGCCGGGTGGGAGTCTTCTCCGCCGCCGGGTCGTATGTCCTCGTCACGGTCGACGGGTTCGGCGACGGCCTGGAGCTGCCGAACGAGGTCGCGAGCCACATCTTCGTGACGACTCCCGTCGCCGGAGCCTAGTCGCCGACGCTCCGCCTTTCCGGTCCATTCCGCCGGGCTGGATGTCGCGAATCGGTCGAATTCCGTTACCAATCTGTTAGAAAGTTCCGGTTTTGAGTGACAAACGGATGAACGTCACGTAGCGTGGAGGCGTCCCACAGGCCAGATTCCGGTCGACGGGCCCGGATCAAGACGCCTTTCTCTCCCGTCTCTTGCCTCGGTTCTTAACCGCGCTCAGCGCATTGGATGGGGCAACTACCTAGTGTTGTCGAGGCGCCGGAGATAAACACTTTGGCTGCATTAGGTAAGAAGCTTTCCCGTCGAGCCCCGAATTCGACGCCCGGCACCATCGACAAGACCCACTCGGAGCTCAGCCACTATCGGGCCCCCGTGCGACGCCCGAAATCCCGGTCCCGCCGCAGAGGCGTGGTCGCGAACATCGTCTTCATGACCCTGGCCGGCGGCCTCGTCGCGACCATGGCCCTCCCCGCCTACGCCTTCGCGCCTCCGTCGGAGGACGACCAGCTCGGAGCGAGTGCCTCGGCCGAGCTGACCAAGGCAGGCGCGCAGTCCGTGAAGGTCGCTGACCAGGCCGCCACGGTCAGCGTGTCGCGGGACGGCTTCTCGGCCACCACCCCCGAGGAGCTGTCGGCCACGAAGGCCGCCGCGGATGCCGCCGCCGCAGAGGCTCGCCGCCAGGAAGCCGCCGCGGCCATGACGACGTATGCGGCCTCCTATACCGGACCGTCGACGGCCGACTTTCTCGCGGCCCCGGCGTACCCGAAGTTCGACCTCGCATCCGTTTACAGCGTCGCTTCGCAGTACCAGGGCGTTCCCTATGTCTTCGGCGGGGCGACTCCGGCCGGTTTCGACTGCTCCGGACTCATCATGTACGTCTACGCCCAGTTCGGTGTGTCCCTGCCGCACTCCTCTACCGGACAGGGCGCCGCCGGAACCCGGATATCACTCGCCGAGGCCCAGCCCGGGGACCTGGTCATCATGGACGGCCACGACGGGATCTACGCCGGCAACGGCAACATCCTGCACGCGCCGTATGAGGGCGCGTCGGTGCGCGTGCAGCCGATCTGGACCAGCTCGTACTACATCGTTCGGCTCGGCATCTGAGCTCGGCATCGGAGGCCGGCCATCGGGGCCGTGCGCGGCCGGTCAGCAAGGTGAACGTTTCGTAACGCCTCACGCATTCGGCGCAGCACCCTATCGTGCTGCGCCGCATGTGAGTTAACCTGATGATCTGATGTTCTGCGAGTTGTCGGGAGAGCCAATGCGTGAGCGGCGCACGATCCACACCATGGATCTGCGCTGCCGTTTCACGCCGCGGCCGAGCGGCCACACACTCTTGAGTTGCGCGTGTCCCGGACACGTCGCTGCCTGCGGGGCGCCGTCCGTGTGACGACGCCCCTTTTGTGTGTCTGCTCCCTCCTTTCTCGCTGACAGAAGGCAGTTCGAATGGCTGGAAGCCGTCCAGCCCTTTTCGAGAGGGAACGCATGCGAACACTGGTCCTCAACGCGGGGTACGAGCCCCTCGCCGTGGTGTCATTCAAACGGGCCCTCGTGCTGGTGATGAATCAGAAGGCCACCATCGTGCAGGCCGAAGAGGGACATCCGGTCTGCGCGACCTCAGGCGCCTGGGAGCGGCCGAGCGTCATCCTGCTCACCCGTTATGTGCGCATCCCGCGGTCCAGGGCCGTACCGGTCAGTCGCCGCGGTGTGCTGCGCCGGGATGAACACCGCTGCGGCTACTGCGGAAAGACGGCCAGCACGATCGATCATGTGCAGCCCCGCTCGAGGGGTGGTCGCGACACCTGGGACAACCTGGTGGCCTGTTGTCTGCGCTGCAACAACCTCAAGAGTGACCGAACACCGGGTGAGATGGGCTGGAAACTCCTGTTCGCCCCGCGGATGCCGCTGGGCACGACCTGGGTGGTGCGCGGTGCCGAGCGGCCGTTGCCCCAGTGGGACGAGTACCTCGCGCCGGCGGCGTGACCGCCGAATGTAACGGGGATGTAACGCCGCAGGGTGACTTCTCGCTGCCGTTCCCCTAGTGTGGTGGAGGCGCCGGTTCCGACTTCGGCCCTGTAGAGGATCATCTTTTGCCCCATTCCGGCGTACCCGGCGCTCCTGATCCTTCAGAGAACCCCGTTCCCCTGCCCACCCGCCGCGAACTTCGCGCCCAGCGCGAGGCTGCGGAGGCCCAGGCCGACCCGACCGTGGTCGCGACGGTTGCTCTTTCTGTGCCCGGACCCGTTCCTGTCGCCGTCTCCACTGACGCTGTCTCCACTGTCGCCGTCTCCATTCCCGTCGCTGTGCCGGTCGCCGTTCCCGCCGCCGGCTCGCGGATGTCGGTGGCTCCGGCCGGAATGGATGTCGCCGCGATCGTGTCGCCGCCCCGTCTGCGCCAGCCGAAAGCCGTACCGCCCGCGGCAACGGCGCCCCGTCGGCCGGTCCGCGCGTTGCACCGGCGCAGCCCGCTGAAGATCGCCGTCACGCTGCTGGCGATTCCCGGACTGTTTCTCACCGCAGGATTGCCCGCCTACGCGTTCTCGCCCGGAACCGGCGAGGGCAGCAGCATCGCCTCGACTCAGGCCGGAGCCGCCCGGGACGCCCAAGGCGTCACCGTGGACGCCAGCGCCGCCGCCGTCACGGTCTCGAGGGACAGCTTCACCGCCACGTCGACTGAAGAGCTCGCCGATCGGGCAGCCGATGCGCTCTCTGCCAAGAAGGCCGCGGATTCGGCCCGATCCGCCTCCGCGAACTTCGCCGTGTACGGCGTTCGCGCGGAAGGCGACGACTATCCCTGGTTCGACCGGGCAACGGACGCCCAGGGTGGCGGACTGTCGCCTCTGGGCTACTACTACCGCGAGTGCGTGGACTTCGTGGCCTGGCGCCTGAACCGCGATGCCGGTTCGACCAGCTCGCCGTACACCTGGACCTGGAGCAACCTCACCCCCGGCGGAGGCAATGCGAGCAGCTGGTCCAGCGCCTGGTCAAACCATGGCTGGGCCACCAGCAAGACCCCCGTCGTCGGCGCGGTCGCCTGGTTCACGTACAACCATGTCGCCTATGTGCAGTCGATCAACGGTGACGGCACCGTCGTGCTTGAGGAGTACAACTGGAACGGCAGCCACGCGTACCACACGCGCACCGTGCCGGCCAGCGAGGTCCCGCTCTTCCTGTACCCGCCTGCGTAGGCTTCCTGCTTCCTGCCAGTCCGGACCGCTCGCCGAGCCGTGAGAAACGGCTCCTTAAAACGCCGGCGGATTCGGGAGTGAAACTCACGGTTCGGCAAGTGCTCAGGCGACGCGCATCCGGCGCCTCGCCGGGCGGCGAGTCCCACGAGTAACACCAGCCTCATTAGTAACTATCTGCGAATTATCTTGACAAATATGTGAGTAAGTCTCGAGGTTACGTTCGCTATCTGCTATTCTTGGGGCATGGCAGGAGCATCCGCACCGCAGTCACCAGTCGCCTCGGCCGAGGCGGCAGATTCGCCCGCGCAGCTGGTCCGGCAGGCCGGGCTGGC
>JACMQV010000266.1 GCA_014376815.1 Cryobacterium sp.
CAGCGGGACGCTGCGGTTGCGGGGTTCGACCGCCTTGAGAATCACCCCGTCCGGGGTCCAGACGAGCCCCTCGGCCTGGAAGCCGGGCGTCGCCTGGCTGAACCCCAGGTCGACGACGAGTTCGAGGCGCGTGCCGGACTGCGCCGTCCACGGGGCGGGCACAGTGCCCGTCACGTGGAACCAGGTCGTGCCCCACGGCCGGCCCCAGGCGCGGCCGGTGCCGAAAGGAGTGAAGGCTTGTCGGACGGCCTCGCTGAACGGCACGGGCTCCCCGGGAGCGTCCCAGGCGTCAATCGACAGTGGGACAGTGGCACGGTTCACGGCGGGGTTGAGCCGTTCGCGAACGAACCGGGAAATCCGGAATTCCACGAGTGTGCTGTCGTCATGCATGGGAACCTGACTCTCTAACCCTTGATCGCGCCTGACATGGTGAAGGACCCGCCCATGCCGCGGGAGACCAGCACGTAGAGCAAGATCACGGGTACGGAATACAGCACGGAGAAGGCCGCGAGCTGTCCGTAGGCGATAGCGCCGTACTGGCCGAAGAAGCTGTAGATGCTCACGGCCGCCGGTTGCTTGCTCGGGGAGAGCAGCAGCACGAACGGCACGAAGAAGTTGCCCCAGGCCTGGATGAACACGAAGATGAAGACCACGCTGAGACCGGGCCGCATCAACGGCACCACGATGCGCCGGAGTGCGTTCATGGCGGATGCCCCGTCGACCCAGGCTGCTTCCTCCAGGCTCACCGGAACCGAATCCATGAAGTTCTTGGTCATCCAGATGGCCATCGGCAGGGACGTCGCGGCCATGAAGAAGATCGTGGCGGGGATCGAGTCGAGCAGGTTCAGCCGCACGAACAGGCTGTAGACAGGCACCATGATGGCGGTGATCGGGAGACAGGTGCCGAAGAGGATGGCATACATGAACGGCTTGTTGAAGCGCATCGTGTAGCGCGAGAGCGGATAGGCGGCGAGAACGGATGCCAGAACGGTCACCACCGCGGCCCCGCCCGAGAGCAGCAGGCTGTTCCAGAGTGGGAGGAAGGTGAGTTCCGGGTTGAAAACGGCGGTGAAGTTGTCGAGCGAGAGGCGGGCCGGGACCTGCGTCTGGTACGTCGCCTGCACATCCAGCGACGCAAGGGCGAGCCAGGCCAGCGGCAGCAGAAAACAGAGGGCGATCACGATGAGCACGCCGTTGGCCAGGATCGCGGCGGTGGCCTTGCGTGGCGAGGCAACGGACGCCACCAGAGTGCTGACGGTCATCATCTACCCCTTCCCCGGGCGGAGCGCCCGGATATAGACGAGCGAGAAGGCAGCGCCGATGAGCAGCATCACGGTCGCGATCGCGGTGCCGTAGCCGATGTCGCCGAACTTGAACGCTTCCTGGAAGGCCATGATCGGCAACGTCGTGCTCTGGTTTCCGGGACCGCCGGCCGTCATCACCCAGATCAGGGTGAACACGGAGAGCGTCTGCAGGGTGATGAGCATGAGGTTGGTGGTGATGCTGCTCTTGATCATGGGGATGGTGATCCAGGCAAGGCGCCTGATGCCGTCCGCGCCGTCGATCATGGCCGCCTCGGTGATCTCGATCGGGACGTCGTTGAGTGCGGCCCTGTAGACCATCATGGAGAACGCCGTTCCCCTCCATACGTTGGCCAGGATGATGGAGAGCATGGGCAGGCTGTAGAGCCAGTTCGGGCCCGTCATCCCGGCGATCGCCAAGACCTGGTTGAGGGTGCCGTCCTTGCTGAAATAGGCATACGCGACGAAGGCGGCCACGATCTCGGGGAGCACCCACGCTGACACGACTGCCGTCCCCACGACAGCGCTGACCACCCGGTTGGCCCGGTTCATCAGCAGGGCGATCCCCAGACCAAGAAAGTTCTGCCCGACAATGGCCGAGGCGACCACGAACACGAAGGTCAGCCACAAGGAGAGCGGGAAGACCGGGTCCTGAAAGAGCTTGAGGTAATTGTCGATACCGACCCACTGCGGGTCTTTCGCGCTTTCCCCGGAAAGGGCGGCGTTCGTGAAGGATCCGTAGAACGACCACACGACCGGCCCGACGAGAAAGATGGCCAGCAAGATGATGGCTGGTACGAGCGGTGCCAGGCGGGTCAGAGTGCGTCCCTGGGGGCGCCGACGAGGGCTGGAACCTGTCGGTTCCAGCCCTCCCGGTTCCTGACTTAGGGTAAGCAGGCCTATTTCAGCGGTCATGGACTATTTCTTGGCGACCTTGTCGGCGCCGACGATTCCCTTAACCGCTGAGTCGTATGCGGCTGCGGCGTCATCGACGCTCATTTGCCCGGTGATGACCGCTTCGGTAGCCGCCTGAACCTCCGCGGAGATCTTCGAGTAGTCCGAGGTCGCGGGGCGGTAGTGCGTCACGTCGACGAGCTTGGTCACATCCGCCACGAACGGGTTGGCAGCGAGGTAGGTCGGCTCGGTGGCGACATCCGTTCGCACGGCGATCTGCGAGTTGTTGACGGAGTACCAGAGGGCGTTCTCCTGGTTCACCGCCAGGGTCAGGAATTCAAACGCAAGGTCGGCGCTCTCGGTCTTGGCTCCGACGGCGAGCGTCCATCCACCGGACATGCTCACGCCCTTCGGCTCCTGGCCGTTCTGAGTCGGGAATGCGGCAACGCCCATGTCGTCGGCATAGGCAGGCCACTCGTATGAGCCGCCGGTCTGCCAGAAGGAGGGAGTGTAGGAACCCTCAACGGTGCCGCCGAGCTTGCCTTGCGGGAAGAGCTCGCCGAAGACCTTCTTCCAGACGTTGGGGTCCAGCGCCTCCGAGGGATCGAGAGCGAGTTTCTCGGCGTACAGGGTCTCCAGGAAGGTGAGGGAGTCTTTGAATCCCTGAGACCCGACCACCCACTTCTGATCCTTCTCGTTGTACAGGGTGTCGCCTGTGCCGTACAGCAGCTCATAGAAGCTCTGCATTACGGTGCCTTCCCCGGTGCCCTTGCCGGCGTACATGTTGAAGGGAACGACGCCCGGTTCGGCGGCCTGAATCTTGCGGGCGGCATCCAGGATGTCATCCCAGGTCTCGGGCTGCCACGGCACCGGGGTGCCCGCCGCGGCGAAAACCGGCTTGCTGTACCAGATGGCCCGGGTGTCCGTGCCGAGCGGGACGGCGTAGACGCTTCCGTCGTCGCCCATTCCGGCGGCCTTGGCGCCCTCGTTGAACTTCGACCAGTCGTCCCATCCGGCGAGTTGGTCATCGAGGTTGAGCAGATACCCGGCGTCAATGTCCGAGCGCAAACGGAAAGTGTCCTCATAGAAGACGTCCGGCGCGGTCTCCGCCGACTGCTGGGAAAGCGCCAGTTTGGTCGAGTAGTCATCGTCATTGGCCTGGATGGGCTGAAGGTCGACCTTGACCCCCTTGTGAGCCGCCTCGAACTCAGGCTTGATCTTCGTGAAGAGTGTGTCGAGGGCCGCGAACGAGTCGGTCTTCTCGTACACGATCTTCAAGGTCTTGGTATCTCCCCCTGCGTCCCCACCGGCCGCCGAACAGCCAGCCAGCGCGACCATCGAGGTCGCGACCAACACGGACACTGCAAGTTTTGCGTTGCGATGCATGGTGCTCCTTTGCTCCAGCTCTTGCCCCCCATAGACGCTGACCGGCCCAGTACCGGCAGGTGGCATACAGAAATACTAAATCGAATGGATAAACTCGACAAGAGTAAATCGCACACCTTTACCGAGCTGTGACTAGCCGAGGATCAATCTGGCTGCCCGGGGGGCAAGCGCATGGTCGAGCACCAGGCAGGCCGCTCCGACCGCACCGACGTCCTCCCCGACGCCGGTGCCGACGACGGCGACGCGGTGGATGCTGCGAGCCACCGTGTAGTCATCGAGCAGGCCCGGAATCCGGCGCAGGTACAGGCCGCTCAGCCGCCCCCAGGACGGCCCACCGAACACCACGCGGTCGACGTCGAGAAGGTTGGTGAGAACGGACACCGTCCTGGCGACCGCCACGGCGGACCGTTCCAGAATCGACGCCGCGCCGGCGGAACCACTCTCGGCTAGATCGCACAGGGCTGAGAACTGCTCGTCGACCGCCCGGGCGCCCCCCTGCCCGGCGGAATCGGGGAGGACTCCCTGCGCCACGGCCTCCCGGACGAGACTCTCCGGGGTGCAGGTGACCGCGACACACCCCCGCAGGCCGCAGGCGCAGGGCGGGCCGTCGGGATCGGCCATGATGTGGCCGATCTCCCCGGAGTTGTGGGACGTTCCGCGAACGACCTCATCGTGCAGAACGACACCCGCTCCGATGCCCGTACCCAGATAGAAGAAGATGAAGCTGCCTGTCCCGCTGGCGCCCCCGGCCCACATCTCGGCCACGGCCGCCGCCGTCACGTCCTTGTCCACGAACGTCGGCAATCCGGTCGCCTGGGCCAGAGCATCGCGCAGCGGAACCTGATGCCAGCCGGGTAGGAGGGGAGGGTCCAGCACGGTCCCCCGTTCAGGATCGATCGGTCCGGGCGTGGCGACACCGAGTCCGGCGATCTTGCGGCGGTCGACCCCCGAGTTCACGATCAAGTGCTCGATCTCCTCGGAGATGACCTGGATGATGTGCTCCGGATCGTTGGAGACCGGCGTCGCGCACCGCGACCGGAGCGCCACCGCACCGGTCAGATCGAGAATGGCGAAGGTCATCACGGCCGGGTCCAGATGCACGCCTACGGCGTAGAGCCCGCCGGGGTTCAGCCGAAGGATCGTGCGCGGCTTGCCCGGCCCGCTACTGGCCTTGCCGGCCTCGAGCACAGTCCCCTGATCGAGAAGGCGACGGCAGATGTTCGAGATGGTCTGGGCGGAGAGGCCCGTCGAGTGGCCCAGCTCCACCCGGCTGAGGCCGCTGCCCGAGCGCCGGATCGCATCCAGCACCACCGCAGCATTGAAGTCGCCCATTCGCGGAAGATTCGTTCCGCGCCGGGACCGCGGATCGCGCTCTGGGACCACGGATTCACCTCATCGCTCG
Source organism: Cryobacterium sp. (assembly GCA_014376815.1). GTDB lineage: Bacteria > Actinomycetota > Actinomycetes > Actinomycetales > Microbacteriaceae > Cryobacterium. The sequence goes on from JACMQV010000266.1 coordinate 4,984, forward strand.
CCTGTGGATGACTTGAATACTATTCCCCGGTCAGTGCGGGAGCGCGCAAAATGCCCCCACAGCAGTGCCGTGGGGGCATTTTGTGCGCTCTCGCGGACGACCGGAGGAGACCGGATGCCGCGAAGCCGCGGTGCTACGCCTGGCGCAGGTTGTAGCGCACGCTGGCCAGCTCAGCGAGCAGTGCCGGCGGAACCCGGTCGCCGAATTTGGCGAAGTACTCCTCGGTGAGGTCGCACTCGGCCAGCCACGACGTGTTGTCGATGTGGAAGAGCTGCTCGACCTCGGTCGGGGACAGGTCCAGGCCCTTGAGGTCGAGGCCACCCTCAACGGGGAGGCGTCCGATCGGGGTGTCCACGGCATCCGCGAAGCCCTCGACGCGGCGCACGATCCACTCGATCACGCGGGAGTTCTCGCCGAAGCCGGGCCAGAGGAAGCTGCCGTCGGCGCCCTTGCGGAACCAGTTCACCTGGAAGATCTCGGGGGCCTTGCTGCCGAGGCCCTTGCCGACCTTCAGCCAATGCGCCCAGTAGTCGGCCATGTTGTACCCACAGAAGGGGAGCATCGCGAACGGGTCGCGGCGCAGCTCGCCGACGGTTCCCTCGGCGGCCGCGGTCTTCTCCGAGGAGATGGTCGCGCCCATGAAGACCCCGTGCTTCCAGCTGCGGGCCTGGGCCACCAGCGGCACGTTCGTCGCCCGGCGCCCACCGAAGAGGATGGCGTCGATGGGCACTCCGCCGAACGCCTCCCAGTTGTCGGCGATGGACGGGCACTGCGCGGCGGCGACCGTGAAGCGGGAGTTGGGGTGCGCGGCGGGGCGGCCGGACGCGGGGGTCCAGTCCTTGCCTTCCCAGTCGATCAGGTGGCTGGGGGTGGTCTCGGTCAGGCCCTCCCACCAGACGTCGCCGTCGTCGCGCAGGGCGACGTTCGTGAAGATGGTGTTTCCCCAGACCGTGGCCACGGCCGTGGGGTTCGTGATCTCGCCGGTGCCAGGGGCGACGCCGAAGAAGCCGGCCTCCGGGTTGATCGCGTACAGGCGGCCGTCGGGGCCGGGACGCAGCCACGCGATGTCGTCGCCGATGGTCTCGACCTTCCACCCGGGAATCGTCGGGCGGAGCATGGAGAGGTTGGTCTTGCCGCAGGCGGACGGGAAGGCCGCGGCCAGGTGCGTCGCGCCGCCCTCCGGCGAGGTGACCTTGATCAGCAGCATGTGCTCCGCCAGCCAGCCCTCGTCGCGGGCCATCACGGATGCGATCCGCAGCGCGAACGACTTCTTCGAGAGCAGCGCGTTGCCCCCGTAGCCCGAGCCGTACGACCACACCTCACGGGTCTCCGGGAACTGCACGATGTACTTGGTGTCGTTGCACGGCCAGGAGACGTCGTCGCGGCGGCGACCGGCGGCGTCGACCAGGGGGTAGCCCACGCTGTGCACGGTGTGCACCCACGGGGCTCCGGCCTCGATCATGTGCAGCACCTTCTGGCCCATCCGGGTCATGATGCCCATGTTCAGCACGACGTAGGGCGAGTCGGTGACCTCGACGCCGAGCTGGGAGATGGGGCCGCCGAGCGGGCCCATCGAGAAGGGCACGACGTACATGGTGCGGCCGCGCATGCTGCCGGCGAAGACGCCCTGCAGCTCGCCGCGCATGGCGGCGGGATCGGCCCAGTTGTTGGTGGGGCCGGCGTCCTCGGGGGCGTCCGAGCAGATGAAGGTGCGGTCCTCGACGCGCGCCACGTCCGACGGGCTGGTGCGGGCCAGGTAGCTGTTCGGGCGCCACTCGGGGTTCAGGTGGATGAGCTTGCCCTCGGCGACGAGCTGCTTCGCCAGCACGTCGGCCTCGCGCAGCGATCCGTCGCACCAGACGATGGCGTCGGGCTGGGTCAGCCGGGCGATCTCGTCCACCCAGGCCTGAAGGTTGGGATCGGTGGTCCCGGCAGCGCTGCTGGACTCTCCCCCGCCGGTCTGTACATGGGAATTCGCGATGGTCATCTCCTGGCCTTTCGTGGTCGATCCGGTGTGACACCAGTGGTGTGTGAAGTCGTGCGGGCAGGTAACATTGCCCATCGAATCCAGAATGCGCCCTGAATCGGGGTGAAAACCAAGATAGTCCCGTTAAGAAATGCGATTCTTTCGCTATCGTTAAGGAATGCCAACACGCTCATCAGATCTGATCACGCTGGGACTCCGCATCCGTCACTACCGCGCCGAGCGCGGATTCACGCTCGACCAGCTCGGCGAGCGCGTGCACCTGGCCGGCAGCCAGCTCTCCCTGATCGAGAACGGCCGGCGGGAGCCCAAGCTCTCCACCCTGCAGGAGATGGCGACGGCGCTGGACGTGCAGGTCACCGATCTGCTGAACACCGAAGCACCGAACACTCGGGCCGCCCTCGAGATCGAGCTGGCGCGCGCGCAGAAGAACCCGCTCTACGGGGCGCTCGGCCTGCCCCAGGTGAAGGTGACCAAGGGGATGCCGCTGGCGGCGATCGAATCCCTGCTGGGCCTGCACCGCGAGCTCGCCCGCCGGGCCAGCGAGGCCATCGCCACGCCGGAGGAGGCCCGGCGCGCGAACACGGAGCTGCGCGAGCGGATGCGCGCCCAGGACAACTACATGCCCGACATCGAGCGGCTGGCCGAGGACCGGGTGCGGGCATCCGGTCACGTCTCGGGCGCCCTCACGCACCGAGAGGTGAGCGTGATGGCCGAGCAACTCGGCTTCAGCCTCATCTACGTCAACGACCTTCCGGGCTCGACCCGGTCGGTCACCGACCTGGTCACCCGCCGCATCTACCTGCCGCCGGCCTCCATCCCCGGTGGCCACGGCCTGCGCTCGATGGCCCTGCAGGCGATGGGGCACCGGCTGCTCGGCCACGAACGCCCGAACAGCTACGCAGAGTTCCTCTGGCAGCGCCTGCAGATCAATTATTTCGCGGCCGCCTGCCTGATGCCGCAGGACGCCTCTGTCGCCTTCCTCTCCCACGCCAAACAGGAACGCGAGCTGTCGGTCGAGGACTTCCGGGACGCGTTCGGGGTGACCCACGAGGCCGCGGCGCTGCGGCTGACCAACCTGGCCACCTCCCACCTGGAGATGCCGCTGCACTTCCTGCGCGTCACCGGCGACGGCGCCCTGCAGAAGGGCTACGAGAATGACGGCCTCCCGCTGCCCGCCGACGTGACCGGGTCGATCGAGGGCCAGTTCGTCTGCAAGCAGTGGAGCGCCCGCAGCGCCTTCACCCACACGAACCGCACCACCGAGTTCTACCAGTACACCGACACCCCGGTGGGCACCTTCTGGTCGGCCACCCAGACGGGAGCGATGGATGGCGGCGAGTTCTCGATCAGCGTCGGGGTGCCGTTCGCGCAGGCCAAGTGGTTCCGGGGCCGTGAGACCACGCAACGGGCCGTCTCCCGCTGCCCGGACGAGTCCTGCTGCCGGCGGCCGGCGTCGGACATGTCGTCCCGCTGGGCCGGCAAAGCCTGGCCGAGCGCGCGCCTGCACGCCCACGTGCTGTCCCCGCTGCCCAGCGGCACCTTCCCCGGTGTCGACGACACCGAGGTGTACGAGTTCCTGGAGGCGCACGCCGCCGAATAGACGTGCGCCCCACCCGTGGAAACCACGGCTGAGGCGCACGGCGGGTCAGGTCAGGACACCCCACTCAGGTCGTCGAAGAAGTACGTCCGGTCGGCCGGCATGGGTGCGTAGCCGCCGACGCCGACGAAGTAGTCGAAGAAGACGCTGACCTTGTTGTAGGTGCTGGTCAGGTTCAAATTCTGGGTCGGTTTGGTCAGGTCATAGGTCGTCGGCCCGTCCGGGATGAGGTGCGTGGACGTGTCGCCGAAGTCGAACGTGAGGGTCTCCCACGCGCCGGATATCGTGGTGAACGCATCCGTCTCGACGTTCTGTCCCGGGTTGGCGGCGTTCTCGGCCTTCATCCGAACCCGCACGCCCGCGGCCGGGCTGTAGACCCGCATCGTCATCCGGGTCTGAGTGGCCGTGAACGGGATCGTGTCGACGGAAAGGTTCGCACCGGTGGACACCGTGCTGCCCGCCGTCGCCGACGCCGTGACCGACTTGGACACCGTGGCCACCTTGTTCGCACCACCGGCCGGGTCGGCCACCACGGCTCCGCCGTTGTTGCCGAAGTCAGTCAGCGTGTAGACCTTCGCGCTGTCATCGAACGTGAGCGCCCATGCGGGCGGCGGCGGCGGCGTCGAGGTCGTGTTGTACGCCTGCTGCGCGGTGGCGGCGGCGGCGTTCGCGTTGCCGGCCAGATCGGTGAACGTCCCCGCGGCCACGCTGACCGCGACGGTTCCCGTCGAGTCGGCCGGGGGCGAGACCACGAGGGTGGCGTGCGTGGCGTCGACGCGAACGAACGCGCCCTTCGTGCCACCAGTGGCCACGATGTCATCGTCGGTGAAGCTGGTGCCGACGTCCCTGTTGAACGCGAACGCGAACGTCACGTCGCCGGTCGCGGTTGCGGTCGGGACGTTGTCCGAGATGGCAACCGTCAGCGGCGTCGTGGTGTTGAACCCCTGCTCCGCGGTGGCGGCGGCGGTATTGGCGGTGCCCGCCAGATCGGTGAACGTCGCCTCCGCCATGCTCACGTTGATGGTTCCGCTCGCATTCTCCGCGGGCGGCACCACCAGGGTGGCCGTCTTGGCATCGACGCGGGTGAACGATCCCCGCGAGCCACCGGTGACGGCGATGTCGTCGGCGGTGAAGCTGCAGACATCCTCGCTGAAGGTGAAGGTGAACGTGACCTTGCCGGTCGCCGTGGCTCCGTCAACGTTGTCGGTGATGGCGACAGTCGGCGGCGTCGCGTCGTCGGAGGGATAGAGCTTCACGCAACTGGGAATCCCGACACCGGCCTGAGTCACCTGCAACCCCTTGTCGTTGATGACATGGTCAAGGGTTCCCGCGCCGAGCTGGACGGTCAGCAGGTTGTGCAGCTTCACGCCCGGCTTGCGGGGCACCTCGAAACCGACCGAGGCGTGGATGGTGGGATCGACGTTGTTGAAGACGTAACTGCCACCGCCCCACAACTCGTTCGTGGTCACCGTGTCGGCGACCTTGTAACCGGCCCAGCCCAGGACGCCGTCGTGCTGCCAGGCTGCCTGGTTGGGGGCGTCATAGGGCAGTTCGTTCTGGAAGAAGACGGTCCTGCCGTTCTCCCCGTTCCAGATGACGTTGTACTGCTGGTAGTGCTCGACGAAGAGTCCGGTGGCGGTGACGTTGTCGCCGTTGACGATGACGCCGTTCTGTCCGGTGTTGACGGTCCAACCGACGCTGCCGGGTTTGCCGTGATCGGCCCGCCAGGCCCAGATGTCATCGAGGATGGTGTTGTCGGTGTTGACCTCCAGGCTGACAGTGGCCTTGCCCACGTGCGGGCCGCCGATCCGGAAGAACACGTCCTGCAGGGCGGTCGGGTTAGCCGGACTGCTCGTGCCACGATGGCCGGACTTGGTGCCGATCTGGAGCAGAACCGGCGAGTTCTTTGTTCCCGCATCGATCGTGATGCCGGCGATGTCGATGCCCTGGACGTCGGCGGTGGTCATCACCACTGCACCGTTCACGGCCGTTAAGGTGGCCAGGCCCATGCCGAGCACCACGGTGTCCGCGGCCTTGACCGCGATCGTCTTGTCGACGTCATACACCCCGGGTGTGAACAGGAGGTTCAGGCCTTTGGCGAGCTTGCTGTTGATGGCGGATGCCGAATCGGACGGCTTGGCGATGAAGAACTTGGACAATGCGATCGCGCGCCCGGGCGTCGGTCCGCTCTCCCAGGTGGTTCCGGTGTAGTTGTTCCTGGGCGCCGGCACGAAGACCTGCCACGCACCCGCGGAATCGATGAAGAGGTAGGGCTTCTCCCGGCTGGCCGGGCTCTTGGCGAGCGTGGTGTACGGGGGCTCGGGGTAGGACTCCGCCGGCGCACCCTTGACCCCGGCGAACACCTGGTTCCACACGCCGTTCGACCAGGCACCGATGCTGCTGTCCCGCACCAGATACTGCTGCTGCGAGCCGTTGACGATGTCGCCGGTCTTGGAATCGGCGATGAAGCCAGCGCTGGCGTACTGCGGCCCG
>JACMQV010000267.1 GCA_014376815.1 Cryobacterium sp.
CATCGCCCGCTGCATGGTCAAGGAGGTCGCGGAAGGCCGCGGCGCCGGACCGAACAAGGACTACCTCTACCTCGACTGCACCCACCTCGGCGCCGAGGGGCTCGAGACCAAGCTGCCCGACATCACCGAGTTCGCCCGCACGTACCTGGGCGTCGGCCCGGTCACCGTGCCGGTTCCGGTGATGCCGACCGCGCACTACGCGATGGGCGGCATCCCGACCAACGTGAACGCGGAAGTGCTGCGCAACAACACGACCGTGGTGCCGGGCCTGTACGCCGCCGGCGAATGCGCCTGCGTCTCCGTGCACGGCTCCAACCGTCTCGGCACCAACTCGCTGCTCGACATCAACGTGTTCGGCAAGCGGGCCGGCAACAACGCCGTCGCGTACGTCAAGGACGTCGACTTCACGCCGCTGCCCGAGAACGCCGCGGCTTTCGTGAAGAACCTGCTCGAAGGCATCCGCACCTCGACCGGAACCGAACGCATCGCCGTGCTCCGCAAGGAGCTTCAGGAGATGATGGACGCCAAGGCGCAGGTGTTCCGCACCGACGAGTCGCTCAAGGAAGTCACCGACACCATCCACACGCTGCGGGAGCGCTACAAGAACATCGGCGTGCAGGACAAGGGCCGCCGATTCAACACCGACCTGCTCGAGGCCGTCGAACTCGGCTTCCTGCTCGACCTGGCCGAGGTCGTCGTGTTCTCCGCCCGCAACCGCAAGGAAAGCCGCGGCGGCCACATGCGCGACGACTTCCCCCTGCGCGACGACGAGAACTACCTGGTTCACACCATGGCGTACCTGACCGGGGACCCGCACTCCGCCGACGCCGCCGACCACATTGCGCTGGACTGGAAGCCGGTCACCATCACGCGCTACCAGCCGATGGAAAGGAAGTACTGAGTTGACTACCGCAACCATGGATGCAGCGACCACCCCCGTGGTGCCGGAGGCCATCGAGTCCTTCACCGTCACGCTGATCATCCGCCGGTACAACCCTGAGGTCGACGCCGAACCGCACTGGGACGACTTCGACGTGCAGATGTACCCGACGGACCGGGTGCTGGACGCCCTGCACAAGATCAAGTGGGAGCAGGACGGGAGCCTGAGCTTCCGCCGTTCCTGCGCGCACGGCATCTGCGGCTCGGATGCGATGCGCATCAACGGCCGCAACCGCCTGGCCTGCAAGACGCTGATCAAGGACCTGGACATCACGAAGCCCGTCTACGTGGAGGCGATCAAGGGCCTGCCGCTCGAGAAGGACCTGATCGTGGACATGGAGCCGTTCTTCGAATCGTTCCGCGCCGTGCAGCCCTTCCTGGTCGCCAACAACGCCCCCACGAACGGAAAGGAACGCCTCCAGACCGTCGCCCAGCGCGAACGCTTCGATGACACCACCAAGTGCATCCTCTGTGCCGCCTGCACGTCGAGCTGCCCGGTGTTCTGGACCGACGGCCAGTACTTCGGCCCGGCCGCGATCGTGAACGCGCACCGTTTCATCTTCGACTCCCGCGATGACAATGCGGCCGTCCGCCTCGACATCCTCAACGACAAGGAAGGCGTGTGGCGCTGCCGCACCACCTTCAACTGCACCGAGGCCTGCCCGCGCGGAATCCAGGTCACCCAGGCCATTTCCGAGGTCAAGCAGGCCATGCTGCGAGGATCGATCTAACCAGACACGACAGAACCCCCGTGCCGGCAGCAACGGCACGGGGGTTCTTCGTGTCTTCCCCGCGCGGCGGCTCTGACTAGGCTGATCCAGTGAACACGAGCACCCCCGACAAGCCGATCACGGTCCTGATCAGGACCGTGAAGAGCCTGCGCGTGATGCGGGCCGTCACCCACTACGCACAGACCGGCGGCGCCATCCTGGCCGGCGGGATGACCTATCAGGCCGTTTTCGCGGTCTTCGCCGCCCTGTGGCTGGGTTTCTCGGTCGCCGGCCTCTGGCTCCGCTCGAATCCGGACCTCCTGGACGCCCTGATCGGCATCATCAACCAGTCCGTGCCCGGCCTGATCGGCAAGGCCGGGGTGATCGACCCGGCTCAGCTCGCCAGCGCCAGCGTGCTCACCTGGACCGGCGCGGTCGCCCTGATCGGCCTGCTCTGGACCACCCTCGGCTGGCTGTCCACCACCACCCAGGCCGTGCGCACCATCTTCCGGATGCCCCGCGACGGCACCTTCTTCCTCCTGGTCAAGCTGCGTGAGCTGGGCCTCGGGCTTCTGTTCGGGGTGGCCCTGATCATTTCCGCGCTGATCTCCCTGGCCAGCACCGAGGCGCTCGGCGGCATCCTGGACGCCCTCGGCATCTCGCGCGAGTCGTTCTGGTTCAACGCCGGCGCGCGCACGATCGGTCTCCTGGTCGTGCTCGCCATCGACACGTTCACCCTCGCGACCCTGTTCCGGGTTCTGTCGCGGGTCTGGATCCCCCGGCGGCAACTGCTGCACGGTTCGCTGCTCGGCGGCATCGCGCTCGGCCTGCTGAAGCTCGCCGGGACACTCCTCATCGGCGGTTCGCGCGCCAACCCGTTGCTGGCCACCTTCGCCGCGATCATCGGGCTGCTGATCTGGTTCAACCTGACGAACACGCTCATCTTGCTCACGGCGTCGTGGATCGCCGTCGGAATGGACGCCCGGGGAATCACCCCGATCCGGGTCGACCCGGAGGAGGCCGCCGCGGAGCAGGCCCGGGCCGAGGCCGAGGCGCTGCGGGTGGCCTCACTCGCCGACCTGCGAGAAGCCAGGCGCGAGCACGAGGAAGCCGCGTGGTACCAGCGCGGGGGTGCCGCGCGGCGCCTGCGGAACGCGGAGAAGCGGGCCGAGCGGTATGGCGCGACCCCGCCACCCGGCGGCGAGCCCGGCCCAACCTAGAATTGAACCATGCCGTCCACGCCTGCCTCCTCCGCCCCCGCTGCTGCAGCATCCGCCGCTCCCGCTGTTTCCGCTGTTTCCGCCGGTTCCGCCCCCGGGTCGCCGGCCGCCCCCGGGTCGCCGGCTCGCCTGCGCATCGCCAGCGTCAACGTCAACGGCGTGCGCGCCGCCTACCGCAAGGGCATGGGCGAGTGGCTGGCGCAGCGGGACGTCGACATCCTCGCGATCCAGGAGGTTCGCGCGTCGACCGAGGACCTCGAGGGGCTGCTCGGCCCGGAGTGGAACATCCTGCACGACGCCGCGACCGCGAAGGGCCGGGCCGGAGTCGCCCTGGCCAGCCGATCCACCGCGACCATCCACCGCGTCGAACTCGGCGCCGCGGAGTTCGACAGCGCCGGCCGCTGGCTCGAGGCCGACTACGAGGTCAACGGCAAGCTGGTCACGGTCGTGAGCACCTACGTGCACTCGGGTGAGGTGGCCACCCCGAAGCAGGCCGAGAAGTACACGTTCCTCGACGCCATGCTCGCCCGGCTGCCGGAACTGGCCGCCCACAGTGAGCGGGCCGTCGTGCTCGGCGACCTGAACGTGGGGCACCGCAAGTTCGACATCAAGAACTGGCGCGGCAACGTCAAGCGTGCCGGTTTCCTGCCGGAGGAACGCGCCTACTTCGACCGCATTGTCGGGGCCGAGGACGCACCCGACTACAACGCGGGCGGCGGCCTCGGCTGGGTCGACGTGGGACGCAAATGGGCCGGCGAAGTGGACGGGCCGTTCACCTGGTGGTCCTGGCGCGGCCAGGCGTTCGACAATGACACCGGCTGGCGGATCGACTACCAGCTCGCGACGCCGGCGCTGGCGGCATCCGTCACCGCCTACGCCGTCGACCGTGCGGCCGCCTACGACCAGCGCTGGTCCGACCACACCCCCGTGGTCGTCGACTACTCCCTCTGACTCCCCCTCCCTCTCGCGCCGCCGCTCTGACGGCGGCCACACGCTACGAAAAGATCTGATCACATGAGCAAACCCCGCCTCTACTCCGGCATGCAGCCGTCGGCCGACTCGCTGCAGATCGGCAACTACATCGGCGCCCTGCTGAACTGGAAGGCGCTGCAGGAGACCCACGAGGCGTACTTCTCGATCGTGGACCTGCACGCCCTGACCGTGGCGCAGGACCCGACCAAGCTGCGAGAGAACACCCGGCGCACGGCCGCGCAGTACATCGCCAGCGGCATCGACCCGTCCGCGTCGACGCTGTACGTGCAGTCGCATGTGGCCGCCCACGCCCAGCTGGCCTGGGTGCTGAACACCATCACCGGTTTCGGCGAGGCCAGCCGGATGACCCAGTTCAAGGACAAGTCCGCCCGGCAGGGGTCCGACGCGACCACCGTGGGACTGTTCGCCTACCCGATGCTGATGGCCGCGGACATCCTGCTCTACGACACCGAAATCGTGCCGGTCGGCGAAGACCAGCGCCAGCACGTGGAGCTGACCCGGGACCTCGCGGCACGCTTCAACGCGCGTTTCGGCCAGACGTTCACCGTGCCGGAGGTCGACATCGTCAAGGAGACCGCCAAGGTCTACGACCTGCAGAACCCCACGTCGAAGATGTCCAAGTCGGCCGAGTCCCACGCCGGGGTGATCTGGTTGCTGGACGAGCCCGCCGTGACGGCGAAGAAGATCATGCGCGCGGTCACGGATGCCGATGGCGGCGTGGTCTTCGACCGTCAGAACAAGCCGGGCGTCTCCAACCTGCTGACCATCTACTCGGTGCTCGCTGCGCGTACCATCCAGTCGATCGAGGACGAGTACGCCGGTCGCGGCTACGGCGACTTGAAGAAGGGTCTGGCCGAGGTGGTCACGGGCACCTTCGGCCCGATCCGCTCGCGGGTTCTGGAGCTCCTCGACGACCCGGCCGAACTGGACCGACTCCTCGCCCTGAACGCCGACCGGGCCGCCACGGTGGCCAACGCCACGCTGGCTCGCGCGTTCGACCGCGTCGGCCTGCTCCCGCGCCGCTAGCCGTGGAGCCGATCGCCCTGTCTTCAGCGCTGCTGCGGCTGGATCAGCCCTGCCCCGCGGACGCCGAGCGCGTCTTCGCGTACTGCCAGGACCCGCTCTTCGAGAAGTACCTCACCGTCCCGTGGCCGTACACCCGGGCGCACGCGGACTCGTTCATCTCGGGCTACGTGCCCGACGGCTGGGCCTCCGGCCTCGAGTACACCTGGGCCGTACGGGCCGCCGACTCGCCCGAGCTGCTGGGTGTGATCGGCTTCCGCGTGCCCGACGCGTCACTCGGCTACTGGCTCGGGGCACCGCACCGGGGGCGCGGCCTCATCCCCGAGGCCCAGCGGCTCGTCATCGACTGGGTCTTCGCCAACGGAGTCGTCGACGCCGTCAAGTGGCAGTGCCTGGTCGGGAACATGCCCTCCTCGCGCACCGCCTGGCGGGCCGGGTTCACGTTCACGGGAGAGGCGCGGGCCGTGCAGGTGCACCGCGACGGGACGCACCCCCCGGCCTGGCACGGACGCCTGCGCGCCACCGACGACCGCGCGCCGAAGCCCGGCTGGCCGGCCGGCGTCGCCGGTTAGCGGATGCGCGCCGCGCCCGCGGTCGTGCTCTTCGACCTCGATGACACCCTGTTCGCCCACCGCGGTGCCGTCGCCGACGGCATCCGTGGTCATCTGGCCTCGCTGGGCGGCGCCTTCTCCGACGCCGACCCGGTCGAGGCGCTGGCGCTCTGGGACGAGCTCGAGGAGCGGCACTACCACGCCTACCTCGCCGGCCGTCTGGACTTCTCCGGACAGCGCCAGGCGCGCGCCCGCGACTTCGCGGCGGCGCACGGCGTCAGCCTGAGCGCACCGGCGGCCGCGCACTGGTTCGACGAGTACTTCGAGCACTATCGGGCGAGCTGGCGCCTCCATGAGGATGCGCTTCCGTGCTTCGACGCTCTGGGCGTGGCCTTCCCGGGCGTGCGGATCGGCCTGATCACCAACGGCGAGTCGGCGCCCCAGGGGCGGAAGCTGTCGGCCACCGGCCTCGACGCGCGGGTGGAGCACGTGATCGCATCCGGCACCGTCGGTTTCGCCAAGCCGGACGCCCGGATCTTCCAGCACGCCTGCACGGTGTTCGGGGCCGCTCCCGAGGCGACCGTCTACGTGGGTGACCGGCTGCGCACCGACGCGATCGGCGCGGCGGCGGCCGGCCTGACCGGGGTCTGGCTCGACCGAACAGCGGCATCCGTTCTCGACGCGGTCCCGGCCGCGGCATCCGTTCTCGACGCGGCCGAGGCCACCCGGCTGGGCGTCATCCGGATCACCGGTCTCGCGCAACTCCCCGCCGCCCTCTCGGCCCCGTCCTTGGCATAACTCCTGCAATTTGACGAGGCCGCCTCGTCGAGGCCCGTCATTCCGGGCCAGCCGGATCCGGCCCGCAGAATTTGCAGGAGTTATGCACACGGCAGGTGCCGCCTCGGGTCCGAGCGTCGATCCCGGATCAGACGTGAACGCTGCCGGCGCGGCAGAGGCTCACCAGGGTGCGGATGGCCCTGATCACACCCTCAGGATCGAACATGATGTCCTGGTAGAGCACGCGTAACGACGGATAGCCCAGCCCCGCGAGCAGGCGGTCCCGGGTGCGGTCCCGAATGTGGTCGCTCCAGCTCTTGTGATACTTGTGGCTGTCCGCTTCGACGACGACGCACCCCTCCACGAGCAGGTCCACGCGGCCCACACCCTCAATCCGCACCTGGATGTCACAGTGCAGACCGGCGTCGATGATCAGCTGCCGGAGGACGGTCTCCTGCCCCGCATCGGACCGCGCGTCGATGCGCGATCGAAGGTTCCGGTACTTGTCCGGCACATGAGTGAAAATCGCCGGAACGTCGCCCCTGCTGATTCGTCCCTCGTGCAACGCAGTGTCGAGGGCCGCCAGAGCGAAATTGCGTGGCTGGCACTGGATGATCTGGGCCAGGGCATCCCGGGCGCCCACGCAGTACTCCGTGCCGTCTCCCGGGTCGAGGAGAGGGCCCCAGTGCAGTTCGACGCCGTTGCGCTGGGCCTCGGCCAGGGGCACGAAACGGCTGTGCGGGGCACGCAGACGGGACGCCTCGCGCGCCACATGCAGATGCGTGAACTGCGCGTCGAAGGCGAAGATGCCCAGTTCGTTCGCCGCCGACACGCAGCCCAGGCGACCGCCGACGCAGACGGCCTCGAGCGTGTGAAGATCGGTCCCGGGCAGCGCGTAATGGTCGCGGCGAACCCGGAGCAGCGACTGCGTGCGGACGGCGAGGGTGATCTGGGCTCCCGACATTCCCGCCGCGAGCAGGTCGTGGCGGTGGACGACGCGCCTCGAACCGAAGTCCAGGCCGGTGAAGAAAGTCATACCGCGATCGTGACGGGCACCGGCCCGGGGTCCCTACGTCGATCCAGGATCTGGGGACAACAGGCACCCCGCTCCGTTGTGCATAACTCCTGCAAATCGTGCGCGAGTTCACCGGGTGGCCCGGAAAATCAGGCCTCCGGAGCGGACGTCCGAGAATTTGCAGGAGTTATGCGCAAGGACGAGAGGAACTGGCGGCACGGATGCCGAAACCCGGCGGGCGAGGACGGCCGCCCGGTCGCGGGTGGAGGGGGTGGGGTGGTGCGGGGGGGGCTAGACGACGTGGGCGTCGACCCAGTCCAGGGACTTGGTGACGGCCTTCTTCCAGTTGCGCAGCAGACGGTCGCGCTCGGCGACGTCCAGGCTCGGCTCCCAGCGGGCGTCTTCCTGCCAGTTGGCGCGCAGC
>JACMQV010000039.1 GCA_014376815.1 Cryobacterium sp.
ACCTGTTTTTACAGACAAAGGTCCGAGGAGGACACTCAATGGCTGACAAGTCGCTGAACAAGACCGAGCTCGTTGCCAAGGTTGCCGCAGACTCTGGCCAGAGCCAGGCTGCAGTCGACAGCGTTCTGAACGCTTTCTTCGCAACTCTGGCCGACACCGTCGCGAACGACGGCAAGGTCACGATCCCGGGCTGGCTCGGAGTCGAGCGCACCGCAACCGCAGCGCGCACCGGCCGCAACCCGCAGACCGGCGAAGAAATCGCCATCGCCGCGGGCCACCGCGTCAAGCTGACCGCTGGTAGCAAGCTCAAGGCTGCCGCCAAGTAGGTTTCGCACCACAGAAGACAGGGCGTCGACTTCGGTCGGCGCCCTTTTTTTGACGCGGTGGCGGAGGCTGTCGGGCGATGGCGAAGAGGGCGGGGGCGCCGGAGCGCAGCCCGCGCGGTTAGTCTTAGTCGGTGCCTCGTCTCGTACGTATCTCCGGTCCGGCAGCGCTCCTGCTGGTCGCCGTTCTCGCCACGCTCGCGGCCCTGGCCTACGGGGGCGGCGCGGCCGCCCAGTTGCTGGCCGATCCCGGGCCGGTCGTGCGCTGGGGCCTTCCCGTGGCCAAACTGCTGGTGAACCTCTCCGCAGCCGGAACCATCGGCGCCCTCGTGCTCACCGTCTTCGCGCTGAGCCCCCGGGAGCCCGAGTACAACACGGCGATCGACTTCGCCTCCGGCTCCGCAGCGGTCTTCACCGTCGCATCCGCCCTGACCGGCTTCTTCACCTTCCTGCAGGTGACGACCATCCCGCTCAGCTTTGACGACCGGTTCAGCGCCACCGCCGGGCAGTTCTTCAGCGACATCGAAATCGGCCAGGCCTGGCTCGGCACCACCCTGATCGCGGCCGCCGTCACCGTGCTCTGCTTCGCGGTGCGCTCCCAGACCGGGCTCGTCTTCGTCACGGTCCTGGCGGTGGGCGCTCTGGTGCCGATGGCGCTCCAGGGCCACGCGGCCGGCGCCGAGGGCCACAACGTCGCCATCACGGCGCTCGGGCTGCACCTCGTCTTCGCTGCGATTTGGCTGGGCGGACTGCTCACGATCATCGTGCTCCGCAAGACGCTGGCCGGCGCTCGCATCGACGTGGTCATCGCCCGGTACTCCACCCTCGCTCTGGTCAGCTTCGTCGTGGTCGCGGCCTCCGGCTACGTCGGCGCCGAGCTGCGTCTCGGTACCTGGGAACGCTTGTTCACGCCGTACGGCATCCTGGTGCTGGTCAAGGTCTTCGCCCTGACCGCGCTGGGCGTCTTCGGCGCCGTGCAGCGCCGAGTCCTGGTCCGGCGGATGCAACGCTCCGAGCGGTCAGGAAGCCCGCACGGCGGCCGCTGGTTCTGGTGGCTCGTCGTGGCCGAGCTCGGCTTCATGGGGTTGGCCTCCGGCGTGGCGGCGGCTCTCGCGAAGACGGCAACCCCGGTGGCGCAGGTCACGGCGACCCAGGTGCCCACGTCGACGCCCGCCCAGATCCTGACCGGCGAGTTCCTGCCGCCCGAACTCACCTTCGGCAGGTACTTCACCGAATGGAGCTTCGACCTGGCGTGGGTGCTGTTCTGCGCGTTCGGGATCTTCTTCTACGTCGCCGGGGTGGTTCGCCTGCGTCGTCGCGGGGACGACTGGCCCGTCTTCCGCACCGTGCTCTGGGTGACGGGCATGCTCGTTCTCTTCTACATCACCAATGGTGGAGCGAACCTGTACGCGCAGTACCTGTTCTCCTCGCACATGCTGATGCACATGGCCCTGACCATGCTGGTGCCGGTGTTCCTGGTCCCGGGGGCCCCGGTGACCCTCGCCGCGCGGGCGATCCGCAAACGGCAGGACGACAGCCGTGGCCCGCGCGAGTGGATCCTGCTGGCGGTGCACTCCCGGTACGCGGGCATCCTGGCCAATCCGCTGGTCGCCGCGGCGCTCTTCGCGGGGTCGCTGTGGGTCTTCTACTACTCGTCGCTCTTCAGCTGGGCGACCACCGACCACATCGGCCACGAGTGGATGGTGGTGCACTTCCTGATCACCGGCTACCTGTTCGTGCAGTCGTTGATCGGCATCGACCCCGTGCCCTACCGGCTGCCCTACGCCGGCCGCCTGATCCTGCTGCTGGGGACCATGGCCTTCCACGCCTTCTTCGGGGTGACGCTGATGACCGGAACCGGGCTGCTCCTCGCGGACTGGTACGGGGCGATGGGACGTGACTGGGGACTCAGCGGCATCGCCGACCAGCAGATGGGCGGCGGGATCGCCTGGAGCGTCGGCGAGATCCCGACCATTGCCCTGGCCATCGCCGTGGCGATCCAGTGGAGTCACAGCGACGAGAAGGAGACCCGCCGCAAGGACCGCAACGCCGACCGCACCCATGACGCCGAGCTCAATGAGTACAACGCGCAGCTGGCCCGGCTCGCCGCCCGCGACCGCTCGGAGTAGCCGCCGCGGCGCCGTCGGAGTCGGCGCCGTCGGAGTCGGCGCCGTCGGAGTCGGCGCAGTTGGAGTCAGCGCAGTTGGAGCGCGAGCGAGCCATCCGGATTGACGGTGACGCTGATCGCGACCGCCAGGGCCACGTCCTCGTCGCGGGTCGTGACGTCCCCGTCGAAGAGGGACTGCACCTCGACCACGATGTGCGCCTTGCCGGCGGTTTCGGGCATCTCGAAGGTGGCGTCACCGGCCGCCAGGGTGACCTTGGGGTATTCGGCGATCGACCAGAGCGGCGGTTCGGTGACCCGGTCGTTGATTTCGATGCCGAAGGGGCACCCCGACGGCTGGAGCACCTGCTGTGTGGTGCAGGCGTTCAGGAAGCTGTCCAGCTCGTCCTGCACCTGACTCCGGAACTGTTCGTTGGGCTGCGCGTCGATCGTGACCTCGGTGGCCCCGGAAGCGGTCACCGTCACCGTCTGCGGCGTCGCGGAGAGCAGGGGCGACGCGTGTCCCATCGGGTAGCGGGCCGGCGCGAAGGCGAGGTAGGACGCCTGATGGGAGAACGTCGCGGGGGCGTCGCCCGCGGCGTGGGCGCGGGCGTCCAGGGTGAGCTGGCCGATGTTGAATGTCGCCTCGTGCAGCACGGTCACCTGCAGCACGGCCAGCGGGCTGGTCTCGAAGCGCCAGCTGTCGAAGACACCGAAGAATGTGCCCGTGTGTGCCACCTGGAACGTCATCTGCGCGGGTGTTCCGTCGAGGCGGAAGTCGTAGACGACCGTGTGACGGTCGGGTGCGGCCTCCGTGTCGCCGGTCAGACGGATGTCGGTGAGATCGCCCAGCAATGAGGGGCGCAGCAGTGTGCGGGGGAGGTTCTGCGGCAGATTCGCCGCCTCCAGCTGGGCGTTGGTCGGCGTCACCCCGGGCAGCATCAGCGCGCTGGAGGCATCCTGGCCGGCCAGCGCATCCAGGTACTGCCGCACGAATCCGCTCGCGCTGTACAGGTCGCGGTTGAGCGAGCCGATCGTGGCGACGAGGGCCGCGCCGAGCAGGGCGGACACGAGGACGACGGTCACGACGGCGCGCCGCTGGTTACGCCGGCGCCTGCCGTCCCGGTTGCTCACTCCAACATCCTACGATGCGCATCTTCTCCACCGGCCCGCTCCCCGGGCGGCCTCGCGCAGCCGGGGCGGATACAGTGGTATATCCCGTCCGAACCCACCGAAAGCGCCCACCGTGTCTGAGATTCCGCTGTCGCGCGAGCAGGCCGAAGTATTCCAGGCCATCGAGGGCACCCGCCAGAACGTGTTCGTGACCGGGCGCGCGGGCACGGGCAAGTCGACACTGCTGAACCACCTCTCCTGGCATACCAGCAAGCAGATCGTGATCGCGGCGCCCACCGGGGTGGCGGCGCTGAACGTCGGCGGCCAGACCATTCACTCCCTGTTCCGGCTGCCGATCGGCGTGATCGCGGACAACGCGATCGACCAGTCCGACCAGGTGCGGAAGCTGCTCAACACGATCGATACCGTGGTCATCGACGAGGTGTCCATGGTCAACGCCGACCTGATGGACGCCATCGACCGCAGCCTCCGCCAGGCCAGGCAACGCCCGAACGACAGCTTCGGCGGGGCGCAGATCGTGCTGTTCGGTGACCCGTACCAACTGGCCCCCGTGCCGGGAGACTCCGATGAACGCGCCTACTTCGCCGACAACTACCGGTCGATGTGGTTCTTCGACGCGAAGGTGTGGAAGGGCGCGGACCTGCGCATCTTCGAACTCACCGAGGTGCACCGCCAGCGGGACGCCGACTTCAAGCACATGCTCAACGCGGTACGCCACGGGCAGGTCACGGCCGAGATCGGCGGCGCGCTCAACGCCGCCGGCGCCCGCACCCCGCCCAGCGAGGGCGTGATCACGCTGGCCACCCGCAACGACGCGGTGAACCGCATCAACGCATCCGCTCTCAAACGGCTCTCGGGCAAGGCGCGCACCGCCAAGGCGGACGTCACCGGCGACTTCGGCGGGCGCACGTTCCCGGCCGACGAGGTGCTCGAGCTGAAGGTGGGCGCGCAGGTCATGTTCCTGCGCAACGACTCCCCGCAGGATGGCGGCCCGCGCTGGGTGAACGGCAGCATCGGCACGGTCACCCGGGTCGACTCGACGGTCTACGTCGACATCGACGGCGAGACGCACGAGGTCGAACCGGCGGTGTGGGAGAAGTTCAAGTACACCTACAACCCGACCACGAAGAAGCTGCGCAAGGATGTCGTGGCCGAGTTCACCCAGTTCCCGTTGCGGCTGGCCTGGGCGGTCACCATTCACAAGTCGCAGGGCGCCACCTACGAGCGCGCCGTCGTGGACCTCGGGGCGAGGGTGTTCAGCCCGGGCCAGACCTACGTGGCCCTCAGCCGGCTGACCAGCCTGGACGGCCTCTACCTCACCCGGCCGTTGCGTCCCAGCGACATGATCGTGGACGAGAATGTGCAGCGGTTCATGCGCGGACCGCGCCCGGCCGCCCCGAACCCCGCCGAAACCCGCCCCGCCCTGCCGGACCCCGCAGAGTAGCACCGGGCCGCCCCGGTCAGGGGCGGGACTGCGGGCCAGGTCACGGTCCGGCGGTGCTTGGTAACTATTCGGAATCATCCGGGACTCGGTGAGGCCGACGCGGAGCCGGGGCCGCGCAGCGTGGGTACACTCCCACCTATACGGGTGCCTGGTTCCTCGCGAAGCCAGGGTGTGACGGGGGTCATCGGATGAATGGTGGGACACCATGAACGGCCGCGGCGGCCGCGGCGACCACGGTGAGCGCGGTGAGCGCCGGAGGCACCATCGCTGGGCGGTCCTGGTCGTGGGGGCCGTGCTCCTGCTGTCCGGGTGCACACCCGCAGACGACGCGATCGACGTTCCGGCCCAGGTCGAGACCCCGCTACCCGCCGAGCTGACCGCCCGGCTGGACGCCGCCCTCGCGGAGGCGATCGCACTGTCCGGCTCGACCGGGGCCCTGGCCGGGGTCTGGGTGCCGTGGGCCGGCACCTGGGTCGTCGCGCCCGGCACCACAGCAACAACCGTTTCCCTCCCGCTCGACACCGGGATGAGCTTCCGGATCGGAAACAACACCGCCCCCATGACGTGCACGGTGCTGCTGCGGCTGGTCGAGGAGGGCACGGTGGCGCTCGACGACCTGGTCTCCACGCACCTGACGCGGCTGGTGGGGATCGACGGCATCACGCTCGGACAGCTCTGCGGACACACCTCGGGCCTGGCGGACTTCACCCGGGCGCTCGCCCCGCAGTTCGTGGGCAACCCCACCCGGGTCTGGCCCACGGGGGAACTCCTCGCGAACGGGATGGGGCTACCCAGGGTCGCCACGACCGGGGAAGCCGGGACGTCGGACACGGGGCTCGTGCTGCTCGGGCTGGCGCTGCAAGAGGCGACGCACCAGGACTGGACCTCGCTCTACCAGCGATACATACTCCGGCCACTGGGTCTGACCGGGACGAGCCTGCCCGGGCCGCAGCAACTGGAGATCGCCGGCGGGCATCCCAACGGCTACGCCACCGTCCTCGACCAGGCCGGGAACGCCGTCTGCGGCACTGTGGTCGATGTCACCGCGCTGTCCCCGTCGATGGCCGGGGTGGCCGGGGGTGCCGTGTCGAACCTCGCCGACCTGAAGACCTGGACGCAGTCCCTCGCCCGGGGCAGCCTGCTCACCGAAAAACAGTCCGAGGCGCAATGGGCGGCCTTTCCCGCTCGCGCCGGGGCACCCGACTGGCGCCGGGAGGGTCTCGGCGGACTGCAGCTCGGCCCGCTGCGCGGCCAGACCGGATCGATTCCCGGGTTCATCTCGGCGGCCTTCGCCGACCCGTCCAGCGGGCTCACCGTGGTGGTGGCGTTCAACAACTCGACCTCCGGGCGTGGGTTCGCCGAGGCGGCTGCGCGCCCGCTGCTCGCCATCGCGTCCACCGCTCCCGCCGCCGCCGGCGAGCAGGCTCCGGTGACGGCACTGCCCTGGTCCGAAGACGAGGCGACGCAGGCGGTCCAGGCCGCCATGGTCTGTCCTCCAGCGGCACCCGCCGGTTAGGGTCGCCGGATCGGAATCACCTCCGACACCAAAGACTGGACCTGGGGCGGCGACTGACGGGGCGGCCACTCGGCCGGATCACGCAGCGCACAGCGAAACGGGCGCACCCTCCGCGGAGGGTGCGCCCGTTGTCGTTCTCGGCTGGGGATCAGGCCCGGCGACGGCCGGCCAGCAGGCCGTAGACCAGCAGAACCAGGATCGAGCCGCCGATCGCGAGGAGCCAGGTCTGGATCGAGAAGAACCCGGCCAGGTCAATCCCGAAGATGGCCGAGCCGAGGAAACCGCCCAGAAAGGCGCCGAGTACGCCGAGGATCAAGGTGATGAACCAGCCGCCGCCCTGGTTTCCCGGGAGGATCGCCTTGGCGATGGCGCCGGCAATGAGGCCGAGAATGAGGAATCCGATGAAGCTCATGTGTGTTTGTCCTTTTTATTCGGTTGGTTCGTGATTGGCGCTGCCGTTCTCCTCCGGGGCGCCGTCGTCCGTGCCGCTGTCGTCCGCGGCGAGGTACACGTCCTTGACGGTCACATCGACCGCGCCGGCCTGCATCCCGACGATCGTCTCGATCGCGGTGCTGACGGCGGCGCGCACGTCGTCCGCGACCTTCCGCAGTTCGTGGGGGTACTCGACGACCAGGGAAATCCCCGTCGAGACCCGGCCGTCGGTGATGACGACGCTCACGCCGGGGGAGAGATCCGCACCGCTGATCGCTTCGCGGATCGCCCCGAACGCGCGGGCGGCGCTGCCGCCGAGCGCGTGCACACCGGGCACCTGGCGTGCCGCGATGCCGACGACCTTCGCGACAACTCCGTCGGTGATGACGGTTTCGCCGGTCCCGGTAGCCGGGGTCGGTGCGGATGTGCTGGTCTCGACGATGGGGGAGCTCCGATCTAGGGAAGGGGATACCGATGCCCGCGAACGCGGACCGGGCAGTGCCACTACTAGGACGTGCGGCGAGGGACTTTCGTCACGCGGCTGCGCAGAAAAAAATCCCGGCCGGTATCCGTGACCCGGGGCGCGGAGGCGACGGGAACATTTTCGCAGCTTTCTTCGCTCGGGCCAGCCGGGGCGCGAGGGCCGTGGTCGCCGTCGCCGGTCGGGAGTAGCGTGAGCCGTGAAGGCAAGCACTCGTCACTGAACGGAGAACCCTCATGAAGAAGGTGCGGCACTGGCGTGACCTGAGCCCGCGGCAGCGGGTCGGGGCGATTGTGGGCGTATCCGTGCAACTCGCCCTCGCGGCGGCCGCGTGGCGCGACCTCGCCACCCGGCCGGCGGCTCTCGTCAACGGCCCCAAGGCGGTGTGGTCCCTGCTCATCGGGGTGAATTTCGTCGGCCCGCTCGCGTATTTCGCCGGGGGCCGTCGTGCCCGGGGCGAGCTCGACCAGGCAGGCCGCAACTAGGCAGGCCGCTGGGACGTGGTCTAGTACTCCCGCAGGCTAGTACTCCCGCAGGTACTGCTCCAGGCAGGGCACCTTGAGGAGGGCGAGAGCACGCTTCTCGATCTGCCGCACCCGTTCCCGGGTGACGCCCTGCACGACCGCGATCTGGTCGAGGGTCTGCGGGGCGCCCCCGGTCAGCCCGAACCGGGCGGTCAGGATCGAGCGTTCGCGCGGGGGCAGGGCGTTCAGGTAGAAGCCGATGTCCGTGGCCCGCATGGTCAGCACGGCGTGTTCCTCGGGCTGGGGGAGGTCGTCGTCGATGATCAGCTCGGAGATGTCGCCGAGACCGTCGCCGACCGGTGCCTGCAGCGACATCGGCTCGTTGTCGTACCGCAGCAGCCTCATCACGTCGACTACCTGGATCTGCGAGGCGTCGGACAGCTCCTGCAGGGTGGGTTCGCGGTCGAGGGTGCTGGTGAGGTCGCGGCGGATGCGCTTGATCTTGTTGAGCTTCTCGGCGGTGTGCACGGGGATGCGGATCATGCGCGATTTGTCGGCCATGCCGCGGTGGATGGCCTGG
>JACMQV010000268.1 GCA_014376815.1 Cryobacterium sp.
GCGCCGGCCCGCCGTCCACAAGCCCCGAAACAATCGGCTCATTCTGTCCCCCCGATATTTCCCGGCCCAGCGCCTAAGCAGATGCTAGCAACGGGCCGGTCTTCGGCCGTCCCGGGCCGGCCCAGGGGGCCTGAACGGTCGCCCGATCCGGGCGCTTCCCAGCCCGGCCCGATCTGAAGCCTGTAGCCTGAAGGCATCCGATGGACGCGACCACGTTTCGCTCGGATAGCCAGACGGACGCCCCGAACGGAGGCCAGATGACCCGCACCAGCGACGCCACCGCGTTCAGCCCCCTGCGTGAGGCCGTCCGTCGCACGATCCTGGCCGTGCTCGCCCTGGTCGCCATGCTGCTCTGCCTGCTGGCGGTGCACGGAGCCGGGAGCGCACTCGGGCACGCGATGCCGGCCGCCTCGGCGGCGTCCGCCGCCATGTCCGCGTCCCACACCACTGCAGGTCACACCCCGCTCGCCGCGGCCGGGCCGGCCATCGCCGGGACAGCCGCCTCGATGCTGTCCGCCGTCGACCACGCGTCCGGACCGGGCCTGATGACCGGGCACGCCATGCTGGCGATGACCTGCTCCATCCTGCTCGCCCTCGGCGCGGTGGTGGTGCTGGCCCGTCGCCCGTCCCTCTACCAGCGCCTGCTCGAGGCGGGCGGCTTCGTCGTCGGCTCGTTCCGGGCCATCCCGCTGCACCTGCACCGTCCCAGCCTCACCCTGCTCTCCATCAGTCGCGTTTAGACCGAAACCTCGCCCGCGCACCTCCCCGGCCGCGCGGCCTCGCCGTACCCGCGGCATCCGGTTTCTCACTCTTCATCGATGAATGGACGAACAATGCTCAGCCTTCCCCGCACCATCCGCCCTTCCCTGCTCGCCGCTGCCGCGGTCGCCGCCGCCCTCACCCTGAGCGCCTGCGGCGGCGCGACGACCGCGACGGGCCCCGGCACCAGCAGCACCCCGGCCGCCTCCTCCGCCTCCTCCAACGCGGCGGACGTCGCGTTCGCCCAGATGATGATCCCTCACCACGAGCAGGCCGTGACCATGAGCGACGACCTGCTGGCCAAGCAGGGCGCCGACCCGCGCGTCGTCGAGTTGGCCACGCAGATCAAGGCCGCCCAGGAACCGGAAATCAAGCAGCTGACCACGTGGCTCACCGCCTGGGGCGCCGACACCGGTGGCATGTCCGACATGGACCACGGTACCGACGGCATGATGAGCGATGCCGACATGATGACCCTGGGCACTGCCTCGGGCGCCGACGCCGACCGGATGTTCCTCGAGCTGATGATCGCGCACCACCAGGGCGCGATCGCCATGGCGCAGACCGAGGTGGAAGACGGCGCCGACGCCGACGCCCAGGCCCTGGCCGCAGCCATCGTCGCGTCGCAGACCGAGGAGGTCGCCGTGATGACCGACCTCCTCGGCGCACTGTAAGGGCCTGACCATGACGAACCCGACCCGAACCATCCGCCTCGGCGGTGCCGCGGCGGTCACCGTCGGCCTCACGGCGCTGCTGGCCGGCTGCACACCCGCCACGGATGCCCCGGCAACCTCCCCCTCCACCGCCGCCGGTTTCGAGCACATCCACGGCCTCGGCGCCGACTCGTCCACCGGTGAGACCTTCGCCGGGACGCACGAGGGGGTGTGGGCCATTCCCACCGGGACCCTCCCGGACACCTACCTGGCGGGTGCACCGCGCTCCGCCACCACGGCGCTGACCCGCACCGAGGGCCCGGTCTTCGACGCCATGGGCTTCACGGCGGCACCCTCCGGGCTGCTGCTGGCCTCCGGGCATCCGGGCCCGGACTCACCGTCCATCCTGACCGGACCGAACCTCGGACTGCTCTCCAGCTCGGATTCCGCGGCGAGTTGGAGATCCGTCTCACTCGCCGGCCAGACCGACTTCCATGACCTCGACGCCGTGGCTCTGCCAGGCGACGCGCTCCGGGTCTTCGGCTACGACGCCGCCGACGGGACCCTCGCGGTCAGCGACGACGGCGGCGCCACCTGGGCGGCCGGAGCCACCCTGGCGCTGCGGGACCTGGCTGCCGACCCGGCGAACCCCGACCGGGTGTTCGCGACCACGGCCGACGGTGTGGCCGTCAGCGATGACGCCGGGCGCACCTTCGCCCCACTGAAGGATGCGCCGACCCTGGTCCTGATCGACGTGGTCGACGCCTCGGCGGGCGGCGGCCTGGTCGGCGTCGACCCGGACGGGTTGCTCTGGCACCAGGAGGCCGCGGCCGGGCCCTGGTCGCCGGGAGGGCAGGCCGACGGGACGCCCGAAGCGCTGAGCTTCGTCGGCGGTTCCGCGCCGTGGATCCTCGCCGCGGACAACCGGGGCGTCGTCGCCAGCGACGACTACGGCACGACCTGGACCGTTCTGGTCCCGGCACAGGGGTAGGGCACCCGATGCTCGAAGGTACCCCCGGGGGCATACTCCCAGTAACGAACGAACCATCAGCGACGAGAGGACAACGACCATGATGTGGGGCTATGACGGAGGAATGGGGTGGACGGCCTGGCTCTTCGGCCTGCTCGCCATCATCGGGATCACGCTGCTGATCGTCCTGGTCGTGCGGCTCTCGGCCGGACCACCCGCGGGTCCACCGCAGGCCGGACCGCCGCCGGGATCCGGCACACCTTCCCGCAGCCACGCCCGCCAGATCCTCGACGAGCGATTCGCGAAGGGCGAGCTGACGGCCGAGCAGTACCGCGAACAGGTCCGCACCCTGGGCGAGGGCGGCGAGTGAAACCGATCACCCGCCGCACCGCCCTCACCATGGGCGGCCTCGGGGTCGCCGGCACCGTCGTCGGCGGGGCGGGGCTGCTCTGGACCAGCCAGGGCGGCCCCGGGCGGGCCGCCGGGCCGGCCGGCAACCCGGCTGACGGCCTGGCCACGGGCGATGCCCTCCGCCAGCCCGCCGAGCTGCGCAGCGTCGACGGCGTGCTCGAACTGCGGCTGGATGCCGCCGCCGCGACGGCGCGGATCGGCGGGAGGACCGCCACGACGCTCGGCTACAACGGGGGCCTTCCGGGGCCGACCCTGCGCCTGCGCGCCGGCGACCGCCTGCGGGTGAGCCTGCACAACGGCCTGAATGAACCGACGAACCTGCACACGCACGGCCTGCACGTCTCCCCGGAGGGGAACGCGGACAACCCGTTCGTCATGATCGAGCCCGGCGACTCCTTCGACTACGACTACCGGCTGCCGGCCGACCACCCGCCTGGGCTGTACTGGTACCACCCGCACCACCACGGCGTCGTCGCCGACCAGGTGTTCGGCGGCCTCTACGGCGCCATCCTGATCGATGACCCTGACCCCGTGGAGGTCGCCCGGGAACGGCTGCTGATCATCTCCGACCTCACGCTCGACGGGTCGGGGCGGGTCGCCTCGGCCGGGCGGGCGGAACGGATGGCCGGCCGCGAGGGCGAACTCGTGCTGGTCAACGGCCAGCTGAACCCGGCCCTGGGCATCCGCCCGGGCGAACGGGAGCGCTGGCGCATCGTCAACGCCTGCG
Organism: Cryobacterium sp.; assembly: GCA_014376815.1. GTDB lineage: Bacteria > Actinomycetota > Actinomycetes > Actinomycetales > Microbacteriaceae > Cryobacterium. Next base: position 3,521 of record JACMQV010000268.1, read on the forward strand.
TCTCGCGTTACCTGCGGCTGCGGCTCGACGGGCAGACGCTGCAACTGCTCGGCCTCGACTCGGGCCGTTTCGAGGCGCCCCGCGACGTGGAGGAACTCCTGCTCGCTCCCGGCAACCGCGCCGACCTGCTGGTCACCGCCGCGGAGGGAACGGCCGTGCTGCGGGCGCTGCCCTACGACCGTGGCCGCATGGGCGGGATGATGGGCGGCCCGGCCCGGTCGACGGCCACGGGATCACTGGCCACCGTCGCCGTCTCCGGCGACGCCGTGGCCGCGGCATCCGCCGTGCCCCGCCGGCCGGCCGCCCGTGACCTGCGCGGGGGGCCTGTGACGGCCCGCCGGGAACTGACCCTCGCGATGGGCATGGGCGGCGGCATGGGTGGTGGCATGGGCTTCACCATCAACGGCGAAACCTTCGACGGGGGCCGGGTCGACACCACGGTGCAGGCCGGCAGTGTCGAGGAGTGGCTCCTGACCAATACCAGCCCGATGGACCACCCCTTCCACCTGCACGTCTGGCCGATGCAGCTGGTCGAGACCAATGGGCGGCCCGCGGACTCCGCCGCGTGGCAGGACGTCGTCAACCTGCCGGCGCGGGGGTCGGCGCGGGTGCGCATCGCCTTCGAGGACTTCGCCGGCCGCACCGTGTACCACTGCCACATCCTCGACCACGAGGACCTCGGCATGATGGGTGTCGTCGAGGCCCGCGGGGCCCTCACCGCGCCGGAGTAGTCAGGCTGCTCGCCTAGAATGAGCGCGAAAGAAACGAAGGATATGAAGCACACTGGGTTGTTCCGGCGCACAACGCCGAACCCGAGCACGACCGACAGCGCAGGCCCCCGACCCGGCGATTTCTCCTACCTCGACCCGGGCTCGGTCTACCTCGACTCCGCGTGCCAGAGCCTGCGCCCCCAGCCGGTGCTCGATGCGCTGACCGAGTACTACACGGCCTACAACGCCTGCGGCGGGCGCGTGAAATACGCCTGGGGCACACGCGTCGACAACGAGGTGCAGGACGCGCGCCACGCGGTGCTCGACCTGCTCGGACTGTCGGGGCGCCAGCGGGCGGTCTCCTTCACCCTCAACACGACCTTCGGCCTCAACCTGCTGCTGCAGCAGCTGCCGCGAGACCGGTTCGCATCCGTGGTCACCAGCCACATCGAGCACAACTCGGTGTTCCTGCCCACGATGACGGCCGCCACCCGGCTGGGCGTGCCGCGCCTCGTGCTCGACCGCGCCCCCGACGGCGCCCTGGTCTATCAGCCGGCGCAGCTCGAACGGGCCGTGGTCGTCGTCACGGTCGCCTCCAACATCGACGGCCGCCTGCTGACCAACCTCACCGACCTCGTGCGCGACACCCACGCCCGGGGCGGGATCGTCATCCTCGACGCGGCGCAAGCGATGGCGCACAGCCGCGCCCTGCTGGCAAAAACCGACGCGGACGCGCTCTGCTTCTCCGCGCACAAGATGTACGGCGCGAGCCTCGGCGTGATCGTGGCCACGCACGAGCTGATCGCATCCCTCGAGCTCACCTTCGTGGGCGGCGGCATGGTGGCGGATGTTCGCGAAGACTCCTACGACCTGCTGCCGGGCGATCCCGGCGCCCTGCTCGAACCCGGGCTGCAGGCCTGGGGCGAGACCATCGCCCTGCGCCGCGCTATCGGCTGGCTCGGCACCGTGCGCCCGGGCGGGCTGACGCCGGCCGCGCACGTCGCGGCACTGTCGCAGCAACTGTTCGACGGCCTCGCCGAGATCCCCGGGCTGACCCTGCTCAACACCGAGGCCAGCCCCGTGATCAGCCTCTACGCGCCCAGGCAGGACTCCCACCGGCTGGCCGTGTTCCTCTCCCAGTCGGGGATCATGGCGCGCAGCGGCTACTTCTGCGCCCACCACTACCTCAAGGAACAGCTCGGCCTGCCGCCGCTGCTGCGCTTCTCCCTCGGACTGCACTCCACCCCGGCCGACATCGACAAGGCCGTCCAGGCCCTCGCGCGCCTGATGAAAGGCCTCTCGTAAGTGTTCTGTATCGCCGCATTCATCGTTCTCGTATTCATGGCCGCCGTCTCGGCCCGCTACCGCCGCTACCTCGGCAAGGCGTGGAACTGCACCCTCCGCCGCGTCACCTTCCGCCCCTGCGACACGACCTTCAAACAGGACGTGAAGGACCACCTCCTCGCCCCGCTGGCCGTGCGCCGCCCGGGCCTCGTCGGCCCGGCGAGCGTGACGCTCGAGGTGCTCGCGGTGCTGGTCGTCCTGACCACGATCTGGAGCGGGTACACCGTCGTCAAGAGCGGCGTGAACCTCTACGTCTACGGCACCTGCAACAAGCAGGATTCCGCGTCCTGCAGCCTGGGTGCCGAGGCCTGCTCCATCCCCGACCAGACCCCCAGCTTCGGCGAATCCCTGGCCGAGGGCGACGTCATCGGCGCGTTCGGCAACGACTTCGCCAGCCTCGGCGAGACGTTCTCCGCGATCCCGTCCCGGATGCAGAACTGGGACGCGAAGGCCTATCTTCCGGCCAACGCCAGCTACCTGAACGCCTTCGACGCGAAGAAAGAAACCGCGCTCGAGGTCATCGACCCCGGCTGCACCTACTGCCTGCAGCTCTTCGAGAACATCGAGGAGGCCGGCTTCGCGTCGAAGCAGAACCTCAGCTACATCGCGTACCCGATCGCCTCGGCCGACGGCTACAAGTTCAAGAACTCGCTCCTCGTCACGCAGTACCTCGAGGCGCTGCGCCTCAACCCGCTCGCCGACGCGAAGACTCCCGTCGACTGGCAGATCCTGAGCCGGATCTACACGGAAAAGAGTGACGCAGGCGTGTCCTGGCAGAGCGTGATCAACGGTGCGGAGCCGGCCGAGGCCACCGCGCTGCTGCAGGACTGGGCCGGCGAGTTCGGCCTCAGCCCGGCACAGGTCGCCACGGTCGCATCCGTCGCCGCCTCCGACGAGGTGGCCGGCATCATCGCCGCGAACAAGGCCCTGGTCGAGGAGAGCATCCACACCGTGAAGATCCCGACGATCATCTTCGACGGACGCCGCCACGACGGCCTGGTCTCGGTCGGCGACCTGGACTAGAGGCCGGGCTCGACGCCCGGCCGGCTGGTTGTTACGGCTTCCAGACCATCAGCACGACCACGAACACCAGGAGCAGCGACGCGATGCCGGAGCCCATGGCCACGCGCGAGTAGCCGGCGACCTTGGTGCCGGCGGCGACGACCGGGTTCTGGGCCAGCGTCTCGGCGGCCGAGCGCATCGCGGGAACCACCAGGAACAGGTTGATCACGAGGGCGATCGCGTAGAGCACGATCGACAGCCAGACCCAGGTGGAGGCGAAGGAGAAGCCCTCGTCCGCATCGGCCATGCCGAGGGCGCCGAAGCCGAAGAACGCCACCAGCACCGACAGGAGGCTGAACAGGTAGACCGATTTCGCCAACGAGGCGACCTGTCCTGCTTCGCCGGCGCGCATGGAGCGCATCGCGGTCATCGGCAGGATGGCCATCGGGCCGACGATGAAGACGGCGGAGGCGATGTGCAGGGTGTTGAGCAGAAGGTCCATGACTCCAGAGTATGCCCGGTGGGAACCCGCCGGTGAAACGACACTTTTGAGGGCCGGGCGACGGCCTGCACACCTCAGAGCCGTCGTGTCGGGGCGGTCACCGCCGGGTGGTCGTCGGGGAGGGCGTGCCGGGAGCCGGCCCGCAGCAGGGCGACGTTCTTCTTCTCCCAGTCGAGCACCGCCTGCCGTTGCGGGTCGATCGCCCGGCCCTCCGCGCAGACCAGGACGCTGCGCCCACAGACGCAGGAGAGCGGGTTCGCCGAGTCGGCGTGATGCAGCCGGCCGACCCGCCAGATCACGGCCATCGCCCAGTCGATCTGGCGTTGGGCCAGCACGGCCTTGCGCTCGGCCCGCTTCACGAGGTCGCTCTCCAACAGGCCGCGCACGCCTCCGCTCGCGGCGCGGTCGAACTCGCCTGCCACGATGCCCCTGAGTTGCTCGACCTGGCCGGCCAGCCCGTCGATCACCGCCTGCTGCTCGGCATCCGCCACCTGGGACTTCTCGGCGAACTGGCGGTGGTTCTCCTGCTGGTCGGCGTACTGGCCGACCCAGAGCCTGATGTGCTCGGCATCGCGGCGCTCGGCCTTCTCCGCGCCCAGGTGGTGCAGACAGGATGCGCAGACGACCTGGTCCGTCGCCGAGGTGAACGTGAACGGCTGCAGTGCCTGGCAGCAGAAGCACTGGGCCCTGATGGCCGTGTACAGCGGATACGAATGGGTCACGGTGCTCCTGTCTCGCCCTCAGCCGAGCGTACTGCTAACGCCCCCGCGGATGCCCGTCGGCCGGGCCCTTCGCGCAGCACCCCGCAGCGCAGACATCCGGCCACGGCCCCAGTGCGGTCAGCGCGGCGCGCGGCGCGGCCGGCCCGGGCGCCTGGCGCTCCAGCAGCAGGTCGACGAGCCCCGAGACGAAGACCGGGTGCACGCCCGGAGTCGGCACCCGCAGGAACGCGACCCCCAGCTCGCGGGCGGTCGCGGCCGCCTCGGTGTCGAGGTCCCACAGCACCTCCATGTGGTCGGAGATGAAGCCCAGCGGCACGACGACCACCGCCCGGATGCCGGCCGCGGCGAGGTCGGTGATCGCGTCGTTGACGTCCGGTTCGAGCCAGGGCATACCGGGCGGGCCGGACCGGGACTGGAACGCGAGCGACCAGGCGGGTGCGGCGGCGGGTGCGGGTGCGGGCAACGCGGCCATGACCACCGCGGCGACCGCACGGTGCTGCGCCTCGTAGGCGCCGCCGGGGCCGAGGGCGCGATCCGGGAGGCCGCTGCGGGCGGCATCCGTCATCGGAATGGAGTGAGTCGTGAAGAGAACGTGCGTGTCGGCGACTGAGACACCCCGCCGGGCGAACGCGGCCAGGGCGTCCCGCACGCCCTCGACGAAGGGGGTGACGAAGCCGGGGTGGTCGAAGTAGGGGCGCACCGCGTCGATCCGCACGCCGCCCTGGCCGGTGGGGAGCGCCCCCGCGAGGTCCTCCCGGTACTGGCGGCAGCTCGAGTAGGAGCTGTAGGCACTGGTGGTGAGGGCGAGCAGCCGGGTGTGCCCGGCCCGGGCGGCGGTCGCGACCTCGTCCCGCAGGTACGGTTCCCAGTTGCGATTGCCCCAGTACACCGGGAGGGAGACGCCACGGACCGAGAGCTCGGCCTCGAGCGCCGCCCGGAGGGCCCGGTTCTGGCCGTTCACCGGGCTCACACCATCGGGGGCGCGGTAGTGAGTCGCCACGGTTTCGAGGCGGGTCTCCGGGATGCCCCGGCCCCGGGTGACGTTGCGCAGGAAGGGGATCACGTCGTCCTGGCCCTCCGGGCCGCCGAAGCCGAGGAGCAGGACGGCGTCGTAGAGGGCCGGGAGCACCGTGGTGCTCATTCCGCGACTACGCGCCGGCACCGACGGGCGCGGGGGCCGCGGCGCCGGGCTGGAACGGGCACGCGGGGTCTTCGCCGAGCGGGTCGCCGCTGTCCGCGAAGGCACGGGCACGGGATCCTCCGCACAGGTCGGCGTACTCGCATCGGCCGCACCTCCCCGTGAACTCGGTCGCCCGGATCTGTTTGAGCAGAGCGTTGTCCCGGTAGATCTCGGCCAGGGGCGTCGTGCACACGTTTCCGAGGCCGAGCGGCAGGAAGCCCGCGGGGTAGACCTCGCCGTCGTACGCGACGAACACGATGCCTTTGCCGTCGCGGGTCGACGCGGTCTGGGCGCGCGGCAGACCCGCGGGCGGCCCCATCAGGGTCTCGAGCCTCGCTGACAGCGCGCGGTACCGCTCGCTCACCGGCGCCGGGTCTCCGGCGCGGCGGCGGGCGACGACCCGGCGGAAGAAGGGCGCCTCGACCGTGCGCACGATGAAGCCGTGCTGGGAGGCGTCGAAGAGGAAGTGGCAGATGTCCTCGTGCTCGGCCGGGCTGACGGCTTCGGTCGAGATGCCGCGGCCGACCTGCACCAGGAAGAAGACCTCCCAGATGGCCGCGCCCGCGTTCTTGATCAGGGCCGCGACATCCGCGAGCTCGTCCACGTTGGCACGCATGACGGTCGTGTTCACCTGAACGGTCAGGCCGGCCGCGGCGAGGGCACGGATGGCGCGCACGGTGTCGTCGAAGTGGCCCGGGATGCCGCGCACACCCTCATGGGTCGCCGCGACGGCCCCGTCGAGGCTGATCGACACCGCCTTGACCCCGCTCGCCACGATCCGCTCGATCATCAGCGGGGTGAGGGTCGGGGTGACGGACGGGGAGAGCGCCGTGGGCAGACCCAGCCCGGTGGCGTAGTCAACGAGCTCGAACAGGTCCGGCCGCATCAGGCAGTCGCCGCCGGTGAGCACCAGGATCGGGTACGGCCGTCCGAAGCCCGCCACCTGGTCGATCAGGTCCTTGCCCTGTTCGGTCGTGAGTTCGCCCGGCAGGGCCTGCATGGTGGCGCTGGCCCGGCAGTGCTTGCAGGCGAGCGCACAGGCGCGGGTCGTCTCCCAGAAGACGAGCATGGGGCGCTCTGCGTAGTCCGGCCCCTTCCCGCGTCGTTCGTGCGGCACGGTCGGCAGCACGGCGGTCTCGCCGAGGGGGATGCTCAGCCCGCTCATGCGGACGCCTCGCTCCGGGCCCGCGTATCGGACAGGACCTGCGCATCGGACAGGACCTGGGCGATTCTGCCGGCGGTGCGCTCGGCGTCGGCCACGCAACTGGCCAGCCCGACGCCCCGGTAGGCGGAACCGGTCAGGTGGATGCCCGGCAGCCGGACGAGGGCCTCTTCGGCGGCCGCGAGCCGCGCCTCGTGCCCGACGACGTACTGCGGCATCCCCTGAAGCCAGCGTTCGATGTGGTGTTCGGTCGGGCGCCCGGTCAGGCCCATGGCCTCCACCAGTTCGGCGTGCACCTGGCTGACCAGGGTGTCGTCGTCGAGGCTCACCCAGCGCTGGTCACGGCGCCGGCCCACCATGCAGCGGATGAGCACGGTGTTCTCATCGGCCAGGTGCGGCCACTTTACGCTGGACCAGGTGCAGCCGACGATGAGCCGGCCCTCTTCCGGCGGCACCAGGAATCCGGTGCCGTCGAGGTCATGGGCGACCGCGGAGCGCGGGTACGCCAGGCAGATCGTGGCCACGTCGACGTAGGGAATGCCGCCGAGCGCGGCCGCAAGGTCCGGCGCCTCCGCGGCAACCAGGCCGGCGGCGACGAATGCGGGGGTGGCGAGGACGACCGCATCCGCCGGGATGACGGTCCCATCCGCCAATGCGACCAGGTAACCGGTGCCGGAGCCTTCCCGGGACACGGACACCGCGGCGCTGCCGAGACGCACGTCATCGCCGGCGACACGGTCGGCCAGCGCGTCGATCAGGCGGGCCAGCCCGCCGGAGAAGGTCACGAGGGCCGCTCCGCCGGGCGCTCCCGCCGGCTTCGGCGGGGCATTCCGGCGGCGGCGGCGCAGGCCGAGGTAGAGACTGCGGTTGTCCCTGCCCAGCGCCTCGATGTCCGGGGCGGTGCTGCGGGCGCTGAGCTCGTCGGCCCGGCCCGCATGGACGCCGCCGAGCAGCGGATCCACGAGCCGGTCGAAGACCTGACGGCCCATCCGGGGACGCACCAGTTCGGCGATCGTGGGGTCCGCCGGCAGCGACGACCGGGCCGGGAGCACGATGTCGAGGGCCGCCCGCGCCAGGCCGAGGGGCGAGAGCAGGCGCGATTTCATCAGTGGCAGCAACCGGTCGGGGATCCCGAACAGGGTGCCGGCCGGAAGTCGGCGCAGCGCGCCGCGCGACCAGATCCGAGCACCGGACCCGGCCGGCGCCACGACGAACTCGCCGAGCCCGAGGTCCTCGACCAGGGCCGCCGCGGCGGGTGCCCGCACCATCAGGGCATCGGGTCCGACGTCGACCAGGTGCCCGCCGAAGCGTTCGGTGGCGATCTTGCCGCCGAGCCGGGTCCCGCCCTCGACCAGGCTGAGCTGCACGTCCGCGCCGAGCCGGCGATGCAGGTAGTGCGCTGTCGCCAATCCGCTGATTCCGCCGCCGACGATGACGACCCGTGGTTGAGTGAGCACTTGTATTCCTCCAGCTGCCGGTACATCCAGCGCAGCCGGCAACCGATGGCAATCCTTGTTCCTTCGATCCTACGACTGCCATCAGCACGAATCCGATCGGGGCCAGCACGCCCGCGGCCAGCGGCCCGGCCAGCGGCCGGCCAGCAGGGGCCGTGGAGGTCTGCGCGAGCGAGCGCATCTCGATCCAGTGGCCGAGCAGCATGATCGTGATCAGCAGTGACCCGACCACCGGAACGGTGATGATCAGCATCACCCGGAACAAGCGGCGGAACCGCCCTGGCCCGTGACCGGATCAGTATCCGGCGTTGGCCTCCGGGCGCAGCCGGATCAGCCGCTGAGGACCGTCCTCGTCCAGCTCGGCCACGTCGCTTCGCGAGGAGAGGAAGTCGGTGAAGGAGCGGAAACCGAGCGGCTTCTCATTGAACGAGGGGTCCATCCGGCGCATCTGGGTCTTGACCGCTCCGGTGTTCAGCCACTCATCGGCGTCGCCTTTCGCGTGACCGATCTTCAGGGCCCGCACGAGGAGCTCCGTCGCGATGACCTGCGGGTCGGTGTCCTCGGCCGGTTCCGGCTCATCGAATTGCGAATCCTCGGTGTGCGAGAACATCGGGACCGTCGTCAACAGGCGGGCTTTGATGGGGGGCGTCTGCAGCTGCTCCACCGCGGGCTCGGGCGCCTTCCTGCCCGACGGGGACTTCTCCGCGGCCGCTGCGGCGACGGGCGCGGGCGCACTCGCGGTGACCTTCACGATTCCGGGCAGGGAGTCATAATCCTCGAATTCGTCGCACGCGGCGGCGAGGGAGGTACTCGTCGACCCCGCGACTCCGATTCCGACGACGAAACGACCGAGCCGTTTCGACTTCTGGGCGAGGGCGATGTAATCGGAGTCCCCGGCGACGATGATGATGTGGGTGAGGTCGGGCAGGCGGAACAGGTCTTCGACCACGTCGACGGCGAGACGGATGTCCGCCCCGTTCTTCGTTCCCCGCGTGGTGGTGGTGAAGAGCTGGGTGAGGTCCACGGCTCGGGACATGAGCTGGCGTTGATAGCTCGCATTGACGGGCACTGACCAGTCGGCGTACGCGCGGTTGACGACCAGGGTGCCGAATGACGCGGCGAAATCGATGATCGCGTTGAAATCGACCGTCGCGGCGTTCAGCCTCGCGGCGACCCCGGCATCGGCATCCGCGCTCGATCGGTCGAAATTGCGGATGCCGTCGCGCTGGAAGGCATTCCGCCCGTGCAGTTGCTGATAGCGAGAGATGACGATGTTGTCGAAGTCGATGTAGAGGCCGACGCGTGAATCGCTCGGTTCAGTCATGATGGTTTCCTTAACTCCGGGCGGACGAATCAGTCGCAACCCGAGAGTTCAGTCTGCGGTGAGCCTACGATGAGAGCAACTCCCGGGCCGATCCGGAGGCTCGCCGCGGCATCCGCCACCCGCCGCTCAGTACGCGCGGACCGTGAGGTTGTTGCGCACCTCCGACCCGTACGGTGACCGCCACGCGGCCATGCCTGCCTGCTTCTTCTCCGCCCAGGACCGCACGGAGCCGGTGAGCGTCACCTCGCTGCCATGGATGCTCACCGCGATGTTGTCGGCATCGAGCTGGGCGTTGCGCAGGATGGCCTTGTGGATCAGCTCCTCCGTGTCTGCCGCCGCCGCCGGGTCAGATTGAGCCGGCTGTCGACGAGGTGCACCCCCGAGATGCGCTCCACGGCGGCGCGGGATTCCGGCCGTCCAGGAGAGCACGTTCTGCACGGCCCGGGCGATCTCGGTGTCGGTGTGCTCGGCGATCGCCGTGGAGCGCACCGTGAGGTCGTCGGCGACGGCGGTCACGCCGCGCACGCGGAGCGCCGCCTCGGTGGCGGCGATCCGTTCCGCGTGGCTGCTGACCTCGCCGGCCAGGGTCACGACGCCGTCGTTGACCGAGACGCCGATATGGGCCGGGTCGAGTCCCGGCATCCAGTTCAGCTCGTCGTTGACCGCGGTCTGCACCGGCCGCCAAGGGGCCCGGGGCTCCGAATCTGCAAACGGGACCGGCGGGGTGGAGAATTGCCGGCATGACCAATGTTGATCCAGTCCCGGTTTTCTTCCTCTCGGACAGTACGGGCATCACGGCGGAAACGCTGGGGAACACCCTGCTGACGCAGTTCCCGGAGATCGATTTCGACCGCACCACCATCCCCTTCATTCTGGACGTGGCCCAGGCGCAATCGGTGGTCGCCACGATCGACGGGCTGGCCGCGCGGGGCGGGCACAAGCCGATCGTGTTCTCCACCGTGGTGACCAGCAACATCCGTCACACCCTGGCCGAGTGCACGGGCACCCTGGTGGACCTGCTCGGCACCTATCTCGGACAGCTGGAGCAGGCCCTGGCCGCGCGGGCCAGTAACGAGCCGGGGCGGGCGCACGGACTGGGCAACGCGGTGCGGTACCAGTCACGTATGACCGCGGTGGAATATGCGATGGAGCATGACGACGGCCAGAGCTTGCGCGCCCTGGAGAAGGCGCAGATCATCCTGGTGGCGCCGTCCCGGTGCGGCAAGACGCCCACCACGATGTACCTGGCACTGCAGCATGGGATCTTCGCCGCGAACTTCCCCCTGGTCGACGAGGACTTCGAGCGCGAGGGCCTCCCGAAGCCGCTGCGGCCGTTTGTGGACAAGTGCTTCGGCCTCACCACCAACCCGCTGCGCCTGAGCCAGGTTCGCACCCAGCGACGCGAGGGGTCGCCCTATGCCTCCCTGCGCCAGTGCGGGTTCGAGCTGCGCAGCGCGGAGCGCCTCTATGCCTCCCACGGTATTCCCTTCCTCAACTCGGCGAGCATGTCGGTGGAGGAGATGTCAGCCACGATCCTGCAGCAGATGAAACTCAAGCGCTGAGCGGTTCCGGTCGCAAACGCAGACAAGTGAACATGTCAATCAAGTAAACAAATCGTGTCAGGTCGCGACAGACCTGACACTATGGAAGAAGGGACTCGTCCACGACGGCGAGTCACCTCACCTCGCGTGGCCGCACACCTGGCCGCACACCTGCAAAGGAGCAGCAATCATGACGACGGACATCCTCTGGTTCTCAGAAATCGGTCTCACCGACCTGGACCGAGTGGGCGGCAAGAACGCGTCCCTGGGCGAGATGGTGCAGAACCTGACGTCGGCCGGCGTCAAGGTGCCTGACGGCTTCGCCACCACGGCGGACTCGTACCGCCGTTTCCTGGCGGATTCCGGCCTCGACCAGAGGATCATCGAGCGCCTGCGCGGCCTGGACATCGACGACGTCACCGAACTGGCCGCCGCCGGCCAGGAGATCCGCACCCTGATGCGCGACACCCCCTTCCTGCCGGAGTTCGAGGCACAGATCCGTGCCGCCTATGCGACCCTGGTCGAGAAGCACGGCGGCTCGGAGGAGCTGTCCTGGGCGGTTCGTTCCAGCGCCACGGCCGAGGACCTCCCGGATGCCTCCTTCGCCGGCCAGCAGGAGACGTTCCTGAACGTGCGCGGGATCGAGAACATCCTTCCGGCCATCAAGGACGTCTTCGCGTCGCTCTACAACGACCGCGCCATCGCCTACCGGGTGCACCACAACTTCGAGCACGCCGAGGTGGCCCTTTCCGCCGGGATCCAGCGCATGGTGCGCTCGGACATCGGCTCGTCCGGCGTCATGTTCACGATGGACACCGAGTCCGGCTTCCGCGACGCGGTCTTCATCACCTCCTCCTACGGGCTCGGCGAGGCCGTCGTGCAGGGCGCCGTCAACCCGGACGAGTTCTACGTGTACAAGCCGGCCCTCCTGGCCGGCCGCCCGTCCATCCTCAAGCGCACCCTCGGCGAGAAGGCGCTGCAGATGACCTTCACCCAGAATCGTGAAATCGGCCGCACCATCGACTTCGTGCCGGTGGAGGCGCACCTGCGCAACCTGTTCAGCATCACCGACGCCGACGTGGAGGAGCTCGCCCGCCACGCCCTGTCGATCGAGGCGCACTACGGCCGCCCGATGGACATCGAGTGGGGCAAGGACGGCGTCGACGGCGGCATCTACATCCTCCAGGCGCGCCCGGAGACCGTGCAGTCGCGGGCGTCCGCCGTCTCGATGAGCCGGTTCAAGATGAATGAGACCGGCAAGGTACTCGTCGAGGGACGTGCCATCGGCCAGCGGATCGGCGCCGGGCGCGTGCGCATCCTCTCCTCCATCGACCAGATGGCGAGCTTCGCGACCGGCGATGTGCTCGTCGCGGACATGACCGACCCGGACTGGGAACCGATCATGAAGCGCGCCAGCGCCATCGTGACCAACCGCGGCGGCCGCACCTGTCACGCCGCGATCATCGCCCGCGAGCTCGGCATCCCCGCGGTCGTCGGCACCGGCACCGCCACCGACATCCTCTCCGACGGCCTCGAGGTGACGGTGTCCTGCGCCGAGGGTGAGAGCGGCCTGATCTACGAGGGCATCCTCGACTTCGGCATCGAGGAGACCGCGCTGACCCTGCTGCCGCCGGCACCGGTCAAGGTGATGATGAACGTCGGCACGCCCGAGCAGGCGTTCACGTTCGCCCAGCTGCCCAACCACGGCGTCGGGCTGGCCCGGCTCGAGTTCATCATCAACCGCCAGATCGGCATCCACCCGAAGGCGCTGCTCAACCTCGCTGACCAGCCGGCCGACGTCGCCGCCGAGATCAACACCCGCATCGCCGCCTACGGCAGCCCGCGTGAGTACTACGTCAAGCGCCTGGCCGAGGGTGTCGCCACCATCGCGGCCGCGTTCGCCCCGGAGACCGTGATCGTGCGGATGAGCGACTTCAAGTCCAACGAGTACGCCAACCTCATCGGCGGGCCGGCCTACGAACCGCACGAGGAAAACCCGATGCTCGGCTTCCGCGGCGCGTCGCGCTACCTCGAGCCGTCGTTCAGGGACTGCTTCGACCTCGAGTGCGAGGCGCTGTCGTTCGTGCGCAACGAGATGGGACTCACCAACCTCAAGCTGATGATCCCCTTCGTGCGCACCCTGGACGAGGCCCGCGGCGTGATCGACCTGCTCGCCGAGAACGGGTTCCGCCGGGGCGAGAACGGCCTCGAGATCATCATGATGTGCGAGCTGCCGGCCAACGCGCTGCTGGCCGACGAGTTCCTCGACTACTTCGACGGGTTCTCGATCGGCTCGAACGACATGACGCAGCTGGCCCTGGGCCTGGACCGCGACTCCGCGATCGTGGCGGGCGGCTTCGACGAGCGTGACCCCGCCGTCAAGAAGCTGCTGAGCATGGCGATCGCGGCGTGCAAGGCCCGCGGCAAGTACGTGGGGATCTGCGGCCAGGGACCCAGCGACCACCCCGACTTCGCCGAGTGGCTCGTCGACGAGGGCATCGACTCCGTGTCGCTGAACCCGGACACCGTGGTCGACACCTGGCTGCGCCTGGCCGCGGCCGCCGCCACGGACCCCGACGGCGTCGGCGTGGCCGTCATCCCGGCTCTCTGACACGGGGCCGGGCGCGGGGCCGGGCTCGGGGCTCTCAGGCGCGCGGCGAGCGTCGCGCGCGCGATCCCGGCCATCGCGAGCGGATGCCGCGGCTCACGGATGAAGTACGGCTGCCTTCCCGATTCCTGCTGTTCCCACTCGAGTAGCCGATAGCGAAGACGATGCAGCGCGCCTTCAGGAAGGGGTTCCGGAACAGGCCGAGCCGGGCGACCGACTCGATCCGGGCGTTGAAGACCGGCTTCCCGCCGAAGCTCGGGGAGCCGGTCGGCACCATGGCAACCAGGTGGTCCAGCAGTTGGCACACCGTGCCACCCATCGCGAATCGCCCGCACATGGCCGACCTCCGTTCGCCTGCCCCCTCCCCGCGCACTCCTCTGCGGATAGGCCGCGCACACAGGCCGGGGGCATAGGATCGATGCTGTATTCAGGCGTATGCAGTCCGCGAGACGGCCCGCATCGTCGTCAATAGCGTTCCCCCCGCCATTGGCGCCCATGACGACGATCCACCCCGATCGAGATCGTGACCTTTGACCGATTCGATCAGACCCCCCTGACTGTGGCACTTACCGAGCAAGGCTCCCCATGAATCCCACGCAATATCCCCTGTCGTGCGCCGAAACGCGCGCCCGCCTGCTGAACCTGCGCGGCGTTCTGTTCGATCTCGACGGAGTGCCCACGCCCACCGCCGACGTGCACATGGCCGCCTGGTCTCGACTGTTCACCCCGTTCCTCGAGGACCAGGGCGTGAGCCCCGCGTACAGCGACGCCGACTACTTCCGCCACATCGACGGCAAGCCCCGCTATGACGGCGTGCGTTCCCTGCTCGCCTCCCGCGGTATCACCCTGCCCGATGGGGATCCGACGGATGCCCCCGAGCTCGACACCGTGTGCGGCCTCGGCAACCGCAAGAACGACGCCTTCAACGAGACGCTCGCCGAAGACGGAGTGACCCCCTACCCGGGATCGATCGAGTTCCTCGACTTCGTCGTGGCCGCCGGCCTCGCCGTGGCCGTCGTCACCAGCTCGCGGAACGGCGAGAAGACCCTCGCCGCCGCCGGCATCCGTGACCGCTTCGAGATCGTCGTCGGCGGCCTGCTCTCCGCGGAACGCGGCCTGGCCGGCAAGCCGGCCCCGGACACCTACGAGCCCGGCGCCGCGCTGCTCGGGCTCTCCGCCGCCGACTGCGTCGTCGTGGAGGACGCGCATTCCGGCATCCAGGCCGGCCGGGCCGGCAACTTCGGCCTGGTGCTCGGCGTCGACCGCGGCGTCGGGGCGCAGACCCTCCTGGACGCCGGCGCCGACGCCGTGGTCGCCGATCTCCACGACCTCCTGCCCGACTCTTCCCCCTTGCTCTCCAACACGTCCCACCCCGCGGAGGCCGGCGAATGACCCTGAACCCCTCAGACCCCCTGGACCGCAACCGGTTCCCCGTTGACGAGTGGGCCCTCGTGGAGAAGAGTTTCTCCGGGGCCGACATGGGCCGCACGGAGACCCTCTTCGCCGTCGGCAACGGCTACCTCGGCCTGCGCGGCAACGTGGCCGAGGGCCGCGACGCCCACGCCCACGGCACCTTCATCAACGGCTTCCACGAGACCTGGCCCATCCGACACGCGGAGGAGGCCTTCGGCTTCGCCCGCGTCGGCCAGACGATCGTGAACGCACCGGATGCCAAGATCATCCGCATCTACGTCGATGACGAGCCGCTCGTGCTCACCTACGCCGACCTGCTCAGCTACGAGCGCCGCCTGGACTTCGCGGACGGCGTGCTGTCCCGCGAGCTGGAGTGGCGCACGCCCTCCGGCAAGCGAGTGTCGATCCGGACGCGACGCCTGGTGTCGTTCACCGAGCGCCACCTCGCGATCATCGAGTACGAGGTCACAATGCTGGACGCCGACGCATCCGTCGTCCTGTCGAGCCAGATCCTGAACCGCCAGGACGGCGCCAGCGAGTACGACGCGTCGACCGGGTCCTCCGACAAGAAGTTCGACCCGCGCAAGGCGGAGTCGTTCACCGACCGCGTGCTGCAGCCCCGGTTCAAGCGGGCGTCGGACGGCCGCTACGTCCTCGGCTTCCGCTGCACGAACTCGGGCTTGACGATCGCCGGCGCCGCCGACCACGTGATCGAAACCGTCAACGAGTACGACGTGGACTCCCACATCGACGACGACCTCGCCAAGCACGTCTACCGGGTCAAGGCCAGGCAGGGCAAGACCATCCGCATCACCAAGACGCTCAGCTACCACACCTCCACCGGTGTGCCCACCCATGAGCTCGCCGACCGGTGCGACCGCACCCTCGACCGGGCCCGCGAAGAGGGCACCGCGGCGTTCCTCACCCAGCAGCGCGAGTGGCTCGCCGACTTCTGGGCCCGCACGGATGTCGTCGTGCACGGTCAGCCCGAGCTGCAGCAGGCCACCCGCTGGAACCTGTTCCAGCTGGCCCAGGCGACGATGCGCGCGGACGGCCAGGGCGTGTCCGCGAAGGGCGTGTCCGGCTCCGGCTACGGCGGGCACTACTTCTGGGACACCGAGGTCTACGTCGTGCCGTTCCTCACCTACACGTCGCCGACCGCGGCGCGCAGCGCGCTGCGTTTCCGCCACTCGATGCTCGACCACGCCCGGGCCCGCGCCACGGAGCTCAACCAGCTCGGCGCCCTGTTCCCGTGGCGCACCATCAACGGTCTCGAGTCCTCCGCGTACTACGCGGCCGGCACCGCGCAGTACCACATCGACGCCGACATCTCCTACGCACTGAGCCAGTACGTGGCGGCCACCGGCGACGAGGACTTCCTCGCCCGCGAAGCCATCGACATCCTGGTGGAGACCGCGCGCATGTGGGCCGACCTCGGGTTCTGGCGCGGCAACGGCAAGGATGTGTTCCACATCCACGGCGTGACCGGCCCGGACGAGTACACCACCGTCGTCAACGACAACCTGTACACGAACATCATGGCGCGCTCGAACCTGCGCTCCGCGGTGACCGCGGTGCGGCGACTGCGCTACATCGACGTGGAGTCGTACAACTCCATGGTCGCCAGGCTCGGCCTCGACCTGACCGAGGTGGCGGAGTGGGCGTTCGCCGCCGAGGCGATGCACATCCCCTTCGACGAGACCCTCGGCATCCACCCGCAGGACGCGCAGTTCCTGGAGAAGGAACGCTGGGACCTCTCGCAGACCCCTGCAGCGAACCGGCCGCTGCTGCTGCACTACCACCCGCTGGTGATCTACCGTTTCCAGGTGCTCAAACAGGCGGATGTCGTTCTCGCCCTGCTGCTGCAGGGCGACCAGTTCACGGCGGAGCAGAAACGCGCCGACTTCGACTACTACGACCCGATCACCACCGGCGACTCGACCCTCTCCGACGTGGTGCAGTCGATCATCGCGGCCGAGGTCGGCTACCACGAGCTCGCCCTGAAATACTTCACCTCCGGGCTGTTCGTCGACCTCGCGGACCTGCACCACAACGCCGCGGACGGCGTGCACGTGGCCTCCGCCGGCGGAGTCTGGAGCGCACTGATCTACGGCTTCGGCGGGATGCGGGACCACAACGGCCGCGTCACCCTCGACCCGCGCCTGCCCGTGGACTGGGAGGCGCTCAGCTTCCGGATCACGCTCAAGGGCACCCGGGTGCGCATCGACGTGCGGCAGACCGAGGTCGAGATCACGGTCGAAGACGGCGACGAGGCCAAGCTGGCCGTGCGCGGCCTTGCCGTGCACGTTCGGGAGGGACAGCCGGTCACGGTCCCCCTCGCGCACCAGGGCTCACGCGACCCCGGTCAGCCGGCGGCGGCGGCTATCGAGGGCGGACGCCGTTCCGACGGAACCGTGATCACGTCGTCGATCCCGACGATCGCCCACGAAGCCGAGTTCTTCGACGCGAGCGACTGACCGGCCGCCGCAGCGTCGCAGCGAGGAAAGGCCCCCGAGCGATCGGGGGCCTTTCCGTTTCACGCCTCGCCGAGCCGTTCCGGCCGTGGCGCTACAGGGCCGCCTGGATTGCAGCGGCGTAGGCCTGGTAGCCGGCGGGAGTCGGGTGGAAGGCGTCCGGGCCCGCGAAGTTGACCCAGGAATCCGTGTTGCCGATCGCGTGCCCCGCGAAAGCCGTGGACACGTCGACGAATTCGATGCTCGCGGTCGGGCGGATTGACTGGGCCCGGGCTACGACACCCTGGATGGTTTGGTTCAGCACGATCGTGGCACCGTTCAACTGGGTGATCAGCGGGTCGGCCGACGGGGCGAAGAGAAGTGGGTAGCCGGTCACGACTACACGGGCGTTCGGGGCCGCGACCCCGACCCGCGCGTACGTCGCCGCCAGACGCCCGGCCAGCTCACCGGACTTGATCATCGCCCCGGCCGTGGAAATGGCGTTTCCGCACGCCACCGGGTCCGCCGAGGCGCACGCCGCAGCAATGCCGGCCACGTTCAGGTCATTCCCGCCCACGGTCAGGGTCACCAGGGTGGTCCCCCGGTTCAGGGCGGACAGCTGCGTGCCGGTGACATCGACGGTCGTGGCCAGGCTGCAACTGACGTTGCGCAGCAGGTTGATGCCCTTGACCGCATCCAGAAGCGCCGGGTAGCCGTTCGGGCTCCGCAGGCAGCCATCCAGGTAGCCTTCGCCGCCTTGCCCTGCCGCGTATGAGTCGCCCAGGGCGACGTATTTGTTGACCGGGGCCGTGGGTGCGGCGGAAGCCGGAAAGGCACCGGCGGCAACCACGCCCGAAGCGGCGAGGACAACGGCGATGACGCTGGACAGGAGTCGGGTTCGTGGTTTCATGACGCGACTTTACTCTGCCCGCCCTCAAGTTGGGAAGGGCGGGGTGCCCTCGGCGCGAGCGCGAACGTGCCCTGGATGAGGGACCCGAATGCGCCCGTGACCGGGACCACGTGTGCCCCGCACTGGGGCCCCTTGTGCCCACCTCTGGGGGCAGCACGGGCGGACCTATCCGGCGACTGTGTCCTCATAAGAGGGGACAGTCGTCGATCGGCTACGTCTCCTTCACTTCTGCCAGGAGTTCGACCCGATCTCACCCGACGAAAGCTGGATAGCCGTGAATACTGCCCGAAGAAGGATCGTCAAGGGAGTCGCGACCGCCGTAGGCGTCGCCGGCCTCGCCGCGACCGGCGTTGCCGGGCCCGCGTTCGCCGCCACACAATCCGTGACCGAGGCCTGTGACAAGGTCATCATCGATCTCAGCGGCTATTCCACGGTTGCCGCCCAACCCGCCACGACCGTGCCTGGTGCCCTGATCGCCGAGGCCGCACCCCTGATTCCAGCCATTTATGGCGAACCCGAACTCATCTCGCCTGCGACGGATGCCGTCGCCGCCGTCTCCGAGTACCGGTACGTGCAGATCCATCCACTGACGGGGGAACCCACCGGCAAGGAGCATTGGTTCACCGGCGCCGGACCGGCTGAACCCTCAGTGTGGGAGCCCACCGGGGAAAGCCGGATTTTGACACCAGCGATTCCGGCCCAGGACCCGGTGTACGGCGAGGCACCGCTCATAACGGCCGAAGTGCCCGCACAGGACGCGGTCTATGCGGATGATGAAATCGTTCCAGCCGTTCCGGGAGACGCCACCCCGAACAGCCTGACGCTCGCCGTGGATGGCGTGACCGAACTGGATGCCGAGTTCGGAGCCGACTACGCCGCTTCCTGGACGATCGATGGAACCAAGGGCCACACCTACTCGGTAGCGATTTCCGGGTATGGAATGGAGGACGTGGCCCCGATTTTCGGGGAGACCGAGGCCTGCAAGGTCACACCACCGCCGGTCGTCGTCGTCCCGCCCGTCGTCGTCCCTCCCGTCGTGGTCCCGCCCGTCGTGGTCCCGCCCGTCGTGGTCCCGCCGGTCGTGGTCCTGCCGGTCGTAGTCAAGCCGGCAACCGCGACGCCGGTCACTACCGCACCGGTAGCAGCCACGCCGGTCGCCAGCATCCGGATGCTCCCCCACACCGGAATGGCCTCAGGGTCCGTTCCGGCAGCGGTCCTGGCCGCGGCCATGGTGCTGGCGGGATCGCTGCTGACCCTCAGGCGCCGACGCGTGTGACTCGGTGACGGAAACGGCCCGGACGTCACAGTCCGGGCCGTTTCGCGTGGTGTCAGGCTTTGGCGACCGGTGCGACGTAGCGGTAGTACTCGATGCCCTGGTCGTAGAAGTCCGGCCCGTTGGACGTCCCGAGGTGGTCGACGACGAACACGTCGCTGGGCTCCGCGGCGACGAACTCGCCCAGGCGGCCCTCGTGCAGCGCGATGTACTGCGCCTCGGTCAGGTCGATCGGGTCGTTCAGCGCGCTCTCGAAATTGATGCGCGCAGCGGCGGCCTGCCAGCCCGGCACGACCCGCATCGGCAGCGCCTCCGCAGCGTCGCCGCTGCCGTAGCCCAGGGCCAGCCACTCCTGGCCGGCGAGTTCGAGGCCCTCGGCCAGGGCCTGCTGAAGCCCGGATGCGAGCCACGCCGGCAGCGCCGCCGTGTACAGGTTGCCCAGGTCGCGCATGGCTTCGGAGCCGAGGCCGAGCTTGTCCCGCACCAGGCTGCCCCATAGCTCGGTGCTGCGCAGGTGCTGGCGCAGGCGCCGGGACAGCGGGAAGACGTCTCCGGTGATCTCGCCGATCTCCGCGCCATTGCCGTGGAACGGTGAGGGAGCGCGCAGTTCGGCGAGCAGGAGTTCCGCATCGATGCCCGCGTCGGCGCAGTGGGCGCGCAGCTGGTCCCGACCCGATTCAGCGTCGGCCGCGAGCGTGAACAGGTAGGCCATCACCCAGCCGGTCGCGGGCATCTGGTGGTACGGGCGGTGCATGAACACGCGGTCGACCGCGTCGAAGTAGTCGAGGGCTCGGCCCGCGCGCTTGCGCAGCACGGCCGCCATGGCGTGATGCGTGGCATCGATGTAGCAGCTCGTCGAGTACCGGCCGTTGAACACGGGCAGGTCCTGCATCTGCCCGTCGTCGCGCGGCGGCTGGCCCCGGAAACGCGCGAACGGCTTGCGGAAGTCCGCCACGCGGTAGTCGGAGTCGCTGCCGGATCCGGCCAGATTCACTTCCAGCAGGCGGGGGGCCGACTCCAGGAGCATGGCAACGGCGCCGGCGCCCTGGGTGGGCTCGCCGCTGCCGCCGCGGGCATATTCGGCGATGTCGGCGGAGACGACGATCGCCTGGCGGTCAGCGCCGTCCGTGGCCAGGTACCGCAGGGCGGCCTTCACACCGTAGACGCCGGCCAGGCAGGCCTGCTTGAACTCGGGCACCTCGCAGTCGCGGGCCAGCTGGGGCAGGCCGTGGGCGTTGAGGGCCTCGTTGACCATGCCCTTCACGATGACGGCCCCGGCCGAGTTGTCACTGCTGGATTCGGTGCCCAGCGCCAGGAAACCGACCCTGGACGGGTCGATGTCGTAGTCCCGGATCAGTCGCCACACCGCGTTCGCGGCGAGCGTGTACACGCTCTGCCCGGGGCCGCGCATGCGAAAACTGCGGCCCACCACGTTCTGGACCTTGTTCCAGGGTTGGTCGTTCCACTCGCACCAGTCCTCCAGCTGCACACGGTACGGCGGGACAAACAGGGAGAATCCACTAATTCCAGGCGTCAACAGGTTCCACTTCGCGGCTCACGTGCTCGTTCACCCACATCGGGTCTCAAACGCACCTTTACATTATGAAGGGAGCGGTTTGAGAAGTGCTGTGCGAATAGCTGCTGAACGGCGATCTGCGGCCCCGGTCAGGCACGCTAAAATCAAGGGAATTCGATCGGAGCACCACTGTGGATCAACCCATCAATGGTGGCGCCACCGCCGCGGCCCGCGCGCACAGCAACATCGCGCTGGTCAAATACTGGGGCAAGCGCGACGCCATCCTGAACACCCCCGCCGTCGGCTCGATCTCGGTCACCCTCGACGCGCTCTACACCGACACCCGGGTGACGTTTCGAGGCGACCTCTCCGAGGACGAGCTCTGGCTCGACGGATGCCGCAGCGACGCCACCCGCGTCAGCCGCGTTCTCGACCTGGTGCGCGGGCATGCCGCCAGCGCCGGCCACCCCGCCGGCGACCAGCGCGCCGTCGTCTCCTCCACGAACAACTTCCCGACCGGAGCCGGCCTGGCCTCGTCGGCATCCGGGTTCGCCGCCCTCGTCGTGGCCGCCACCGGCGCCGCCGGCCTCACCCTGCCCGACCGCGAGTTGTCGATCCTCGCCCGCCACGGCTCCGGCTCGGCCGCCAGGTCGATCTTCGGCGGTTTCGCCGAGATGTACGCGGGCACCGCCGCCGACGGGTCGGACTCCTACGCCGAGGAGCTGCAGGGCCGGGCCGCCTGGCCGCTCTCGGTGGCCGTGGCGATCACCGAACGCGGCGAGAAGTCGATCAACTCCACCATCGGCATGGTCCAGAGCGCTGCGACCTCGCCGTTCTACCCGGCCTGGCTCGACTCCGCCGACGGCGACCTGGCCGAGATGCGGGCCGCGATCGCCGCGCGCGACTTCACCCGGCTCGGGGAGCTGACCGAATTCAACTGCCTCAAACTGCACGCCCTGATGCTGTCGACCCGGCCCGCGCTGATCTACTGGAACGCCGCGACCGTCGCGGCCATGCACGCCGTGCGCGGCCTGCGCGCCGCCGGGGTGCCCGCCTACTTCACGATCGACGCCGGGCCGCAGGTCAAGGTGCTCTGCCTCCCCGCCGATGCCGCCGTGGTCAACCAGGCGCTGGCGACCGTCCCCGGGGTGCACGAGGTGCGCATGAGCACCCTCGGCCCGGGCGCGTACCGGTTGGAGTGACCGTCGTGACGATCCATGTTTCCGCGCCCGGCAAGCTCTTCCTGCTCGGCGAGTACGCCGTGCTCGAGGGGGCGCCGGCCCTGCTGACGGCTGTCGACCGCCGCGTCGAGGTGACCATCGACGACTCGGCATCCGAGGCCTGGCTGTTGACCGCCGTCGGCCTGGGCATCGAGAACCTGGCCCTGCAGACGGATGGCGCGCTGCCCGCGGGCCTGGCTCCCCAGGTGCGCGCCCGGCTCGACCTGTTCGACGCCGTGCGCGAGGCCGTCCTGGCCCGGGCGTCCCGGCCGGCCCTCCGGCCGTTGCGGATCTCGATCGACAGCAGCGCCTTCTCCCGGGGCGGCCACAAGCTCGGGCTGGGGTCGAGCGCCGCCGTGGCCGTGGCTCTGACATCCGCGCTGGCCCGGGCGGCGGGGCTCGACCTCGCCCGAGGGGACCTGTTCCACCTCGCCCACGCGGCGCATCGGAGCGCGCAGAACGGCGCCGGCAGCGGCGGCGACGTCGCCGCGAGCGTCTACGGCGGGCTGATCAGCTACACCCGGGGCGCCGAGCCGGTCCCGCTGACCTGGCCTGCGAAGCTCAGCCTGATGGCCGTCGTCACGGGCGAGGGTTCGCTGACCACCCGGCTGGTCGCACGAGTCGCCGACTATGCCGCAGCGGATGCCCAGCGATACCGGGAAGACATGTCCCGGCTGGCCGGTCTGGCGGCGCGGGCGGAGACGGCCCTGGTCGATCCGGCCGCCTTCCTCGGCCTGGCCACCGACTACTTCCAGGCCCTCGCCCTGCTCGATGCCCACGCCGGGGCGGGAATCGTGACCGAGCGCCATCGGGAACTGCAGGCCCTGGCACACCGGGAAGGCGGCGTCTTCAAGACCTCCGGCGCCGGCGGCGGTGACGTCGGCCTGGCGTTCAGCCTCGGCGGCGAACCCACCGAACGCCTGTCCGCGGCCCTCGAAGCCGCCGGGGCCACGGTCGTTCGGCTCGGTTTCTCCGCTCCCGGCGTCCAGGAAGGTTCCCCGGAATGATCGACTCGCGCATCCCCAAGTTCTATCGACTGTCGGTCGCCGAACGCCTGCAGCTGCTGCACGACCGCGGTGTTCTCAGCGACGCCGACCACGCCGCGCTTCGCGACGGCACCTCCTCCCTCGACGTGGAGACCGCCGACCGGCTGATCGAGAACGTCATCGGAGTGTTCTCGCTGCCGATGGGGCTCGGCCTGAACTTCCGCATCAACGAGTGCGATTACCTGGTGCCCATGGTCGTCGAAGAACCGTCGATCATCGCCGCGGTGAGTTCCGTGGCCAGGCTGGTGCGCCAGGCCGGCGGGTTCACCAGCGTCGCGGACGAATCCCTGCTGATCGGTCAGATCCAGGTCGTCGACGTCGACGATCCCGAGCGCGCGCGGCTGGCCGTGCTCGCCCGCAGCCGGGAGATCCTCGACCTGGCCGACAGCGGGCATCCGAACATGGTGGCCCGCGGCGGCGGCGCCCGCGGCGTCGAGGTGTTCCTGCGCGGGGAGACCGCGCAGAACGGCGAGCTGCTCGTGGTGCACCTCAGCGTGGACACCCGGGATGCGATGGGCGCGAATCTCGTCAACTCGATGTGCGAGGCGCTTGCGCCGTTGATCGAGGAGATCACCGGCGGGCGGGTGTTCCTGCGCATCCTCTCCAACCTGACCGACCGCGCCCTGGTGCGGGCCCGCGCCGTGATACCGCCGGCACTGATCGCGACCGGGGATTTCACCGGCGAGCAGGTTCGGGACGGGATCGTCCTGGCGAACGAATTCGCCGCTATGGACCCTTACCGGGCGACCACGCATAACAAGGGGATCATGAACGGGGTCGACGCCGTCGCCCTCGCCACGGGCAACGACTGGCGGGCCATCGAGGCCGCAGCCCATGCGTATGCCGCCCGCGGAATACGATACGCGCCTCTCACCGCCTGGAGCGTCGACGAGCACGGCAACCTGGTCGGAGAGCTGACCATGCCCCTGAAGGTGGGCACGGTCGGCGGCCAGGTGGAGTCGAACCCCGCTGTGCGGCTCGCCCGCACGATCCTCGGCGTCTCCTCGGCCCGCGAACTGGCCGAGGTGATGGCGGCCGTCGGCCTGGCCCAGAACCTGGCCGCGCTCACGGCCCTGTCCACCAAGGGCATCCAGCACGGGCACATGCGGCTGCACGCCAGGGCCGTGGCGGCTGCGGCCGGCGCCGAAGGAGCCCGGTTCGACGAGGTGGTCGACCGGCTCATCGCCGACGGCGAGATCAAAGTCTGGAAGGCTCGGCAGATCATGCAGACCCTCGACGGCGCCGTCGCCGAGGCGTCATCCGCCGCCGAAAGCGCGGCCGAGCCGGCCACGCCGCCCCCGGCATCCGCTCTCGCCGCGGCGCGGCCGCCGGTCTCCCCCGGCGCACCGGGACCCGACGCCCAGGTCGGGTACGGCAAGATCATCCTGCTGGGCGAGCACTCGGTGGTCTACGGCCATCACGCCATCGCGGCGCCGATCGGCCTGTCCGTGCGTGCCGAGGCCACCAGGACGACGACGTCCGGGGAGCCGATGATCGCGGACTGGAGCGTGGACGGGTCGGTGCGCGAACCGATCCGGAAGGACATCTCGCACCGGGTGGCGGCTCTGATCACCGGGCGCCTCGGCGTGCCGGCCGAGGGCCTGCGCATCGCGGTCTTCTCCGACCTGCCGCGGGCGAGCGGGCTCGGGGCGTCCGCCGCCTTCGCGGTGGCCGTCATCCGCGCGGTCGCCGGGCGATTCAACCTGCGGCTCAGCGACGCCGAGGTGTCGGGCCTCGCCTTCGAGTGCGAGCAGATCGTGCACGGCACGCCGTCGGGCATCGACAACACCGTGGCCACCTTCGGCCGACCGGTCCTGTTCCGAAAGACGGATGCCGTCGGCGGGCACGAGATCCGGGATATCGTCACGCCGTATCCGATCCCGGTCGTGATCGGGATATCCGGGGTACATGCCCTCACCTCGCAGACCGTCGGCCTGGTGCGCACCGCGTGGCAGAAGAACCCGGCACGCTACGACTCGATCTTCACCCAGATCGACGCCCTGGTCCTGGCCGGCGTGGAATCGCTCCGGCACGGCGACATCGCCGAACTGGGCGAGCTGATGAACATCAACCAGGGCCTGCTCAACGCCCTGCAGGTATCGAGCCCGGAGATCGAGCAGCTCGTGGCCATCGCCCGGCGGGCCGGCGCGCTCGGGGCGAAGCTGACCGGCGGCGGGGGCGGGGGCGCCATGATCGCGATCGCCGAACCCGGCGGAGCCGAACCGATCATCGCCGCCATGCGCCGCGCCGGTTTCACCACCTACCTGACCGAGATCCGCTGACCACGCACGCATACCGAACCTGTATTCGAGGTATTCGAAGCCCGGTATCCGGTCACTCGCTGCTGCAGAATGCGTCGTGGCCGCCGCTCCTCCACAGCTTTCGCCGGGAGTTATCCACACCGTCGATCCCAGCTATTCAGGGGTGAACAGGCGGTATTCACACAGCTCTCCACAGGGTTGTCCACAGGTCCTGTGCACAGACGTATCTTCGACGTGCGCACAGCCCCGAGCACCCTCCCTCGCGGCGCAGGTTGTGGCAGCGGGCGCGCGTTAGAGCCTGCGCCCGCTTCCACGGGGTGCGCCGCGACGGGGTCACGGGCGTCGGATGCCCCGGCGCGCGAAGTGGAGTGGCCAAGAAGAGCTAGAACTGCAGATTGGGGATCGCCGCGGCATGGGCGCGGCGGTCCCCAATCCGGTGATCAGGCGATGATCGTCCACGGGTTCTCGATCAGGCGGGTCAGCGTCTGCAGGAACTGCGCGGCCACGGCGCCGTCGATGATCCGGTGGTCCGCTGACAGGGTGTAGCGCATCCGGTGCCGCGCAACAATCTCATCCCCGACCACGACCGCCTCGCGGGCGGTGCCGCCGACGGCCAGGATCGCGCCTTCGGGCGGGTTGATGATCGCGGTGAATTGCTCCACACCGAACATGCCGAGGTTGCTGATGGTGAACGTGCCGCCTGACATCTGGCCGGCCGTGAGCTTCTTGGCGTTGGCCAGGGAGACGAGGTGTTTGGCTTCCGTACCGAGTTGGCTGACGGTCTTCTGGTCCGCGTCCTCGATCACGGGAACCACGAGGCCGTTGCCCGAGGCGACAGCCACACCGATGTTGACGCGGTGGTGCACCAGCATCTCGCCGCTCGCGTCGTCGATGTAGGACGCGTTGACCTCGGGGTGCTCGCGCAGGGCGAGCGCGCTCGCCCGGATCAGCAGGTCGTTGATGCTCACCTTGGGCCGACCGGCCTGAACGAGTTGCGCGTTCAGCTCGGTGCGCAGTTGCACCAGGTTCTCGGCGTCCGCCGCGGCGGTGACGAAGAAGTGCGGAATGGTGCGGGCGCTCTCGCCCAGCCGCCGGGCGATGACGCGGCGCATGTTGCTCAGCGGGACAGCCTCGGAGGCGCGCCTGTCGCCGCTGTCCGATGAGGTTGCGGCGGCTGCCGTGCTCGGAGCAACGGCGGTCGCGCTGGGGGCGGCGGAGTCGGCGCCGGGCGCGGTCGCCGGGGCGAGCAATGCGTCGGTATCCGAGCGGATGATGCGGCCGCCGGGGCCCGTGCCGCGAACCTGGCTGAGGTCGAGGTGGTTTTCCCGTGCGAGCTTGCGCACCAGCGGCGAGGCGAAGAGACGCTCACCTCCCCCGGCGGCATTGCCGTCTGCCACGGAAGGTGCCGAAGCGGTTGCCGGGGCGGCAGCCGGAGCCGGGCTCGCGGGCGGAGCCTCGGTCGCCGGGGCAGCCGCCGGTGCGTCGGCAGGGGTGGCCGGCGTCGCCGCCGGTGCGGGCGCGGCGCTCGGCTTGCCGTCGTCCAGCAGCGCGATGGGCACGCCGATGGAGACCAGCTTGCCCTCGGGCACGAGATGCTCGGAGAGTGTGCCGGCCTCGTAGGCCTCGTACTCCATCGTGGCCTTGTCGGTCTCTATCTCGACCAGCAGGTCCCCGACCTCGACCCGGTCACCGGGCTGCTTGTGCCAGATGGCGATGGCACCTTCCTCCATGGTGTCGGAGAGGCGGGGCATTGTGATTTCGATCATGATTCTTCACCCATCGGGTAGCGGCGGCGACCGACGGCGTCGAGGGTCTGACGGATGGCGCCGATGACGTCCTCCGCCGACGGTAACGCGGCCGTCTCCAGTGGTTTTGAGTACGGCAGAGGGACCTCGGCCATCGCGACGCGCCGAACGGGCGCGTCCAAGTAGTCGAAGGCGCCATCGGAGATCGTGGCCGCAATCTCAGCGCCGATACCGTATGTCAGCCAGTCATCCTCGAGGATGACGGCGGCGTGCGTCTTCTTGACGGACTCCACGACCGTTTCACGGTCGAGAGGACGCAGGCTACGCAGGTCGATGACCTCGATGTCGAGGCCGTCCGATTCCGCGAGCTGCGCCGCGACCTGAAACGCCACATGGGCCATCCGCGAATAACCGATCAGGGTGATGTCGCTCCCCTTCCGGGTGACGGCGGCCTTGCCGATCTCGGCCGGCACGTCGCCGTCCGGCACCTCGCCCTTGATGTTGTAGAGCGACAGGTTCTCCAGGAACAGCACGGGGTCATCGTCCCGGATCGCCGCGATCAGAAGCGCCTTGGCGTCGGCCGGCGTGCTGGGCGCGACGACCTTCATCCCGGGGACGAAGGCGTAGAAGAGCTCGATGTTCTGCGAGTGGGTCGCCCCGAGCTGCTGTCCGCCGCCACCCGGCGTGCGGATGACGAGGGGCACTCTGGCCTGTCCGCCGAACATGCCGTAGATCTTGGCGGCGTGGTTCACGATCTGGTCGAGCGCGAGCAGAGAGAAGTTGATGGTCATGATCTCGACCACGGGGCGGAGCCCGAGCATCGCGGCACCGATGGCGGCACCGGTGAAGCCCTCTTCGGCGATTGAGGTATCCCGCACCCGCTTCTCGCCGAACTCGTCCAGCATGCCCGCTGTGATCTTGTACGCGCCTTCGAAGAGACCGATCTCCTCGCCCATCAGGAACACATTCTCGTCACGCAGCATCTCGGACCGCAGCGTGTCGTGCAGTGCCTGGCGATAGGTCATGATGCTCATAGGTTGACTCCGTAGTCGGGGATCGGTGCCGGCTCGAACAGGGGCTGCCCAGGCAACCGATGAGAGTCATTCGCCACCGGTGTGGCGTAGGTGTAGTCGAACAGGGTCGACACCTCCGGGAACGGGCTGTTCTCGGCGAAGGCCGCCGCTTCCGCTACCTGCCGGGTTACCTCCTCGTCGATCTTCGCCAGCTCCTGCTCACCGAGCAGACCATCGGCGACCAGCTTCGCGGCGAAGGTGTGCACCGGGTCGCGTTCCTTGACCAAGGACATCTCCTCATCGGAGCGGTACTTGGCCGGGTCGACAACGGAGTGCCCACGGAGTCGCTCCGTGACTACCTCGAGCAGGAAAGGCTGGCCGCTGCGAGCCATCAGAACGGCACGGCGGGCGGCCTCGAACACGGCGACGGGATCGAGGCCATCGACACGTTCCGACGCCATCCGGTAAGCGGATGCCCGCTTGTAGAGGTCCGGCTCGGCCGAAGCCTTGTCGACAGTCGTGGCCATTCCCAGCCTGTTGTTGATGATCACGTAAACGATCGGAAGGTTCCACAGCGACGCGATGTTCAGCGACTCGTGGAAGGCCCCGATGTTCGTGGTGCCATCGCCCATCGTGCACAGGACGATCTCGTCCCCGCTGCGGTAGTCGATGGCGAGGGCGGCCCCGGTCGCCAGTGGGATTTGACCGCCGACGATGCCGTAGCCGCCCAGCATCCGCTTCTCGAGGTCGAACATGTGCATCGAGCCGCCCCACCCCTTCGACACCCCGTCGGAACGGCCGTACAGCTCGGCCATCACCCGGTTGGGGTGGATGCCGCGGGTGATCGCGTAGCCATGCTCGCGGTAGTTGGTGAAGAGGTAGTCGCTCGGGCGCAGCGCCGCCAGGAGCCCCACGACCGCAGCCTCCTCGCCCAGATTCAGGTGGCAGTAGCCGCCGATCAGCGCTTGCGTGTAGGCCCGGGCGGCCCGCTCTTCGAACCGGCGGATGAGCATCATCTGGCGGTAGAACCCTCTCGAGCGCTCCCGGTCGGCCGGGGAAAGGTCGGTTTTCGGGTCCGGAGGCGATTGCTCCGACGAGGTGAGTGGTGGGGACTTTGTCGCCACGGTTGTACGCGGTCGAGTGGCCATGAAAGAACTCCCTGCTCGGCCTTCGTGAGGTCGGGGATCGAAGAGTCGCATCGAATTTTAATGATACGAATTAGTTTCATTCTACATCCGAGAGTACGTTTGCCGTAAACCTTTTTCGACCACCCGGAGGGCTGCACCATGGACCCAGCGACCGCAGCGAGCCCGGTTCGGAAGCGCGGCCGGCCCACGGAGGCGGGCCGCATCGAACGTCGCGGCCAGATCCTCGACGCCGCTTTGCCGGTCTTCCTTGAATACGGCTTCGGCAATGCGACCGTGGACCGAATTGCGGGCGCGGCCCGGGTCACCAAACGCACCATCTACACCTACTTCGGCAACAAGGATGGTGTCTTCACCGAGATGCAGCAACGCCTCGCCGCGAACGTCAGTGGCGAGCCTCTCCAACCCGAGACGCTGGAATCCCTCGCCGTGCGCATCGTCTACGGGCTGCACTCGGCCCAGATGATCGGACTGCACCGCCTCGTGATCGCCGAATCGCTGCGGTTTCCCGAACTCGCCCGAAAGCTGCACGACAACGGCGATATGTGGCACATAGCGCGCCTGGCGGACCACATTCGCAGCGAGCACAGCCCGGCGGCGGCGGCCCATGCCGAGCCGCTCTATGCCCTTCTTCTGGGCGAAGACTACAGGCGGCGGTTGCTCGGGCTCCTCGGGCCGGTGACAGCTGCCGAGGCCACGGTTCAGGCTCAGTCCGCGCTGGCCCTCATCCACCTGACGGACGTGGACCCCTCCTCAGGCCGGTGACGTCTCGTCTCGGTCCACCGTCGCGGCAACAGCAGTGTCGCGCTCCGGTCCGATTCGCTCATAGTCCTTGCGGTCGATGTCCAGAGTGCAGGTGTTCTCCTCGACGAACGGGCGCAGCGGGTCGACAACCGCCCCGAGAATGACGAAAGGCCCCCGGTTTCCCGGGGGCCTTTCTTGTCCGACTGGTTTTCGCAAATAGTTTCAACCTATTTAGCAATTAACCCTGTGTGGGTGTTTCAGCCTATTGGCGCGGCCCAGTCATAGCGCGGGAGCCGGTGACTCGGATACGGAGCCGTTCCAACCTAAGCTCGAAATCGTTCCAGCACCCAGGGATTTTGCCCCCAATGCTGGTGGTCAGTGTTTCGATGCCGTGTTGATTTTGGCGGCGAAAGTCTTAGCTTCCATGCCTCGATTTGCACCTACGGCCACTGCCCACGAGTACAACTCGCCGTCTACGGTCATGCACAGTCCCCGTGTATCAACGGTCTTCTTCGTCTTGTCGCCAAAGATTCTGATATCCATTCCAAACATCACGTCCGCAGCGACGCGCGTGGGCGAGATCCTACGTTCGAGGCCGCCAACCGCGTCAACAAAAGCGTGTGCCCCGCGAAGTGTCTGGACCTGACCGCGAAAACTAATGGTGTCTCCACTGATTTCCAGCCCACAGAACCTCGACGGAAGTCTTTCAGCCCAAGTAGTCAGCCAATTTCCCTGAGTTCGCACCGCAACGTCCTCAATCGCGACGGAGGGATCGGGCTTCTGCAGCCCTGCGGAGTCAACCCATCCGCTGCCAGCATGATGAGAGAACATCGCAAGTGATCTCTTCGGAACGGCCCCTGCAATCGCAGCCGCGACCTTGAATGCAAAGGACTGCCACTCGAAGTTCGAGGCACTGCCGGAGAATTGAATCGTGTTGATGTCCTTCGCAGGCTTTGCCGGGGCCGTCCAGCTCGCGACGAGATCAACGCGGAGATATCCCGCGCGCATTCCTGCTGCTGACTCGAACACCGCCCCACTCAATGCCTTCAACGGCAGTACTCGCACGTTGCGCCCGGCACGAAGCGTCAGGTTGTTCGCGTCGAGTTCTGCGCTCCCGAACGAACCCTTGATGCGAAGGGGAATGGCCACGATTGGCTGGCTCGGAGTCACGAACTGGCCGTGCGCATGCTTACTCTCAAGAAGAACCCCGAGGGACACGGTCGCAATGGTCTGCTCTTTAGCGGCCGTGGCGAACTGCAACGAGTGCAGTCCTTGCTGCAATTGCGTAAGGAGCCGCCGCCTCTGAGTCTCCGACAGCTCGTGCTCCGTGTCGCTTTCCTGCGCTGCTTCGACCGGCGCTGTGGACTTCTCGCTCACACCGCGTGCGTTTCCGAGATCCTCGACGAGGCTCGTCTCCCCGAGGTCCAGCTCTTCCCCACCAAGTGGCTCCACACCCTCGGGCCTCGCGATTGAGGGCTGGGCCTCCCGACGGTGACCTTGGTACTTCCCGTGCACTGTGCTGCTCACATCTTGCGGGGCACGTCTCCTTACGGCATGGAAGAACACCCTCGCATCCTGCGCCTGGTCAGTACGGAATCTGACACTTACGCGGCCCAGGCTGGTTTGAAATTGGATGGACCCGACAGTCAGAATCGTTGGCTCTGCGAATGCCAATCCAACGAGATCCTGGAATTCAATCACCAGGACGGATGCACCAAGCGTTAATCGCTCCGCACCGCTTGTGGCCCGAATGGCTATTCCACTATCCGTTATGTCCGCGTCGCCGCCTGGCCCGTGAAAGTTCATTTCTCTGCCACCCCCTGTGCCACACGACACCTCGTCAGTTTAGATCGCGTCCAAAATGACGCCGTCATCGATGAGGCCGGTGCGGGGCTTCGCTAGACCGATTCGCTAACGCCCAACGGATGGAGCAGCCGACGGCAGCCTGACGATTACTCCGTAGCCACTCGAATTTCCTCGAGTGTGAGTGGGTTATCGAGCTGGCGGCTCCAGTAGGCCCACCCGTCGGCGTCTTCCGCACCGTCACCTTTGGCAGCCAGGTCCGGCGTTCGGTACTCAGCGTTATCCAGAAGAATCATCGCGTCTTCAGTCAACTCTGCGATTGAGTCGGTCCTTCCATCGGTGGGGATCAGGAGAGTGCCTGGAAGTATGACTCCCGTTTACCCCGCCCGGCGAACCTGCCCGCGCGGGCGCGTTATCTGCGACACCGCAGGTGCCTCACAACCCATACATTTCGAGACAACAACACCATCAACAACACGCCGCCACGCAAACGTCCACAACCCGTCTCAGAACATCCCTGAAGCCGACCATGTTCTGAGACTATTCTGAGACGATAGACCGATGGTCACCACACACGTCACCCTCGTCGGCTACGCGCGCGTTTCCACCCACAGCCAAGACGCCACGATGCGACAAGACGCACTCATCCGTGATGAAGGTTTGCACGACACAGACTTCTGGGGTTATGGCCTTGAATCCGTTCTACCAGAGTGTGGTTGGGCGCCCGCCGCGGGCCGGCCCGCGGCACCGTCACCCGCCCGGTGTTAGCGTCAGGATGACCTATACCGTCATTAGGAGCACCCATGACCGACGTTTTGCCCGTAACCTTCACCGCTGGTACCACCGGCCTATGGCGTATCGAACGCATCACCACAGTCACCGGTGACGGGCTCCCCGCCGCCGCCCGACTACTCGTCGAGGAGGAAGCACCCGTCGCCGGACCGAGGGTTCCTCCGACGGTGGCGACGAGTGCTCCGGGTTGGGTTCTGTGCGGCACGGTCAGCAACCAGCGGTACACAACCGCCGCCGAACTGGCTCTGCTGAACGCGCGGTCTCCGGCCCTCGGCCGGCCAGGTGCCACCGTCGCCTCCCTCATTCCAATCACAAAATCACAGGCGTGGTGGGAAATGGCCCAGGACGAACGGCGCGGCATTCTTGAGGAAACCAGCCATCACATCCGCCGCTCGATGGACTACCTGCCCGCCGTGGCCCGGCGGCTGCACCACTGTCGGGACCTCGGCGGGCCGTTCGACTTTCTGACGTGGTTCGAGTTCGCGCCCGAGAACGCAGCGGCTTTCGACGATCTCCTCGGTGAGCTCCGAAACACCGAGGAATGGACCTTCATCGAGCGCGAAGTCGAGGTGCGCGTGGAGCGCGCGAGCGTGTAAGCGGTCCACCCCACCTCGGAACGGGCCACTTCACGGCGCCTCGATGACCCCGCGACGCGGCAACACGCGCCACACGAGTCCCACCGAACCGAAACAATGAAGAAGATAGCTAAAGTCGACGAGGTTCTGAGACTATTCTGAGACGATAGACGGATGGCCACCACACACGTCACCCTCGTCGGCTACGCCCGCGTTTCCACCCACAGCCAAGACACCACAATGCAACAAGACGCACTCACGTCCGTCGGCTGTGGGCGGATATTCACCGACACCATCTCCAGCCGTGCACCCAGCCGGCCCGGGCTTATCGCTGCGCTCGACTACCTCCGACAAGGCGACACTCTCTGCGTCTGGAAACTGGACCGCCTCGGCCGATCCGTCAAAGAAGTCCTCACCATCGCCGACGACCTCCACGACAAACACATCGCCGTCCGGATCCTCACCGGCACACTCTCCGGAACCTACCGACCCACCGGAGAAGGCAAATTCTTCTTCACCATGATGGCAGCGTTCGCCGAACTTGAACGTGACATGATTCGCGAACGCACCCTCGCGGGCCTCACCACCGCCCGTGCCCAGGGCCGAGTCGGTGGGCGCCCGACCGTCGTAACACCCGACACGCTCGCAGCGGCCAAAGCCCGACAACAACGCGGCGAAACCCCCACCCAAATCGCCAAGGCCCTCGGCGTCTCACGAGCGACGATCTACCGCCACCTCAACCCTTAGCGCCAACCACCGTTCCATTACTGGCCAGACCCCGAGAGGTGCACTCATGCGTGACCGTGCTGAAATCTCTTTTGGTTCTCGGTCATCATGACGAACCTCCGCGACCTCATCCTCGGTCACCCGTCCCAGCCGCGCACAAGTTCAAGTCGCGGTCGGTCATCAGCCCCAACGCCGAGTTGCACTGTCGTGCGGTACCGACCGCTCTCCAGGTTCCAGGTGGCGTCGACTCGGGCAAATCCATCGGACGATGCACCTGATGGCGCCAATGCGAGCCACGCGGGCAGATCCGGCATCGGCGACCCCTCGGGCCAACGAACAGTCGCCCGGTCCGATCCGGAAAACAGGAACTGGCTAGCCCCGGAGTCGATCACTTCTGCACCGGGCGGGAACCTGACTCTAGAAAGCTTCTGGACGAACTCCACGTTGAGGGAGACACACCACGATGGGTCAAGAATGAAGCAATCACCCTTTGGTGTTCCGCTGCCATCAGAGATTGGAGGGAAGACCATCACACGCCCCATGAAGTACATCCCGATGAGGCCGACAACCGCCAAGCAGGCGAGGGTGACAAACAGGGCCAGCTTGCCGAGCCAGGACCCGCCCCCGGTCGGGACCTGTCGGGCGGGTTCCCCCAAGCCGAGGGCGTCCAACCCCACAGCTCCACCCGCGTTGTTTTCATCCACGATCGCAGTCTAGGCACTCTGACCATGTCCACATGCCGGGACGACGTCTGCTCGTCGACGACAAATACGGTTGCCTTCACGCGGCCCCCAAGCCGGAGGTCTCCTGGCGCTTAGTTTGCGCGAAAAGGGGAGAGCGAGTGGCTGATGGTCGCGTCCAAGTTCCGCAGGGGAACCCTCACTGACACTGCGACCGCGGTCTCGCGAACTCGCCGCCCCTACGATCGGAGTCTCGCGAACCGGTCTCGATTGAAAAATTGTTGGCAGAAAAAGGTGACGTGGTTGACCGGCCATTATTTCTTCTGCCGCGTTGCGTTGGCTAGAGATGTTGTGCGTCCGGGCGGTCCCACACGAGCGTGATCGTGACACCGGTCGCCAGTGGTTCGATACGCAATGCCAGGTCAGCGCCGAACAATTCTGATGTTTCCAGATCCGTCTGAGCACCCTGCGACTGCGCGACCAAGCTCTCGAGCGCGATTGCAACAGAACGTCCCCAGTCATGAGGGTGTCGGCTGGACGAAGAACTACGCGCAGTGATCAGGGCCATAGCTCATCGTGAACCGATATCAGCAGCGTGACAAGTCGCTTGATTACAAAATGAGCCCGCTGACGATTTGGGTGACCTTAGGACCTGCCCTGCAGTTCGGTTACCCGTTGCTGTGGGTCGAGTGAGGGCGAACTCCAGCAGTTCTCATTCGTCTTGAAACGCAGTGATGGCTGTCAAGTCCGCGGGGTGGCGCCCATAGCTTTCAGCTCGGCTAGGATCTCAAGCTGTTGGCGGTTGATGGTCATGAGTGCCTGAATTTCTTTCTCGGCTTTCAGGTTCGTGTCGTAATCATGCTGCGCCATCACACCGGCGATGGCGTCCTGCCGTTTCGCGGCGATAAGCAAAATGGCGCCCTGCAGCCCGGCCAGCATCGAGAGGAACAGGTTGAGCAGGATGTAGGGGTAGGGATCCCAAGCCTTCGATGCCAGAACCAAAGTATTAACAGCGGCCCAGATGATCATGAAGCCGATGAAACCTCCGACGAAGGGCCAGCTTCCCATCCCGTTCCGCATGAGGTCGGCGGCCCGTTGGCCTGTGGTCAACGAGTCTTTATGCTCCTGGTGCCAAGTTTTGTTTTCATCGGTCATGGTTCAACCTAACCGGCAGCAGCCTCACCGGACGGACACACAACGAAGCAATTTAAGTGCGAAAGCCCTCACGACATGGAGCTCCCGGTGTGTCACACGGGAACGTTCACCGAACGGCTGGTTAGCCTGCGTTAGATATAAATCGTTCGAGAAAATCCGCCAAATCGGTGACGGATTGCAGACCATCCAGCTCGACGCTCGCTCCGGCTCGAAGGCGTGGCTCGACCTCGACAACATACCTACGAATTTCGACTTGTTCTTCTGGCTTTTGTCCATAGGGATTACTAGTGCGCGCGGTGACGCGCAGGAGGAGCACGTCGACGGGAACGGAAAGCAGAACAACGTGGTGAAAACGGTCGTAGAACGTTCCTTGGTTCTCAACGGTTCCAGAAACGAACACGTCGGGCTCGGTCTCAAGCAGTGCGGTCATGCGGGACTCGTCCCAAAAACCATGAGGATCCCCCCAGCAGTGCCCGCAGGCCGAAGGCGGACCCAGGGTTGGAGCTTTTAGACCGAGGGGTGAAGCGCCCAGGTGACGTCTACCTGCGTTGTGCCGGTCAGTTCGATGTCCTCGGGCCAAATTGAGCGGCCCGTCGGCTGTCTCTCACTGCGCGAGGAGCCCATCACGGCGTCCGATCCACAATCGACACTGAGATTGCAGTCGATTCGATGACATTCTCGCGAGGGATGCCCGTGAGGCGGCTGGTGAGCACGTCCTGCTCGCCGATCATGCTCTTTGGCAACGCAGGTAATCGGTCGTCGGTCGCAGGTTCAAGTGCGATTCGCAGCGCGGCTTTAGCCCGTTGGTATCTGCCGCGGGCGGTGGATTCGCTGATGTGAAGAAGCTGGGCCGCTTGGACGATGGTGAATCCGTCCCAGTGCACCAACATCACCAGGTCGCGACCTTTCGCCGGGAGGGCGTTCACCGCGTCCCTGACTTCGTTATCAGTGTCAGGCGGCTCGACGATGGCGGTTCTGATAGAGGTGCGCAGTTCGTCAGCCAAAGCGATTCGGCGGTGGGTTCCCCGCCGCCAGTTCGTCAGAACGTTTCGCGCAACGACGAACATCCACATTCGGGATGCTTCATTCTCTTTAGGGATCTGGCCGATGCGTCTCCAGGCGACGAGAAACGCTTCGGCTAGCAGGTCTGCAGCATCCTCAGCTGAGAGGGTGCGCCTGGCCAAATAGCTGAGCAGGTCAGTGGCGGTGCTCTCGTGCAGCCGCCTCAGACGTTCGGCTGCGGCCTCACGACCGGCTTCCCGGGCAACCTTTCCAGAACCCCTCATCACTTCTCGTCACAGCGAGTGCCCGATTCCACCGAGACTCCTGGCTTCATCAGCCCGGCTGTGATGAATGTTCTCATCGCCTGCTCGGTGAAGTTCATCTCAAGCACAGAATCCCGTGGTTCCGCGGCCGTCGACGACGGATTTCCACTGCGCTGCCCGGACGCTCCATCCGCGCCAAATCCCTCAGCCGCTGCCGCGGCATCTGCAGCTTGCTTAGCTCTCTGAGCTGTGGTGTTTTCCTGGGACAGGAGATCCGCCGACACCACCAATTGCGACCAGTCGTGGTCACGCAAGAACTCCCGGGCATTGGCCACGTTTTCTTCAAGGTGTTCGTCCGCCGTAACGACATCTCGTCCGACCTTGATGATCATTGTGCAATCGGCTGTTCCCCCGCCAGTCAAGGGGAAGCTTCGAGAGACCGCGGCGTCCGGTTCCCATGGTGCCCAGGCGATGAGCGCCGGGACCGCAGTGGCGGTGGTTGCCCCTCCGATCGCGATCGCGATACCCAGTCCGATCACCATCTTCACGCGATGGGCGCGCTTGCGAGCCGGCGAGATCACCGAATCCGCGACCGCATTCGCCAGACGCTGCGCACTGTCAACGACAGCGGCATCGTCGGCAAGCCCGCGCAATGCCGACTGCGACAGTCGGCCGTCAAGATCAGAGTTCATGGGAGGTGCCTTTCCGTGCCATTTCGGTCCCTATCTCCGAACATGTCCAGCTGACGCCGTAACTTAACTTTTCCCCAATTATGAAGGTCTGCAGTTCGGTGGCCAATCGCTTCGACACCACGTGCGCGTGCCGACCAGGGCGGCCGAGGCATCGAGGTCATCGGGACGACCAACCGGCCGCCATTCAGGTACTCGCGCATCTTTGATCGAGGCTCGAGGCGGAGCTTGCTAGGTGCACGCAAGGGGACGGCCTGCGGGCACTCCCCTGCTGTTATTGGGGAACACGCCTGAGAATTTCGTTGCCTGCCCGTTGAGGTGGCCCGGAGCTCAGTCTCAGTTAGCTGCCTGCCACGGGCGCCCCGGCGTAGTTTTCAAGGCCCCGGGTGTTTTGGGCGTCTTTGCCTTTCACAACGGCAGCTCCGGTCTGGCATTGACCAGATTTGCGAAGAGAAAACCAGCCCGAATTGGACCTACGCGAGCGGAATTAGATCAGACGTCTCAAACCACTCGAGACGAGACTCAAGCGTTCACGGTCATGCTTTCAGATACCGCGTGGTCTCGACTTAAATGCCTGCTGTCGAACTGCTTGCGTTCTGACGGGAAGGTCGTCGCGTCCTGTGCTCCGGATACCACGTAGGTGCCGCTGAACACGGCGACCACCGCTTCGAACTCATGTGTGCCGGCGTCACACTGCGGTCATTACACATCCGACCAGATCTCGACTGCGATCGCGGATGAAGTTGAAATGGCAACACTCACTCCAGCCCCAACATCAGCGCCGGGCAGCCATTCTCCCCGGCACCGAAAGAGCCCCCGGGTACCCGCTCCCGGGGGCTCAACGCCAATGCTGGCGACGCAAGCAGGCGTGGACATCCCCCGACGTCCGACAACCGGCCAATACAGAACCTATTGGCAGACAGAGCCGTCTTTCGGATCAGACACGCCGGGGATCCGACGCGCCACTGACGGCGGTATCTACGCCCCTACGAGCTGTTCGGCAAGATAGCCAACGACACGATCAAGGGAGACGCGCTCCTGCGCCATCGAATCACGCTCGCGCACCGTAACAGCGTTGTCCTCCAGGGTCTCGAAGTCGATGGTGACACAGAACGGCGTGCCGATCTCATCCTGGCGGCGGTAGCGGCGACCGATGGCACCCGCGTCGTCGAACTCGATGTTCCAAAACTTGCGCAGGTCC
>JACMQV010000269.1 GCA_014376815.1 Cryobacterium sp.
CGACTCACCGCCCGAGTAGCGCTCGCGCAGCAGCACGGTCTCGTTCTTCAGTTCCTCATCGGTGAGGTGACTGAAGTCCTCTTCCAGCGCATTGATGGCCTTCGCGTAATGCTCGAGACGACGCAGGACGCGCCCCTCACCGACACGAAGAACCTTTTCCAGAATTGAGGCCACGAATGCACTCCATATAGTCGTCATGGCGCATACTCACGCCTGTCGTCCGGCCGGACGCATGTGCTCCGGCGCAGCGCGCCGACACAGCGGCAACTATAACAATGCTAGTTGGTCAGTTGCTGCGCTTCGTGGCGGACGGCACGGCCTCCCGGAGTTCATCGCTGTTCTCGTCCAGCTCGATCACACCGTAGTCCCAGCCCTTGCGCCGGTAGACGACGCTCGGACGCTTGGTCTCCGCGTCCTGGAACAGGTAGAAGTCGTGGCCGACCAGCTCCATGAAGTAGAGCGCGTCATCCACGGTCATCGGGGCCGCGGAGAAGACCTTGCGGCGGATGACGACCGGTGAGTAGGTCTCCTCCGGCTCCTCGACCGTGGCCTCCGGGTTCACGACCTGGATCGCTCCCGTGCGCACGCGCTCGAGGGTTTCCGCGTCGGCCGGGGTGATGTCGACGACACTGAAGTCAACCGAGGCGGCGTCGTGCAGCGAGGTGGGCCGGTGGGCGCCGCCGCGGTGCAGCTTCTGGCGGTCCTTCGCCCGGCGCACGCGCTCGAGCAGCCGGCCGAGCGCCACGTCGAACGCCGCGTACTTGTCCGAGCCGTCGGCCTCGGCCCGAACGACGGGCCCCTTGCCGATCAGCGTCAGTTCGACGCGGTCGTTGCCCGTCGCCCCGTTCTTCTCACGGTGGCGGCTGAGCTTGATTTCCAGGGCGAGAGCCTTGTCGGCAAGACCGGCGACCTTCTCGGCCTTCTCCGTCGCATACTCCCGGAAACGATCAGTGATCCCTAGGTTTCGTCCTACGATGTTTGTTTCCATGACGACCTCCAGATCTGGCGAACCGCCCTTTTATCTGGGCGATTAGTACGCGCCTTTAGCTCCCACCGTACTGCCGTCCACCGGATAAGTCATCGCTTTTGTCAACGAGTTTCCGATGAACGATCCGTGACGGCGTGGCGACGCCGTGTTTCCGCCAGAGTGGCCACTCCGACCACGTCGCCACCGGCCTCGAGTACGGCTCGACGGGCCTCGAGCACCGTCGCCCCGGTGGTGAGGATGTCATCGACGACCAGGGCGCGGAATCCGTCCAGGCGTCGGCGGGCGACCAGGGAGCCTTCCCGGTTCGAGCCGCGTTCCGTACTGTCGAGGCCGACCTGGTCCGACGTCTCGCGGACCGCGCGCAGCACCCGCGTCGGCGCCAGCCCACCCCGGCCGAGCAGCAGATCAACCGGGTGGAAGCCCCGCTGCCGCCAGGCCCGCCGCGACGACGGCACCGTGACCAGGTGGATGCCGGGCCCGCCGCTCCCCGCGGCTTCCGGCACCGCGGCGAGCGCGGCGACGACGGCGGAGCGGAGGGACGCGGAGAGCACGCCCACTGCATCCTTGCGCCCGCCGTCCTTGTAGGCGGCGATCACCTGCCGTGCCACGCCCGTGTAGTCGAGTGCGGACCACACCGGCACACCGCGCCGTTCGGTGCAGTGCACGGCGGGCCGCAGCGCCGCACGGCAGGCCGGGCAGAGCGCCCGGTCCGGTCGGCCGCACCCACTGCAGTCGATCGGCAGGACGACCGCCCACGCGTCGAGCAGGGCCTCCCCGACGCCGTACGACCGCCTCATCGGATCATCCTGCGTCCGGGCGGCCGCCGTGCGGGACCCGGCGCACCGGCCCGGTGGAGAACCGCCCCGGGCCTGCGCCGGGGAGGGCTAGCCGCCGATTCCCTGCTGGGTGGCCAGGAGCGTGACCGCGTCGATGCGCTGCTGCCAGCCGACTCCGCGCTGCACGAGCAGGCCGCCGGTCGAGGAGAGTGCGCGCAGGTCGCGCAGGCTGTTGCTGCCGACGATGGCGACGCTGTCCGGAGCGGATTCGAGGATCGAACTGACGCCGCCGATCTGCTGGGCGACGATCCTCTCGGCGCCGCCGGGAACCACGGTCAGGTACGCCACGGTGAGTTCATCGATCCAGGTCGCGTCAACCGGCTCCCCCACCTCGGCGGCCAGCTGCACCTCGTCGCCGAGGGCGACCGGCAGGTTCTTCTCCCGCTTGATCGACACGACGACGAAACGGGTGTCCGTGCCCGCCCTCAGCAGCGCGATCAGCCTGGTTCCGTCGCGTGAAACACGGAGGGACTGGATCGCGGAGGCTTCAGGCCATGGCGTCGGCACAGCGGTCGCGTCCCCGGCGGGGCTGTATACGAAGAGCTCCCCGGGGCGCCCGGCCGGCACCGACCAGACATAGCCGTGGTTGTCGACCGCCGGCGAGATCAGGCCCTGCCGTGGATCGAGCAGCTTCGGGTCGTCACCCACCCGCACCCCGTAGACGCCGGAGCCGGTCAGCGCGGCCGCGACGGTCTGCCCGGGCGAGAGCGTCACGGCGCTCGGATTGAGGGCGACGATGTGGTCGGAGAGCCCGGGGATCGGCGTGGTCGTCTTCCCGGTCGCCGCAAGGAAGCCGAACTCGCCGTTCCGCAGCACCAGCGCCCTGGCATCCACCCGGGGGTTCAGCACCGGCGCATT
Organism: Cryobacterium sp.; assembly: GCA_014376815.1. Lineage (GTDB taxonomy): Bacteria > Actinomycetota > Actinomycetes > Actinomycetales > Microbacteriaceae > Cryobacterium. The sequence goes on from JACMQV010000269.1 coordinate 2,683, forward strand.
CGCACCCAGGTCGCCGATGTCCTGGGAGTTCTGGTTGATCGTGATGGTCACCGTCAACCCTGCAGGGAGGCTGTTGCTCAGCTGGGCACGCATCCGCTGCAACGTGACCCGGTCTGCGTTCAGGGCTTCGCTGTTGAGGTCGACCTTGGCATCCCTGGCGACGACCTGCACCGCGTCGGCGGTGAGCTTGGTCCCGCCGGGGAATGCGGTCACCACCGACCCGGCCAGCCACGGGCTGGGGCCGGCGAGCATCCCGTTGACGATCTTGGTCAGGGTGGCCGCGCCACGCGGGAACCAGCGCAGGTCGGGCACCAGGTAGGTGAAGTCGGGGTCGAAGAAGTAGAGCACCTGGGCGCTGAACACGTCCCGGAAGGTGGTCTGGTCGATCACCGTGCCATTGGGAGCCGCGCTGATCCGCCACTGGCCGCCGACCTGCACGAACTGGTAGCGCAGCGGAACCGCCGCCGCGGATTCGACCTCGTGGTACTCGCCGATCCCGTCGACCTCGGCGACCGGGTTGACCGAGAAGACCATCGTGCGTTCGTCGGCGGCCACGATGGTCCGGCCTCCGCCGTCGTCGACGGTCACCCCGGTTTCCGGGCTCCAGGACCCGCTGTAGCTCGGAGCCAGGAATTCCCGGGCGATCTCGTAGTCGTTTTCCGGACTGGTCGCCGCGTCGTTGAAGCCGCGGAGGATGCCCTCCTGGCTGGCGTCCTTCTGCGGCCTGGACGGCAGGAAGACCGGGGCGGGGGTGTCCCCGGGCCCCGCCGCCTGCCCTGGCCGGACGCTTCCGTCCCTCGGGATGCCGGAGCACCCGGCCAGGCACAGGGCGAGCGCGAGCATCGCGGCCAGGGTCCCGAACCGGCTACGCATGGGGCCCTCCCGTGACGATGCGGGCCGCGGCCGTGTCCATTGGGTCGATCCCGGCGTCGTCCGGCGGCAGGGGGCCC
>JACMQV010000270.1 GCA_014376815.1 Cryobacterium sp.
CCTCACGGTCGTACTGATCGCGATTCTGGCGGGCTTCTACCTCTCCTGGCGCATGCACACCTTCCGGGTCACCGGCGAGGTGGTCGAGGTGCGCAGCGGACTGGTCTTCCGCAGCAATCGCCGCGCCCGCCTCGACCGGATTCAGGGCGTCAACATCGTGCGCCCGTTCGTGCCGCGGCTGTTCGGAGCTGCCAAGCTCGAGGTGAGCGTGGCCGGCCAGGACGCGAATGTGCAACTCGCCTACCTGGGGTCCGCCAACGCCGACCAGCTGCGACGGGACATCCTGCGCCTGGCGTCCGGACTGCGGCAGGTCGCCCCCGTGCTGCCGGGAGCCGTGCAGCCGGGTGCCGAGACGCCCGTCGCGGGTGAGGTCGCCGTTGTCCCGGACTCCGTCACCACGGCCGGCGTGCCGGCCGGAACCGGCGCCGGCCTCGGCGGGTTCGTCGCCGACCGGACCGCCGACTTCTTCGCTCCGGAACTGGACCCCGACGCGGCGCCGCCGGAATCCGTCGTGCGGATCCCGCCCGGGCGCCTGATCGGGTCCGTCCTCTGCAGCGGTTTCACGGTCTTCCTGGTGCTGGCGGGCATCGCCCTGGCCGTCTTCGGCGGGACCAGCGGCAACAGCGGCTGGCTGCTTGTGATCATCCTGCCGGGCCTGATCGCGAGCGTCAGCTTCTACTTCTCCCGGGTCACCAAGTCGCTGAGGTACAGCATCGCCGGCACCCCCGACGGGGTCCGGGTCGGGTTCGGCCTGCTGACCACCAGCAACGAGACCCTGCCCCCGGGCCGGATCCACGCCATCGGCGTCTCCCAGCCCCTCCTGTGGCGCCCGTTCGGCTGGTGGCAGGTGCGAATCAACACGGCCGGCCACTCCACGAGCCGGGGAGCCGCCGGCGAGGCCAACACCACGACGCTGCCGGTGGGCACGATCGCCGACGTCGCCCGGGTGCTCGAACTGATCCTGCCGGGATTCAACTCCGCTCCGCAGCAGGCGCTGATCGAGCGGGGACTGCGCTCCAAGGGCGGCGACGACGGCTTCACGAACGCGCCCCGCCGTGCCGCCTGGCTGCTGCCGTTCTCCTGGCGCCGCACGGGCTACGCCCTCTCCGAGGGGGTCGCCCTGCTGCGCCGCGGCGTTCTCTCCCGGGAGCTGATTCTGGTGCCGTTGGCCCGGCTGCAGAGCGTGGGCATCAACCAGGGTCCGGTCGAACGGACGCTGCGCCTCGCCTCCGCTCGCCTGCACACCGTCAGCGGTCCCGTCGTGGCCACCCTGAGCGTGCTCGACGCCGGCGAAGCCGTGGCGCTGTTCGACCGGGTCTCGTCCGGAGCGATCGCGTCCGCCCGCGCGGACACCACCCATCACTGGAACCTTCCGAACGGAGCCCTCGAGTGAGCCAGCGTCCCGGCCGCCTCGGAATCGGCATCATCGGGGCCGGCCACGTCGGCCCCATCCTCGGAGCCGCCCTGGCCGGGGCCGGCCACGCCATCGTCGGCATCTCCGCCATCTCCCAGGCCAGCCGCGACCGGGCGGAGGCCATCCTTCCGTTCGTGCCGATCCTCAGCGTGCCCGACATCGTCGAGCGCAGCGAACTGGTCATCCTCGCCGTGCCGGACGCCCATCTGGAGAGCCTCGTCAGCGGGCTCGCCGCGACCGGCACCTGGCAGGCCGGCCAACTCGTGCTGCATACCTCCGCGCGCTTCGGCACCGCGGTGCTGGCGCCGGCGCAGGCCGGCGGCGCCATCCCCCTTGCCATCCACCCGGCCATGAGCTTCACCGGCACCAGCATCGACCTGGCCCGCCTGGCCGACAGCTACTTCGCCGTGACCGCGCCGACCCCGGTCCTGCCGATCGGCCAGGCGCTCGTCGTGGAGATGGGCGCCGAGCCCGTGATCGTCGGGGTGGCCGACCGGGCCCGGTACGCCGAGGCCGTCGAGACTGCGACCGCGTTCTCGACCTCGATCGTGGACCAGGCCACCGGGCTGCTCGCCGAGATCGGGATCGAGCACCCGGGGGCCGTCATCGCCCCCCTGATGCGCTCGGCGATGGAGAATGCGCTCGCCCGCACCAGCCCGGACCGGCTCGACCTCTCGCTGCTCGAGGGGCTCGCCCTACCGGGACCGGATGGTGGGCTGACCGGGCCCGATGAGCGCGACGACCGCGACGATTTCGACGAATGATTCAACCGCAACACACCGGAGGACGAGTGAACGTGCTCACCACACCAGAAGTAATCACCAGCATCGACGAGCTGCGGGGCCGCCTGGCCTCCGCGCGGGAGCAGGCCGCGCCCGGCCACAGGCGGATCGTGCTGGTCCCCACCATGGGCGCCCTGCACGCCGGTCACCTGACCCTGGTGCGCCGCGCCCGCAGCCGGGGTGACATCGTCGTGGTGTCCATTTTCGTGAACCCGCTGCAGTTCGGGGCGGGGGAGGACCTGAGCACCTATCCCCGCACCCTGGACGCGGATGTCGCGGCGCTGGCCGAGGAGGGCGTGGACTTCGTCTTCGCGCCGACCCGCCAGGTGATGTACCCGGAGGGTTCCGCCTCGACCCGGGTCACGGCCGGCGTCGTCGGCACGCTGTACGAGGGGGCCGCGCGCCCGGGACACTTCGACGGCATGCTCACCGTGGTGGCGAAGCTGTTCAACATCGTCGACCCCGATCTCGCCATCTTCGGCCAGAAGGACGCCCAGCAGGTCTTCCTGATCGAACGGATGCTGGCCGACCTGAATTTCCGGCTGGGCCTCGACGTGGTGCCGATCGTGCGCGAAGACGGCGGACTGGCTCTCTCCAGTCGCAACCGGAACCTCGACCCGGGCCAGCGCATCGCCGCACGGTCGCTGTGCGCCGGCCTCGACGCGGCGGCATCCGCTGCCCCCAAGGGCGTCACGGCAGCGCTGGCCGCGGCCCACGCGCGGATCGACGTCGAGCCGCTGGTTAAACTGGACTATCTCGTTGTCGTGGACCCGCAAACCTACCTGCCGGTCGGGGCCGGCCATGTCGGCCCGGCCCGGATGCTGGTGGCGGCGCTGGTCGGGAACACCCGCCTGATCGACAACGTGGCCCTGGACCTGCCCTAGCGCGACCTTTTCACCAGAACTTTTGTCAACACCCCTTTTATGAACCGCGGGCCGGCCCGGGCGATGCCCGGTGTCCACCCGCCGACGGAGAACCGCATGAGCGAGCAGCAGAACCCCGAACCGACCGACGCCGAGATCGCCGCCGCCGCAGCAGCGGAGGCCGAAAGCAACGAGCAGAAGGTCGTGCGCCTGGCCAAGCGTGACCGCTTGAACGCCGCCGCAACCGGCCCCGGCGGCGGCGCCTACCCGGTGTCGGTGCCCGTCACCGACACGATCCCGGCCGTCCGCGCGCGCTTCGGAGACCTCGAAGCGGATGCCGTCACCGGCGTCACCGTCGGCCTCGCCGGCCGGGTGGTGCACCTGCGCAACACCGGCAAGCTCTGCTTCGCCAGCCTGCAATCCGGCGACGGCACCCGCATCCAGGCCATGGTGTCGCTCGGCGAGGTGGGCGAGGAGTCACTCGCCACCTGGAAGGACCTCGTCGACCTGGGCGACCACCTCTTCGTCTCGGGCGAGGTCATCTCCTCCCGCCGCGGCGAACTGTCGATCATGGCGGCGGACTGGCAGAACGCCGCGAAGGCGCTGCTCGCGCTGCCCAACCCCCACACCGAGCTCAGCGAGGAGACCCGGGTGCGCAGCCGGTACCTCGACCTGATCGCCCGCGAGCAGGCCCGCCGCAGCGTCGTGCAGCGCTCGCAGACGGTCGCGAGCCTGCGCCGCACCTTCACGGAGCGTGACTTCATCGAGATCGAGACGCCGATGCTGCAGGTCATGCACGGCGGCGCATCCGCTCGCCCGTTCACGACCCACAGCAACGCCTTCGACACGGACCTGTACCTGCGGATCGCCCCCGAGCTGTTCCTCAAGCGCGCCGTCGTCGGCGGCATCGACCGCGTCTACGAGATCAACCGCAACTTCCGCAATGAGGGCGCCGACTCCACCCACTCGCCCGAGTTCGCGATGCTGGAGGCCTACGAAGCGTACGGCGACTACAACTCCATCGCCGACCTCACCCAGACCCTGATCCAGGATGCGGCGCTGGCCATCGCCGGATCGCACGTGGTGACCTGGGCCGACGGCACCGAGTTCGACCTCAGCGGGGACTGGGACCGGATCGGCATGTACGACAGCCTGTCCGCGGCCGTCGGCTACCTGATCTCACCCGAGACCCCGCTGGCCGAGCTCAAGACGCTGGCCGACCGGGAGGGCCTGGAGATCGATCACCCCATCCACGGCAAGTACGTCGAGGAGCTGTGGGAGCACTTCGTGAAGGGCGGGCTGACCCGCCCCACGTTCGTGATGGACTTCCCGATCGACACCAGCCCGCTCGTCCGCGGCCACCGGCAGGTCGCCGGCGTGGTCGAGAAGTGGGACCTGTACGTGCGCGGCTTCGAACTGGCCACCGGTTACTCCGAGCTCGTCGACCCAGTGGTGCAGCGGGAGCGCTTCATCGAGCAGGCCCGTCTCGCGGCCGGCGGCGACCCGGAGGCGATGCGCCTGGACGAGGAATTCCTCCGGGCCCTTGAGCACGGGATGCCGCCCACCGGCGGCATGGGCATGGGCATCGACCGCCTGCTGATGGCCCTGTCCGGCCTCGGCATCCGGGAGACCATTCTGTTCCCGTTGGTGAAATGATGGGCGCATGAGCCTTCCGCCCGCTGACCCGCAGCCCTCCGACCCGCCGGCCTCCGGCACGCCCGCGCCGGACGAGACCGGCGAGCCCCAACGGAGCGGCCCGTCGAGGAACCGGATCCTGGTCTGGATCATCGCAGGCGGTGCCGGGCTGTACCTGATCGGAACCGGCCTCTACGGAATCCTGGTCAAATAGGGAATCCCGGTCGCGCGGGGCGAGGAGTATCCCGCGGTCAAGGTGCCCTGATCGAGCTGTGCCCCAACCCGCCGTTTTCCCGTATCGTTGGAAGGACTATGGATAATTTCTGGGTCAGCGCATTCTGGTCGCTTCTGCCCACCATCCTGGTCGGGCTCATCTTCTGGGTGATCATGCGGTCCATCCTGCGCGCCGACCGCATGGAACGTAAGGTGTACGCCAAGATTGAGGCGGAAGAGCGCGCCAAGCTCGGGCTCGACAAGCCGGTCACCTAGCACCGGATGTTCGGCATCGACATCTCGACCGTCATCCTGGTGATCGCCCTGGTGGTCGACTTCGCCATCCGTGTCGTGGCGATCATCGTCGTGCCCCGCAACCGCCGGCCGACATCAGGGATGGCGTGGCTGCTCACCATCTTCTTCCTGCCCTACATCGGCGCATTCCTCTTCCTGCTGATCGGCTTTCGTACCCTGCCCAAGAAGCGGTTGGAGATGCAGGAGGAGATCAACCAGTTCATCCTCGACAGCACCGAGGGAGTCGAACAGGTGCGCCGCGACCATCCGTGGCCGCCGTGGCTGGATTCGGTCGTCGAACTCAACCGCAAGCTGGGGTCGATGCCGCTGGTCGGCGGCAACCAGGCCCGGCTGCTCAGCGACTACGAGGGCACCTTCGCCGAGATGGTCGCCGACATCGACACCGCGCACAGTTTCGTGCATGCCGAGTTCTACATCCTGTCTCTGGACAAGACGACCGAACCCTTCTTCGACGCCCTCGAGAACGCGGTCAAGCGCGGCGTCACCGTGCGGGTGCTGATGGATCACATCCAGTCCATGCGGAAGCCCGGGTACCGGGCCACGCTGCGCCGGCTCACGGCATCCGGCGTGAAGTGGGAGCTACTGCTTCCGCTGCAGCCGCTCAAGGGCAAGTGGCAGCGGCCGGACCTGCGCAACCACCGCAAGCTGCTGATCGTGGACGGCACGGTCGGTTACATGGGGTCCCAGAACGTCATCGACCGCACGTACAACATGAAGAAGAACATCCGTCGCGGTCTGAAGTGGAAAGACCTGATGACCCGGGTCGAGGGACCGATCGTGTCCGGCCTCAATGCGATCTTCATCACGGACTGGTACGGCGAGACGAACGACCTGCTCACCCGCGACATCCAGCCGGAGCAGGTCGAGGTCGTGCCGCACTCGCTGGACTGCCAGGTGGTGCCGAGCGGGCCGGGGTTCGAGGGTGAGAACAACCTGCGCCTGTTCCTGGCGCTGTTGTACTACGCCCAGGAGAGCATCATCATCACGAGCCCGTACTTCGTGCCCGACGAGTCGATCCTGTACGCGATCACGACCGCGACCCAGCGAGGGCTGAACGTGGAACTGTTCGTCTCCGAGGTCGCTGACCAGGCCCTCGTCTACCACGCGCAGCGCTCCTACTACGAGGAGCTGCTGCGGGCGGGCGTGAAGATCTACCTGTACAAGGCCCCGTATGTGCTGCACGCCAAGCACTTCACGATCGACGACGAGGTGGCCGTGATCGGGTCGAGCAACATGGATATGCGCTCGTTCAGCCTCAACTTCGAGGTGTCCATGATGGTGCGCGGCCGCTCGTTCGTGCAGCAGCTGCGCGCGGTGCAGGACGGCTACCGCACCGACAGCCGCGAACTGACCCTCGATGAGTGGATGAAGCAGCCCCTGCGCTCCACCGTGCTGGACAACCTCGCCCGGCTGACCTCCGCAGTGCAGTAGGGGCTGTTGGCGCTCTGGCCGGAACCGTAGCAGAGCGCATTCGCCCAGCGCAGCCAGCTGCGACCAAGCCCGGCCGTACCACAAAGTGCGTGGTAGGGCCGTCTTTTTTTGTCCCCTAGATTGGGGGGGTGGGGAGCTCAGTTGGCGCTCTGGCCGGATCCGCGGCGCCCACCTTCGCCGCGGAACACCGGTAGCAAACAATCACGTGGAGGAGCACTGGGTGTCATTCAAGAAAATCGTTCTATGGTTCGTCGTCGCGGCCGCCTTTGTCGCTCTATTTCGCGCCGGGAATGTTGATCTAACACAGGTTGTGAATATTGTCTGGGGTGCCATTGGCGCGGGCGCCGACGTCATTGTCTCGCTGTGGCAAGCAATCACGGGCGCCTCCGGAACAGCGGCACCCGCGTAACGAGAGGACTGAACGCCAGGACGGCTCAGAGCATCGGATGGGCATATGGCGCCGGCGTGCTGACCCTGCCGGGGCTGCAGAAGAGCGCGATGAGGATGATTGGGCCGATAAGAGGGATGAGGCCCACGAAGAGGTAGCCCCACGTGTACCCGGCATCGCGCAGCCTCCGCACTCCGATAGCGAGCGAGGGGAGCAGAACTGCCAGTGCCCAGATCCTCGTCAGAACCCCGCCGGCGCTGTCACCGGTCATTGCACCGTCGACACCCCCGAGGACGAGGGATACCAGCATGCAGAAGAGGGTCCACCACCAGAATTCGGATCGGCGCGCAACCCCGTCGAACTGGACGTACTTGCTGAATCCCGAGGAAATAGCCTGACCGAAGTTCATTTCGTTGATTTCCTGACTTGAAACGCGCAAAGAGAGTGAAGCAGGGACCCGAGCGGCCCTCACTTGAGGGTAGCCATCCGTCAAACCTTCACGCGAACCGCCGCGGCCTCCCGACAAGTAGCATCGGTCTACGACTGAATGGATTTTCACGATGAGCGATACTCCTGCGGGATGGCACGACGATGGAAGCGGTCGACGGAGGTGGTGGGACGGCAGACGTTGGACGGAACGATTCGCGGACCAGGCAACCGGGAATCCTGATATCCAGGGCATCGGCACTCTTGTGAACAACATCGTCATGCAGTCCGACCCCGGCAACGATCCGGACGCCATCTGGGCTGCCACGGGAAAACCGCTGACGGGCCTTGGCATCGGCAAGTACAAGCTCACGACGCAGTACCTCTTCTTCGAGAAGGGCACGTTTTCCACGAAGGCTCAGCAAATCCGGACCGGTGAGATTCACGATGTGGACGCGTCGCAATCGATGACCCAAAAGGCCCGAGGGGTCGGAACCATCACCCTGTGGGCTGTTCGCACCAACGGGGACCGCGAGAAGGTGACGCTCGACGATATTGTCACCTTCCGTGAAGGAGTGAACGCCATCAACCGGCAGTCCCACGAAGCCCGGCAGCGAGCGCGTAAACGGGAGAAGACCCAATACGTGAACTACTCGGGTTCGGCCATGCACCCTACCGGGCCGAGAGCGACCGCGGTCGGGCCTGAGGATGCGGATTTGAACACGCGCATTGCTCAACTCGCCGAGTTCAACGCAGAGGGTGTCCTCACGGACGAGGAATTCACTGCCGCGAAAAGGAGGCTTCTGGACTTGTAGGCCTCGCTGGATGCAGTGTCGGTGGTTCAGGTGCTCAGGATGCGGGCCTTTTCCTGTTCGAACTCGGCGGTGGTCAGTACGCCCGCTGACGAGAGCTCGCCGAGCTGTTTCAGCTGGGCGATCCGGTCGCTCGTGCCGGTCGGTTGGGCAGGGCTCGTTGGTGCCTGCGGTGCCGGGGCCGGCACACTCGCCACGGGCTGATTTTGGCCGGCCCACCGGGCTTGCTGCCGCCGTTGCACTCGGCCGTGAACGGAACTGGCAACGGCAACCGTCGCTGCGGTCTTCAACAGGCCCACAATGCACTCCTTGTCGTTGGCTGGTATCCCACGATTGGCGATCAGCCTCGCGCCGTCGTGCCGTCAGGCATCCACCAGGCCCAAAACCCAGCGATTCTCGTAGATCACCACTACGGCCACACTTTCAGGCTGCATGGAAGCAGATATCTCATCGATGTCCGTGTCATCAAGCAGGCCCGACGATGCCCCAGCCCAAGCAGTCAGATCGACATCGGCTGGCACTGCGAACTGCCAGACGTTTACCTTCTTGCTTGTGCCGTCGGCGTCCTTGGCGATGAATTCCATGTCCAGGATGTCAATGACTCCCTGGTCGGCCAGAGAGAGCAGCTTCTGAAAACCCGACGCAGTGAGCCGACCGTGGGGAAACTCGATGGCAAGGAAATCGATCGGTCCCAGATCGTCGTCTCCTGATACCTGCGGGGCTTCTGCGGTCATACCTCACAACCTCCTCGAACACTCACCCGGGCAAACTGGTTGCGACGTGTGGAATCTAACACTCGAGCCCTCGTCCGGGAACCCGTGCCGTCTCGGTGCACGCGGCATCGTCTCCTGGAACCTGGCGGTTCCTCTCCGGTCGGGCGCTGCACGCTGCCCCGGAGCGCGCCTGAACGGGAGATCAGCGGCAAATAGCCGTTGACTCCAGATCTCCGTCACGCAATCGTGAGGGAATCCACTCGCCGCAGTCGCCTCCGCGGCCGCAGAAAGGTCGCCGATCATGACCTCACCCACAGTCGAACACCTGAGCGTTGCGGAGCGGAAGGTGCGCGGCAAGAGCGCGCGCGAGCGCACGCCCCTGACCAGCCTTCGCGGCTGGGGTCCCGCCGCCGACCGCCCGGACCCGGTCGCCCTTCTGGAGGAACAGA
>JACMQV010000271.1 GCA_014376815.1 Cryobacterium sp.
GAACGGACCCCCTGGGGGGGCCCAAGGGGGGGGGCGGGGGCGGGGCGCCGCGGCGCGGGGGGCGTGCCCCCCGGGCAGCGGCGCAGCACCCGCGGAAAGGATGGCCGGGCCGCGGCAGCGGGCGCGATCGACGAAGACGAGCGGCGGCTACCGGGCGGCGTCGAGGCGCGCGGCAGCCAGGCGTTCGGCGGCGGCGAGGGTCGTGATGCCCAGGCCACGGGCATCCGTGAAGACCCGCGTGACCACGTCGCCGATCGCCTCGACCCGGGCGGCGACCGCGTCCCGGTCGGCGTCCGGCTCGCTCGCCAGGGCGAGGTAGATGACGCCGCCGGCGTTCACGACGAAGTCGGGCGCCCAGAGGATGCCCCGGGCGTCCAGCTGGGCAGCCCCCTCCGGCTGGGCGAGCTGGTTGTTGGCCGCGCCCACGACCCCGAGCACGTTGAGTTCGCCGATCACCCGCGCGGTCAGCACGCCGCCCAGGCCGCAGGGCACGAAGAGGTCCGCGTGGACGTGGTGCACCTCCTCCACGGGCACCCAGGTCGCGCCGAGCCCGGCGGCGAAGTCCTGCCGGGCGAGGTTGACGTCGCTGACCGTGAGCCGGGCGCCGGCGGCCGGGAGCCGGGTGGCGAGGCGTCCACCGACCTGGCCCAGCCCGGAGATGACGATGTGCCGGCCGGCGACCTCCCCGCTGCCGAACAGCGCCTGGAGGGTGGCGACGATGCTCGCGTACACGCCGGCCGCGGCCGCGTCGGCCGGTTCGCCGACGCCGCCGCTGGACGCGGGCAGGCCGCAGACATGGTCGGTGCGCTCCTTGACGACGGCCATCAGCTCAGCGTTCGTGCCGACGTCCTCGGCCGTCATGTAGGCACCGTGCAGGCTCTCGATCGCGTCGCCGAGGTCGAGCATGGCGTCGCGCCGCTCCGCGTCGGTGAGCTCGGTGCCCAGCGGCACGTGGATGACGGATTTGCCGCCGCCGAGGTTCAGCCCGGCGGCCGCGTTCTTCAGGGTCATCGCGGCGGACAGCCGCAGCGCGTCGGCGACGGCATCCGTCCAGTTCTCGTACTGCCACATGCGGGCGCCGCCGAGGGCCTGACCGAGGCGGGTGGAGTGCACCGCCACGGTGATGACGAGGCCCGAGCGGATGCCGGTGGTGATCAGCACGCGTTCGTGCGTGAACGGGATGCCGATCAGCGCGTCCAGCGAAGGGTTGGGGTGCGTGAGAGTCATGGGTGGTTCTCCTTGCTGGTCGGCCTTGTGGGCTGGCTGTGCCGACGCGATCGTGGCGTGTCGACTGCACCAGACTAGCCGCGCCGCCGGCCCGGTGTACCCCTGCTCCGGTGTGCGCGTCAGCAATGTCCGCATCAGCGGTGTCCGCGTCAGCGGTGTCGGCGTCAGCGGTGTCCGCATCAGCGGTGTCCGCATCAGCGGTGTGCGCGTCAGCGGTGTTCCGCCGGGCCCTCCTGCACGGGAATGGAGGTCGTGAACTCCGCGGCCCGCGCCTCGGCGTTCTCGTCGCCGGAGAACAGGCCGACCGGCGCCGTCACGGGGTGGGCCGGTGTGCGCACCGCCGCCCGGGTCTGCGGGGCATCCCGCCGCAGTTCCGTCCGGGCCACCGGCAGCGCCTCCGGGTTGTGCGTGTTGAGCCAGCGGATCAGGTTCTCGCGCACGAGGCAGCGGAGGTCGAACAGGGTGGGAGCGTCGGCGGCGGAGACCAGCACGCGCACCCGGACGAAGCCGCCCACGGCATCCGTCACCTGGAGCACCACCACGCGACCGTCCCAGAGTTCGGTCTGCGCGACGATCCGGTCGAGTTCCTCGCGCATCCCGACCGGGTCGACACGCCAGTCCAGGTCGAACTCGACCGCGCCGAGCAGCTCGCTGTTGTGCCGGGTCCAGTTCTGGAACGGGTTCGTCGTGAAATAGGTCGACGGCAGCACCATCCGGCGGTCGTCCCAGATGTGCACGACCACGTATGTCAGCGTGATCTCCTCGATTTTGCCCCACTCGGCCTCCACGATGACCACGTCGTCCACGCGCAGGGCGTTGTTGAAGGCCAGCTGGATGCCGGCGAACATGTTTGCGAGGGTGGACTGGGCGGCGAGGCCGGCGACGACGCTGATCAGGCCCGCGGAGGCGAACAGGCTCGCCCCCAGGGTGGCGGCTCCGGGGATGCTGAGCAGCACGGCGCCGATCGCGCAGATCACAATCAGGACCACTCCGATCCGACGAAGCATCCGCAGCTGGGTGCGCACACGCCGGGCGACGCGGTTGTCGCGCACGTCGATACGGTACCGGGTGGCCGAGACCTCCTCGAAGAAGTAGAGCAGCGCACTCAGCAACCAGGCCGACGCGGCGATGAACAGAGCACGGAAGATGAAGTCGACGAGCCGCTCGATGTCAGTCGTGGTCTGCAGGAACAGCGTGTTGACGGACCAGATCGCTCCCACGAGCAGGGTCAGGCGGAACGGCACCCGAACGAGCCCGACCAGAGTGCGGGCCCAGAACGTCCTGCGGGCGGCCACCCGGAACGCCAGCGCGGTAATCGCCGTGACCAGAACTGCTCCCACGACGGCGACGGTGAGAGCGATCAGGTAATCCGGCTCGATGAACCCCTCGAGAGCTGACACGGCTGTCCTTCCCGCCGGGGCACTCCGGCTGGGGCCACGGACCCCTTAATGGTGCCAGAGTTTGCCCGGTGGCTAACTCAGGAAGAAACGGATGCCGCACGGTCGACCGCCCGGGATTCCGGCAGGTCGGCCGGCAGCATCCGCGGATCTCCTGAGTTGGCCACACGGGCGCCCGATGACCACACCGGCGGAGGGGCCGGATCCGGCTAGTGGAAGAAGTGGCGTTCCCCGGTGAAGTACATCGCGACGCCGGCAGCAGAGGCCGCGGCGATGACCTCCTCGTCGCGCACCGAGCCGCCGGGCTGAACGACCGCGGTGACCCCGGCCTCGAGCAGCACCTGCAGGCCGTCCGCGAACGGGAAGAACGCGTCGGAGGCGGCGACCGAACCGGCCGCACGGTCGCCGGCGCGCAGCACCGCGAGGTGGCAGGAGTCGACGCGGTTGACCTGGCCCATTCCCACGCCGACGGATGCGCCGCCGCGAGCGAGCAGGATGGCGTTCGACTTCACCGAGCGGCAGGCCTTCCAGGCGAACTCGAGGTCCGCGCGGGTGGCGGCGTCGACCTCGTCGCCGGCGGCGAGGGTCCACGTCCCTGAGTCGAGGTTCTCGAAGGAGTCGGTTTCCTGCACGAGCAGGCCGCCGGAGATCTGGTGCAGCTCGAGCGAGGAACGCTGGTAGTCGGCGGGCAGTTCGAGCAGGCGGATGTTCTTCTTCGCACTGAGCAGTTCGAACGCGGCGGGCTCGAACCCGGGCGCGACGAGCACCTCGGTGAAGATCTGGCTGACCGTCTCGGCCATGGCCAGCGTGACCGTGCGGTTGGCGGCGATGACCCCGCCGAACGCGGAGATCGGGTCGCAGTCATGGGCGCGCTTGTGGGCGGAGGCGATCGAGTCCGGTGTCTTCGGGCTGGCGATGGCGATGCCGCACGGGTTGGCGTGCTTGATGATGGCCACGGCCGGTTCGCTGAAGTCGAAGGCGGCGCGCACGGCTGCGTCCGCGTCGACGTAATTGTTGTACGACATCTCCTTGCCGTGGCGCTGCACGGCCTGGGCGATGCCCTGGCCGCCTTCGCCCACGTAGAGGGCGGCGGCCTGGTGCGAGTTCTCGCCGTAGCGCAGCACGGCGCTGCGGGAGGCCTCGATCAGGAGGGTGTCCGGGAACGGCAGCTCCTCGGCGAGGGCGTCGCCGATGATGGCGTCGAACTCCTCGAGGATCTCCTCGTCCAGGACCGCGTTGTCGTCCTGCCACTGGTCGTACACGTTCTCGGTGAACCAGGCGGAGACGCTGAGGTCGTAGCCGGCCGTGTGCTCGAATGCGAGCGAGGCCAGCTTCTGACGCAGTTTCAGCGAGGTTCCACCGTCCAGGGCGGCGGCGATGATCTCGTCGTAGTTCTCGGGGTCCACCACGATGGCGACGTTCGCGTGGTTCTTCGCGGCGGCACGCACGAGGGCCGGGCCACCGATGTCGATCTGCTCGATCACGTCGGCCGGGGATGCGCCGGACTCGACGGTCTCGACGAACGGGTACAGGTTCACGACGACGAGTTCGAACGCGGCGATGCCGAGGTCGGCGAGCTGCGCCTCATGCGCCTCCAGCCGCAGGTCCGCGAGGATGCCGGCGTGCACACCGGGGTGCAGGGTCTTGACCCGGCCGTCGAGGGATTCGGGGAATCCGGTGACACTGGCGACATCCGTCACATCGTGGCCGGCCGCGCGGATGGTCGCCGCCGTCGAACCGGTCGACACGATCTCGACACCGGTCGCCGCGAGGGCCGCCGCCAGCTCCACCAGCCCGGTCTTGTCGCTCACCGAGATGAGGGCGCGCCGCACGGGCACGACATCCCGGTCGCGGTACAGGCTCTGGGCGTTGGTGGGACCGCTCATATGTGGGAATGCTCCTTGAGATCGACGTGTCCGGTGGCGATATCGCGCACCGCCTGCACGAGCAGGCGACGCTCGACGATTTTGATGCGGTCGTGCAAGGATGCCTCGGTGTCGCCCGGCAGCACCGGCACCCGTTCCTGCGCGATGATCGGTCCGTCGTCGACTCCGGTGTCGACCACGATGAGGCTGGCGCCGGTCTCGGCGACCCCGGCGGCGAGCGCGTCGCGCACACCGTGGGCCCCGGGGAACTCGGGCAGGTAGGCCGGATGCGTGTTGAGCAGGTTCGGGGACAGCGCCGCCACGACCCGCGGCGGCAGCAGGCGCATGAACCCGCTGAGCACGACCACGTCCGGCGCCCACTGCCGGATCTGCTCGAGGAGCTCGTCGCCCCAGGCGTCCCGGGACGGATGCGACGTGAACGGGACCGTGAAGGTGGAGATGCCGAACTCCTCACCGAGGTCCAGTCCGTCCGCGTCGCGGTCGGCGCCGATGGCCACCACCCGCGCGGGGAAGTCGGCGTCCTGGCACGCCGCGAGCAGCGAGCGAAGGTTGGATCCCCCGCCTGAGATCAACACGACCAATGACAGCACGAAAAGAGCCTACCGTTTGGCGGCCCCGGCGGGGGCAGGCACGGTCGGCGGGCGGAGTCGGCGGGCGGCGTCGGCCGGCGGCGTCTAGCGGGTCTGGCGGGAGTTCAGGAGCCGGCCCAGGAGACGGCTGCCGCCGGTGGTCCTGCCGTTCTGCGGGGCATCCGTCGACCCGCGATGGAGCAGGCGCGGCTCGGGGGTCAGCAGTCCGGCGCAGGCGGCGACCCCGACCTCCAGGGCGGCGAATCCGCCGACCAGGAACGGGTTCGGGCCGACCTCCACGAGACGGCCGGGCCCGAGGGCCCCGCCCGACCACCAGGCCAGCAGCCCGAGCAGGATGCCGGCGACAAGACCGGTGCCGAAACCGGTGAGCAGCCGCTGGGCGAGGTGGGGGGCGGAGACGCCGGGGTGGGGTGCGCGCTGCCGGACGATGACCGCGGCCAGGAAACCGACCAGAATCGGCACGAGCAGGCCGACGAACCCGAACGCCAGGCTCCCGTGCGGCAGTATGCCGAGGATCGGCAGTCCCGGTAGGGCTCCGAGCGAGGTGCCGATCGGGGACACACTGCTGCCGACGCCCACGGCGATGCCGGGCCCGACGAGCCAGGAGACCGCCCAGATCACCAGGTTCGGGATCAGGGCCAGCTGGGCCAGGGTCAGCACGATGCCGCCGAGGACGCCGGCCTGCACCGTTTCGTACAGGCCGATGATGGTCGCGAAGTTGCCGAGGATCAGCACGCACACGACGACGGATGCCACGCCGACGACTCCGGCCGCGGCGGCAGCACCGCCCCGCAGCGAGGCCCCGGCGACCGTGCGCACCGTGTCCGGAAGCGTGGCCGGCAGCCGGGCCGGCAGCCGGGCCGGGCGCCTGCCCGGCAGCGCGCCCTGCATCGCGCTGAGACAGCGGCCGAGGACGCGGCCGAGGAGTCCCGGGTCTGCGCCGGCCAGCACCCCGGCGGCGTAGATCGCCGTGGGCAGGAGGATCCCCTGCAGCAGGGCCGGGCGGAGGGCATCCGTGCCGGCGGTGCCCGCCAGCACGGTCGTGAGCAGCGCGTAGGTGAGAACGGCCGCCGTGACGCCGACCCACCGGAAGGGCGTCGCCGCGGCCCGGCGGCCGGTGCGCACGCCGAACGATACGGCCAGCACGGCGAACCCGAGTAGGGCGATCGTGATCGGGAACGGGGCTTCCGCCCCGGGAAGGCCGAGGGCCGCGACGAGGGTCGGGTCCAGCTGGGCGGCCAGGTCCACCCCGTTGCCGACGAGCCAGACGTCGACGGCGGCACGCCAGAAGACCAGCCCGTTGACGCTGAGGCCGAACTGCGTGGCCCACAGCACGGTCAGCGGGACGAGCGAGATGCCCACCCCGATGGCTACGACAATGAGCGCCTCAAGCGCGGCAAGCAGGGCTGTCGTTATGCGTTTCATCCGGTCGGAGCCTACCGTTTCCTCCGCACCGGCATCCCCGCCCCCGCCGCGCAGTCACCAATTCGACGGAGATTTTGCTCCCCACAGCCGCCTGGACGGGGTGTGGGCCCGTTTCGGGCAGAATCTCCGTCGAATTCGTTCGGGGCAGGCGGCGCGGGGCGGCGAGGCGAGGCGCGGCGAGGCGCGGCGCGGACAAGAAAGGGCCCGCCTGGAGAAGGCGAGCCCGATCAACGGATTCCGGTGGGAACCGGTGCTGGTGTTACAGCGCGGCGAGCACCTCGCGCAGCAGGGTGGCGGTCTCGCTCGGCGTCTTGCCGACCCTGACCCCGGCGGCCTCGAGGGCCTCCTTCTTGCCCTGTGCGGTTCCGGCCCCATTGGAGACGATGGCACCGGCGTGGCCCATGGTCTTGCCCTCGGGAGCGGTGAAGCCCGCGACATAGCCGACGACGGGCTTGGTGACGTGAGCCTTGATGTACTCGGCTGCCTTCTCCTCGGCGTCGCCGCCGATCTCGCCGGTCATGACGATGGCGAGCGTCTCCGGGTCGGCCTCGAACGCCTCGAGCGCGTCGATGTGCGTGGCCCCGATGATGGGGTCGCCGCCGATGCCGATGGCGGTGGAGAAGCCCAGGTCGCGCAGTTCGTACATCATCTGGTAGGTCAGGGTGCCCGACTTGGAGACGAGGCCGACCGGGCCCTTGCCGGTGATGTTCGCCGGCGTGATGCCCACGAGTGCTTCACCGGGGGTGATGATGCCGGGGCAGTTCGGCCCGATGATGCGGGTCTTGTTGCCCTTGGCGAGGTTGTAGGCCCAGAACTCGGCCGAGTCCTGCACCGGCACGCCCTCGGTGATGATGACGAGCAGCGGGATGCCGGCGTCGATGGCCTCGATGACGGCGTCCTTGGTGAAGGCCGGCGGGACGAACGCGATGGAGACATCCGCGCCCGTCTTCTCCATGGCCTCGGCGACCGTGCCGAACACGGGCAGCTCGACGCTGCCGTGCACGACGGTGGTGCCGGCCTTGCGGGCGTTCACGCCGCCGACGACCTGGGTGCCGGCCTTGAGCATGAGGGCGGTGTGCTTGGTGCCCTCACCGCCGGTGATGCCCTGCACGATGACCTTGGAGTCCTTGTTGAGGAAGATTGACATGTTCGAAAATCCCTTACTTCGCGGCGTGGGCGAGTTCGGCGGCCTTGTCGGCGCCCTCGTCCATGGTGGCGGCCAGTGTGACGAGCGGGTGGTTGGCCTCGGCGAGGATGCGACGGCCCTCCTCGACGTTGTTGCCGTCGAGGCGCACAACGAGCGGCTTGTTGGCGGCGCTGCCGAGTTCGGCGAGCGCGCCCACGATGCCCTTGGCGACGGCGTCACAGGCGGTGATGCCGCCGAAGACGTTGACGAAGACGGCCTTGACCTGCGGGGCGCCGAGGATGACGTCCAGTCCGGCCGCCATGACCTCAGCAGATGCTCCGCCCCCGATGTCGAGGAAGTTGGCCGGCTTGACGCCGCCGTGGTTCTCGCCCGCGTAGGCGACGACGTCGAGGGTGCTCATGACGAGTCCGGCCCCGTTGCCGATGATGCCGACCTCGCCGTCGAGCTTGACGTAGTTGAGACCGGCAGCCTTCGCCTTGGCCTCGAGCGGATCCGCCGCCGCTGCATCCTCGAGCGCCCCGTGGTTGGGGTGACGGAACTCGGCGTTCTCGTCGAGGGTGACCTTGCCGTCGAGGGCCAGGATCTGGCCGTCTTCGGTCAGTACCAGCGGGTTGACCTCGACGAGGGTCGCATCCTCACCCTTGAAGACGTCGTAGAGCTTGACGAGCACAGGCGCGACCTTGTCGGCCAGCTCGGTATCGAAGCCACCCGCGAGGGCGATCTCGGTCGCCTTTGCGAGGTCGATGCCGTCGAGGGGGTTGACCTCGATTTTCGCGAGAGCATCTGGACGCTCAACCGCGAGTTCCTCGATCTCCATACCGCCCTCGACGCTGCACAGCGAGAGGTACGAACGGTTGGCCCGATCGAGCAGCACGGAGAAGTAGAACTCCTGTGCGATGCGAGCGCCTGCCGCGACCATCACGCGATTGACGGTCAGCCCCTTGATCTCGAGGCCGAGAATGGCCTCGGCTGCGGTGGCGGCATTCTCGGGATTATGCGCGCCC
>JACMQV010000272.1 GCA_014376815.1 Cryobacterium sp.
GTGTCCCCCGGCCTGCACGAGATCGAGGCCGGATCCCTCGAGGGGCGCAGCGACCGCGCATCCGTTCAGACGTACATGGAGACCGTTTTCGCCTGGGGCGCCGGCGATCTCGACGTCAGGATGCCCGGGGCGTCCGACGGACACGGGTTCTTCGAGCGCTTCGACGCCGACATCGCGGCCGCCACGGCCGGCGTCGCGACGGCCGCCGTCTTCAGCCATGGCGCGGCGATCCGCGTCTGGACAGCCGCCCGCACCGTCAACATACCGCCCCTCTTTGCAGGCTCGCACCACCTCGAGAACACGGGCGTGGTGGAGCTGACCGGCTCGCCGACGGATGGCTGGACGCTCGTCTCGTGGGTCGGCCTGGCCGTGGAATCACCGGGCGGGCCAGAACTCCTCGCCGGTTAGGTGTACCGAGCCGGACTTGTTCTCTGAGTCTGCTGAGAATATGCTGCGCACGCCCCGCGACGACGCGTCGGGTTCGACGCGCCAGGTTCGCCGTGCGGTGAGTCTTGATTTGGAGTATCGGGTGCGGGCGGCATCACCGACAGAGAACAGGCTGCGCCTATGTTCCGTTTCTCGAAAGTTGCGCCAGTCCCGTCGACGCCCCGCCGCCGACCACCGCTCCACTTCGGCCGCTGGCTGGTGACCATCGTCGCGGCCGCCGCAATTGCCGTTCCCAGTACGGGGTTTGCGCAGGCCGCCCTGGCGGCACCGATGCCGTCCGCGGCGCAAGCCGCTCCCGCGGCATCCGTCACGACACCGGATTTCGGGCCGAACGTCAAGATCTTCGACCCGAGCATGCCGCAGAGCCAGATCCAGGCGGCCGTCGACGCCATCGCCACCGAGCAGGTTAACAACGAGATGGGCACGCAGCGGTACTCACTGCTGTTCAAGCCCGGAACGTATGGCACGGTCGCCAACCCGCTGGTCTTCCAGGTGGGCTACTACACCGAGGTCGCCGGTCTCGGAGCCTCGCCGAGGGATGTGACCATCACCGGCCACGTCGACGTCTACAACCGGTGCCTCACGGCCGACAACTGCATCGCGCTGAACAACTTCTGGCGCTCGGTGTCGAACCTGACCATCAACGTGGCCGGCGGTGCGGAGTGCCGCGCATCCGGTAACTTCTGGGCGGTGTCCCAGGCGGCCCCCATGCGCAGGGTCAACATCACCGGCGGCAACCTGACGCTGATGGACTACTGCACCGCCGGCCCGCAGTACGCCAGCGGCGGCTTCATCGCGGACTCGAAGACGGGGTTTGTGATCAACGGCTCCCAGCAGCAGTTCCTGGTGCGGGACAGCTCGCTGGGCGGCTGGTCGAACGGAGTCTGGAACCAGGTGTTCGCCGGCACGGAGGGCGCCCCGGCGCAGTCGTTCCCCGACCCGACCTACACGACGCTGGCATCCAATCCGTCGAGCCGGGAGAAGCCCTACCTCTCCATCGATACGGCCACGAACGCCTACAGCGTCTTCGTGCCCAGCGCCAGGACGAACTCGTCCGGCACGACGTGGGAACAGGGCCAGACCCCCGGCACCGCGATCCCCCTGTCGAAGTTCTTCCTCGCCAAACCGTCCGATTCCGTGCAGGAGATCAACAACCAGCTCGCGCGCGGCCAGAATCTGATTCTGACCCCCGGCGTCTACGACGTTGACCGCTCGATCACGATCAAGCGACCGGATACGGTCGTTCTGGGGCTGGGCGTCGCAACCCTGACCGCCCTGAACGGCGCCGTTCCGCTCACCGTTGCCGACGTCAAGGGCGTGGACATCGCCGGGATCATGATCGACGCCGGCTCAGTCAACTCCCCCGCCCTGCTCCGCGTCGGCACGACCCGGGCCGCGAACGGCCAGGCTCGCGCGCACACCAACTGGAGCGACCCCCTCGACCCGACCGCGCTGCAGGACGTGTTCTTCCGTATCGGCGGGCCGCATGTGGGCAAGGCCACGCTCGCCCTGGAGGTCAACAGCGACAATGTCATCCTCGACGACATCTGGGCCTGGCGGGCTGACCATGGAATCGGCGTCGGCTGGACCGAGAACACCTCGGACACCGGGGTCGTGGTCAATGGCGACAACGTGACCGCCACCGGCCTGTTCTCCGAGCACTTCCAGAAGTACAACGTGATCTGGAACGGGGAGAAGGGCAAGACCATCTTCTTCCAGAACGAATTGCCCTACGACGCACCGAACCAGGCGGCGTGGCAGCACGACGGCGTTCTCGGCTGGGCCGGCTACAAGGTCGCCGATTCGGTCAAGAACCACGAGCTGTGGGGAGGCGGGAGCTACATCTACACCAACGTCGACCCGTCGATCCATGCCACGCGTGGATTCGAGGTTCCGGTCACCCCCGGCGTCAGGATGCACGACCTGCTGACGGTGCAACTGGGCGCGGGCACCCTGGATCACGTGATCAACGACACGGGCGCGCCCGTGACGTCGGCCGCCATCGGCATCCCGAGCTTCGTGGTGAGCTTCTAGCGCGGCGCGCGGGGCACCTTCGGCCGCACGAGGGCATGGCTCTCACGCAACAGCTGCTCGACCAGGTCGTCGTCGACGTGGCCGTCGAGAACAATCGTGATCCAATGCTTCTTGTTGAGGTGGTAGCCGGGTGTGATCTGCGGGAATTCTTCGCGGAGCGCCCGGCTTTCCTCCGGGTCGCACTTCAGGGACACGGTGAGCGGCTCGGCATCCAGCGCGGCGAGGGCGAAGATCTTGCCGTTGCCGCTGGTCTTGAAGACGCTGGTCTCCTCGCCGAAGGGAAAGGTCAGGGTCGCCTGCGGGAGGCTCAGGCAGAACTCGGCGAGGGCATCCGGCGTCATGGCTACGAGACTAGACGGATTCCAGCACACTGACATAGTTGGCAATGCCGACCCCGCCCATGTTCTGCACGACCCCGCGCCGGGGGCCCTGAAGCTGCATCTCCCCCGCGGTCCCGGTCAGTTGCATCGCCGACACCACGTGCTGGGACACGCCGGTCGCGCCGACCGGGTGCCCCTTGGCCTTCAGACCGCCGGAGATGTTGACGGGCAGCCTGCCATCACGGAACACCCAACCCTCCTCGACGGCCCGGCGTCCCTGGCCGGGAACGGTGAGCCCCATCACCTCGTACATGATCAGTTCCGCGATGGTGAAGCAGTCGTGCACCTCGGCGAAGTCGATGTCGTCCAGCGCCACGCCCGCCATCGAGAGGGCCCGGTCGAAGGAGACCCGGGTGGCCGCGAACTCGGTGGGGTCGCGGCGTGCGGCCGGCAGGAAGTCGTTGGCCTGCCCGAAGCCGGCCAGGCGCACAGGGGCGGTGGTGGCATTTGCCGAGCGGGAGCGGTCCGTGCTGAGCACCACCGCGGCGGCCCCATCCGACACCGGCGAGCAGTCGGTGCGGCGCAGCGGACTGGCCACCATCGGGTTCTTCTCCGAGACGGTGCGGCAGAATTCCTCGCCGAGGTCCTTACGCAGCTGGGCGTAGGGATTGGACACCCCGTTGAGGTGGTTCTTGGCCGCGATCGAGCCCAGCACGTCGCCGATCGCGCCGTAGCGGTTCGCATAGGCCTGCGCCACCGTGGCGAAGAGCCCGGTGAAGCCGGTGGTCGAGAACCTGCCGGCCATGTCGTAGTCCGCGCCGAGCAAGGCCGACCCGACGAGCTCGGGCGAGGCCTGGGTCATCTTCTCGGCCCCGACCACGAGCACCGTGCGGGCCGTTCCGGCCAGGATCGACTTCACGCCCTGCTGGAACGCCGCCGAGCCCGAGGCGCAGGCATTCTCCACCCGGGTGGCCGGCACGTTGGCCAGGGCCGGGTCGGTTTGCAGCACCAGGGAGGAGGGGAAGCCGAGGGGCAGCAGGCCGGAGTTGAACTGGCCCAGGAAGATCTCGTCGATGTCGGCCGCGTCGACGCCCGAGTGGGCGATCGCCTCGGTGGCGACCTGCACGATCAGGGATTCCAGGGTCTCGTCGGTGAGCTTCCCGAAGCGGCTGTGCCCCCAGCCGGTCAGTAGCACATCCGTGCCGAACTGCTCCCGGAGGCTCATGCGGCCACCCCGTTCAGGCCGGCGGCGACGGCGAAGTCCGGTTCGGTCTTCGCACGGACCTCCTCTACGGTGACGCCGGGGGCGAGACGGCACAGCAGGAGTCCGGCATCCGTCACGTCGAAGACGGCGATGTCGGACACGATGCGGTCGACGACCTTCAGGCCGGTCAGCGGGAGGCTGCACTCGTGGACGATTTTCGCCGACCCGTCCCTGGCCGTGTGCTCGGTGAGGACGACCACGCGGGGCGTGCCCGCCACGAGGTCCATGGCCCCGCCCATGCCCTTGACCATTTTTCCGGGGATGGTCCAGTTGGCCAGGTCACCTCGGCCGGAGACCTGCATGGCCCCGAGAATGGCCACCTTGATGTGCCCGCCGCGGATCATGGCGAACGACGCCGACGAATCGAAGATCGAGCCGCCGGGCTGCACGGTGACGGTCTGCTTGCCGGCGTTGATGAGGTCGGCGTCTTCCTCACCGTCGAACGGGAACTGGCCCATTCCGAGCAGCCCGTTCTCGCTCTGCAGCGTGACCCGCACGCCCTCGGGCAGGTTGTTGGCGACGAGGGTAGGGATGCCGATGCCCAGGTTCACGTAGTCGCCATCGCTGAGTTCCTCGGCCGCGATTGCGGCCATTTCGTCGCGCGTCCATGCCATGGTCCTGCTCCTTGCGATCATTGAGTGGTCAGAGGGGTGCGCGGTGCTGTCCTGGTGCGTCACGCCGGGACGGCCGCGGGGCGCGGGCGCACCGTGCGCTGCTCGATGTCCTTGACCCGGTTCGAGGCCTGCACCAGGCGCTGCACGAACACTCCGGGGGTGACGACGTGGTGCGGGTCGATCTCGCCGGGTTGCACGATGACCTCGGCCTCGGCGATCGTCACGCGGCCGGCCGTCGCCACCACGGGGTTGAAGTTCTGCGCCGTGTAGCGGTAGACGAGATTGCCCGCGGTGTCGGCCCGGTAGGCGTGCACGAGCGAGACATCCGCGATGATCGCCCGCTCCTGCAGGTAGGTCTCGCCGTCGAATTCGGCGAGCGGTTTGCCCTCGGCGATCAGGGTGCCCACGCCGGTCTTCGTATAGAAGGCCGGGATGCCGGCCCCGCCCGCCCGGAGCCTCTCGGCCAGGGTCCCCTGCGGGCTGAACTCCACCTCGAGCGTGCCGGCGATGAGCTGCTCGGCGAAGAGCCTGTTCTCCCCGACGTAGGAGGCGATCACCCGCCGCACCTGGCCGGTCTCGAGCAGCACGCCGAGGCCCTTGCCGTCGACGCCCATGTTGTTGGACACCACGGTGAGATCTTTCACCCCGGATGCCCGCACGGCGTCGATCAGGTCGGCCGGGATGCCGCTGAGGCCGAATCCGCCGACCGCCAGGACCATGCCGTCCCGGAGGACGTCGCCGAGAGCGTCGCGTGCGCTGGACCGGACCTTGGTCATGGAATTCTCCTCGTTGAGCATCCGTGTTGCTGAGCCATCGTGCCGCATCCACCTTGTGGACACGGCTTCTGTCCGTCATGTTAGGGGGCATCGTGCGGCGCTGTCAATCACCGTCAATCAGCCTGATTCATTGTGCATCCACGCCGTGAACACTAGGCTCGAGATCATCCACATTATGGACAGGAGCCTGCTATGACCGGTATCAAACCCAATCAGGCGGTACCGGTGCAGGGTGCCCAGGTGGTCACCCGCATCGCCCGGCTGCTTCAGCTCGTGGGGCGCAATCCCGCCGGGACTCCCCTGGCGGAGATCGTGCGGGACTCCGGGTTGACCCGGCCCACCGTGCACCGGCTGCTGAGTTCCCTCGCCGCCGAAGGCCTGCTCGACCATGATCCGGTCCGGCACACGTGGCACTACGGGCCGGAGATCTTCGTGATGGGCACCGTCGCCGCCCACCGGTACCCGATCGAGGAGCTGGCGCGGCCGAGTCTGCTCCGGCTGGCGGAGGAAACCGGCGAAAGCGCCTTCCTCTCCCTTCGGCGCGGCGCGGAGACCGTGTGCCTGCTGCGGGAGGAGGGCAGCTTCCCGATCCGGTCCTTCGTGCTGCACGAGGGCCTGCGGCTGCCGCTCGGAGTCGCCTCGGCGGGGCTGGCCATCCTGGCCTACCTGCCGGAGCCCGAGGTCGAGCAGCTTCTCGTGCAGGACGACGCCTTCGCCCGGCGGTGGGGTGCGAAACACTCGCCGGCCGCCATCCGCGCCAATCTGGAGCAAACCAGGATCACCGGGTACTCGGTGAACCCGGGACTGATCCTGGAGGGCAGCTGGGGAATGGGGGCCGCGATCTTCGACCGTTCCGGCCAGCCCGGCTGGGCCCTGTCGCTGACGGGAATCGAGCGGCGCTTCACGCCGGAGCGGCGGGAGGTCCTCGGCCCGTTGCTGCTCGAGGAGGCCAGCCGGATCACGCAGTCGCTGCAGCGCGCGCGGGTATAGCGCCGGTGCATTAGCCTCCAGAGATGGGGAATTGGGACGTTGTGGTGGTCGGGTCTGGGGTGTGCGGACTGACGATCGCCCACAATCTGCAGGACGCCGGACGTTCGGTGCTGCTGCTGGACAAGGGGTCGCGCCCCGGCGGACGCCTGGCCAGCCGCCCCCTCGGCGGGGCGCTGCTTAACCCCGCCGCCGACACGGTCGTCACCCACGATTCACATGTGATGCGGGAGATCGTTCGCCGAACCGGAGCCGTGTTCGCCGCGGAACCGGAACACGGCGCGAGCTGGCGGTTCGCGGCCCCGGCGGGCGAGGTCGCCCGGACGTGGGCGGCCGGCACCACGCTCCAGCGCACCTTCGTGACCCAGATCGAAGTCGCAGATTCCGGGCTCATCCGAGTCGTGCCCCACGCGTCCGGCGAGCCCTTCACCTGCCAGGCCCTCGTGCTGACCGCGCCGGTGCCGCAGAGCGTCCAGATCCTGCGAACCA
>JACMQV010000273.1 GCA_014376815.1 Cryobacterium sp.
ACCCTGGTGTCGACGTTCGAGAGTCTCGAGCAGCTGCAGAAGATGACCGAGATGGGCATGGAAGAGGGCATGCGACAGGCGTTGGGGCAGATCGACACGATGCTCGCCGAAGACGACAGGGCCTGAGCGGCTCCGACGGGCTCATTTCCCTCCCCGGTGGTCCAGCCTGTCGGGGGTCGGGGCGACACAGCGATGCCCCGGTCGCTGGCGGCGACCGGGGCGTGGCTTGCTGTTGCGGAACGGGCCGGGCGGGTGCCTAGTCCCGGTCGTTCGTGCCGTCGTGCCGGTCGTCGCCGTTCGAATCTGCGGCGGCCGCGGTGTGCAGTTCCCACGTCACGTTGTCGCCGTGCTGCTGGGTCCAGAACGTGCGCCATTCACCCGTCATCATCTGCGGGATCTGGGCACCGAGGATTCCGGCGGCCGTCGGGTCACCGTTGGAGACGTGGATGCCGGTGATCTCGTTGTCGCCGTCGTTGTAGCCGGGGCTGGTGGTGTGGTCGTAGGTCGCGGATGCATCGCGGCCCTCGGCCAGCCAGCGCACAGCCTCCGGACCCTTCTTGCTCTCCTTGGCGAGGTCCAGGAGGTAACCGGAGTCCAGGGCGTTGCGCTGGGCGTGGAGCGAATCGCCGGCATCCTCCACCACGAGGAGCTTGTCCTTGGTCGCGAACTGGATGTTGTCCAGGCCCGTGTGCTCCAGGTCCCCGAGGAACACGGGGGACAGCTTGCCGGTCTGCGCCGTGGGTGACGACTGGCTCAGGCGGAACACGCCGCCGAAAGCCCCGGGGAGGGTGCTTCCCTTGTCGGTGTCACCGGTCTCGGTGAAGTAGAACTCGCCGAAATCGGTGCCCGGGCGGAAGACGCCGTTCTCGGGGCGCTTGAACGGGGTGGCACCGGCGGCCGCGGCGGCGGGGGGCGCACCGTTGTCGGCACCGGGGGTGATCGTGACCCACTTCGTGTTCATCGACGCACCGTAGCTGTGCAGGTCGGTGACGAACTGGTCGGACGGGTTGTCCGCGAGCTGCTTCGCCGTGACCGCGGAGCCGTCGGTGCGGCTCACCTGCAGGGCCTGCAGCGTGCCGGTGGACAAGTCGCCCTTCGCCGTCGGCGTGAACCGGTAGACGTAGCTGTTGGGCACCTTGCCGCCGGCGGTTTTGGCGCCGCCGATGTCCTCAACCAGCCACACATTGCCGGCCGAGTCATTCTGAATGCCCTCATAGCCGCCGGAGCCGAGCGCCGGGAGCGGCACGATCTTGCCGTCGACCGGGTCGCCCTTATCGTCGAGGGTGATGCCGAAGACGCCACCCTTCGGCGCCGAGGCTTCGGCGGCCAGGAGGAGCTGGTGCGTGAACGGATCCCAGGTGATGCCGTCGAAGGTGGGAACAGCGGCCCCGTCCGACCGGGTGTCCGCAACCAGGCTGACCCGCTTGGCCAGGTCCTTCTCGTCGAGATCGATCCGGGTGACGTAACCCTGCGGTCCACCTTCGTGGCCCTGGAACAGGTAGTGCTTTCCACCGAAGGCGAGGTAGACGTTCTTGTCCGGCTCGGTCTTGAAAGCCTCTTTCGCATCCTGGGTCAGCGGACCGCCGTTGGCGGTGTTGTACCCGTAGTGGGAGATTCCGCCGTGCGGGTTGGCCAACGGAAGCTGGCCGTAGGCAACGGGGCTCTGCTCGAGGCCGGTAGCGAGAACATTGTTCTGGATGCCGAACGCGGAGTTCGCCGCTACTCCGGCGTTGTCGGAGTCCGGAGTCGCCGCCGCGGGAAGCGTGGCTGCCGTGAGAACGGCCAGACCCAGTCCCAGGCCTACTACCGTGGTCACACCGGTTTTCGTGAACTTCATCGTGCCCTCCTTTTGGGGGGCGTGTGCCCGACCCGCAGAACAGGCAAGCCGCCTCAGGTGTCCGGTAGGTAACGGTCACCTGTACAGTGTCTGCCCGCGGGCCTAACAACGAAGCGGCCTAACAACCAGGCCGCTTCACCGCATCCGGTTCAGCCGCACCTGGGCGATGCGCGCGTTGATGGCGATGAACGAGCCCAGGCCCGCGGCGGCGACCGAACCGATCACCAGCAGTGGGCCGCGGGCCCTGGACAGCCATTTCCGGTCGGTGGCCCCCAACGACCCGATCGCGGTGATCAGGGACGCCAGCAACATGCCGGCCACGAGCCGCTCGCTGATATCCTCGACCCGCCGCACGTAGGGCTCGAGCTGCACCGGGTCCAAGCTGACGCCCATGCCTTCCTGCTCGTAGCGGTCCAGGAGGCGGGACAGGCGCTCAGGCAGAGGGAGGCCCAGCTCGAGGGCGTCCAGGGAGAAGGTCAGCAGCCGCCGGGCCACCGAGGACGGCCGCAGCCGCCGGGCCACCGAATCCATGGCGTAGGGCTTGAGCGCATTCGTGATCCTGAATCCAGGATCGAGCACACGCCCGGTACCCTCGCTCATCACGAGCATCTTGGACACCATGGCGACCGCCGCGGGAACCTGGAGGTGATAGCGCCGCATCAGGTCCATGACCGCGGTGATCAGGTCGGCTGCGGGCATGTCCTCGAGCGTGAGGCCCGTGTAACGATCGATGACGCGAGCCAGAGCGTCGGTGAATTTGGCCCGGTCGAGGTGGCCGCGGGGCGGCGCCAGCCGCATCAGCATCGCGGCCAGCCGGTCCGACTGCCGCATCGACAGAGCCAGCACCACGTCGATCAGCTGGGCGCGGACGTTCTCCGTGAGCGAGCCCACCATGCCGTAGTCGAGCAGCCCGATCACGCCGCTGGGCTCGACCAGCATGTTGCCGGGATGAGGGTCCGCGTGGAAGAACCCGTCCCGCAGGACCATGTCGAGAATGACGGTCGTGGCCCGATCGGCCAGCGCCGCGCGATCGACGCCGAGGGCGTCCAACGCCTCGACATCGGTGATCTTGACCCCGGACGGTCGTTCCTCGGTGAGCATCCTGCTGGTGGTGCGTGACCAGTCGATGCGGGGCACCCGCAGTCCGGCGCTTCCCGCGAAGTTGTTTGCGATGCGCTCGGCGTTCCGGCCCTCGGCCTTGAAATCGAGTTCACGGCGGAGCTGCACGCTGAACTCCTCCGCGAAGCGCGGTATTCCGAATTCGGTGACGGATGGCCACCGTCTCGCCAACTCGCGCACGACGTTCCCGAGGATCTCCAGATCGGCGTTGATCGTGGGGGCGATGCCCTCGCGTTGGATCTTGACGACCTCTCTGGATCCGTCGGGCAGCACGGCGCCGTGGGCCTGGGCCAGGGATCCGCTGCCGACTGCCTCGTCCTCGAACGAGGCGAACGCCGCCTCGATGGGCACGCCCAGCTCCTGGGAGATGAGGCGCCGGGTCAGCTCGATCGGCATCGGGGGATCCTGGTCCTGGAGCATGGCCAGCTGGGTTGCGAGTCCCGGCTGCACGAGGTCGGGTCGGGTCGACAGGATCTGGCCCAGCTTGATGAAGGTCGGACCGAGTTCCTTCAGGGTACGGCGGATGATCTCCGGGGAGTCAAAGAGCGTCGATGAAACCCGGCGTCAGGATTCGCCTGCCGAGTCCCGGGTGCGCGGCCAGCAGGAGAAAGCCGTTGCGGGAAAGAATCCGAACGATCTCTGCCTGACGGTCAAGATGGAGGGCCATGCCCAGAGCTTGGGGGGAATCGGCGGAATCCGCAATACTCGCGGCCACCGGGCTCAGGGCACCAGGGAATCCACCCAGCCGGCGACCCTGAGGAAGTCGAACCTCTCGTACTGGAAGCCCTGGTCCAACGAACGGAACACCTTCGCGATCAGCAGGTCCCGCTCCTGCTCGCTCAGCCTTCCGAGTTCTGCCGTACTCAGGATCCCCTCGCTGAGGAGTGCCGACACGAGTTCCACCTTGTACTTACTGAGAAGAAGGTCGGCCCACGGCAGGAGCGAGAGGACCTCCGTGCGGTTCGCCAGTTCGGAGACATCCAGCAGGACCCCAGTGTGCAGCCGGCTCGCGCCCAGATGGTCGCTGAGCTCCGCCCTGGTCCCCTCGAACGTCGACAGATGTAGCGGGCTCCTGATGCCGAGGGCGGCGAGCTGCTTCCGGTAGGACGTGAGCGGTTCCAGATCCCAGAAGTCTGTGCGGGGAATGCGCGCCAGCTTCTGGAACCGTGGATCGGAATGCAGCTCGATCAGCATCGGGTCCTTCCAGACGAAGCGTAGAAGTCGCTCAGCGATCATGGCGTACTCGAGATTCTGGAAGGCGAGATCCCGCAGCTCCGCCTTCCGGGTCTCGTTCGTCTGTTCCCGGCTTTGCGCGTAATACATGCAGGCCAGGCCGTAGCGCCCCCAGGGTGAGGCGGAAAGGCCGGCTTCCTTGATCCGGCCGCTGATCTCGGCGAGGTCCTGCGATCCGCCGAGCGCGACGTAGCCGGTGGCGGCGACAGGGAGCATCTGCCGTTCCAGCAGCGAGAACTCCCGCTTCTGGTTGCCTTCCTCACCCCTCCCGGCATCGATCAGGCGCACCAGTTCCAGGGCCCGCTCCTTCGCGCGGCTCACCTCCGGGGTGGTACTCGGGTCGGACTCTCGAACCGGGATGGACACGAGGTTCTCCACGGTGATCACATAGTTCAGGAGCACCCGTTGGTAGTGCAGCGCGAAGTCCGCGGAGACGGGAACCCCGCGCACGCGACCGGGGGCTCCCTCGGCCCGGGACCACCACGGCGATGTCGGCGCGGGGGAGTGCTCCTGTTCCAGGTGCGACGCCTCGCTGCTCAGCCAGTCCGCATAGCGGCGGAGCTCCTCGAACTCCGTGCCGTAGCGGTGCTGGCGATACTGCAGCATCAGGCTGGCCGGGTGACTGCCGGGGTCCACCTCGACGGCGTGGCTCAGGAGGGCGATGGCCCGGGCATCCGTGTCGTCGCCGTGAAA
Organism: Cryobacterium sp.; assembly: GCA_014376815.1. GTDB lineage: Bacteria > Actinomycetota > Actinomycetes > Actinomycetales > Microbacteriaceae > Cryobacterium. The sequence continues at coordinate 4,883 of JACMQV010000273.1, forward strand.
ATCGGTGGATGCCACGTAGTGCAAACCCAGCGCCCGCCAGGACGCGGTGCCGGCGAGCCCCTCGAGATCGGTATAGCGTTCGGCGAGGGCCATCAGCGCGAATGCCGCCACGAATTTGTCGAGGTCGACGGCGCCGCCGCCTTCGACCCGGGACAATCCCAGGTCTTCCCGGTTGATGGCCGCGGCGTCAACCTGGCGGCCGTGGCGTGTCATGCTCACGGCGAGGTTGTCCCGGCTCGTGGCGTCGACCGACAGCCGCCAGGGAGCGGTGCCGAAGACGAAAGCCCAAACCGCCTGCAGCACTGCCGGCACCTTGCCCGGCACCACACCCGAGAGCGACGAATCGGTGAGCACATCGACGTCGCTCCCGATCGCGAAATGCAATCCTTCGGGTCGGCTCCCGCCGAGTTCCGTCAACAGCACCATGACATTCCTGGTGCGGGACTCCGCCGGTTGGCCTGCGTCGTCGCGCACCTGAACGGAGATCTTGCGGTCGGTGGCGAGCCCCCGGGCGCAGCCGGCTATCCCGGCGAGCACCGCCAGGGTGCCGACGGCGGCCAACAGCCGGAGGGCCCAGCCGCCGCCCGCGAACGCGACCACGGCCACGGATCCGGTCAGGATCAGGGCGAGTCCCCATCCCTTGAATTGATTCACGGTTGCCAGGCTGGTCCTGCCCCGCCACATGATCGGGACGAACGCCAGCAGCCGGGCGACGATGAGGGCCACCGCGGCCAGGATGAGCATCGCCCACCCCGGCGACGCGAGCGGTGCCAGCCAGCCGTCGAAGTAGCCGGTCCAGGTGTCGGACCAGCGCTCGACCCAGGTGGGTCCTGTCGGGGCCCCGGCCGTTACCGACCCGGAACAGCCGGCCAGAAGCGTCGTCGCCACGACGACCAGCGCCACACTTTTCCCTCTGCGTGGCCCGGAACGCGGAGCATCGTGCGAACGGATCCCGGCCGACAGGTCTGCAGAGTGCATGGTCGTCTCCCGCCATGAGTCCCGAGGTCGGGGACTGGTTCCTCGGGGAATAGCTCCAGTGTTCCTCGAATCCCGGTTGTGTGACAGGTCGGGCCCGGCCGCATTGTGCCACGGCGGCGTTCGGTCCTTACTGGTGTCAACCGCCGGAGCAGTCGTCACCAGAAGGAGAGAGCCATGTTCGCTCGAGTCAGCACCTACCGGACCTGGCCGGATACCGTCCTGGACCAGACCGACGCGACGGTCTCGCGGGTGCGGGGAATCCCCGGCTGCCGCGGCGTCTACCTTCTGACCAGCCTGGAGGACGGCAAGGCCCTGTCGGTCACCCTGTGGGAGACGAAGGACGCCCTCACCGCGAGCCGGGAGGCGGCGGCGGCGATCCGTGCCGAGGGTAGCGCGGAAGGCGCCCTGCAGATCATCGACGTGGAGGAGTTCGAAGTGGCCGCCAGTAGCCTCGCGGGCTAGGCCGGCTCTTCGACCCCCTCCCCGCGTCGCTGTGGTTACGTCGATGTGGTGGCGTCGGTGTGATTATGTCGGCGCGGTGATTCAGCGCATCTGGTCGTTACGGGGCCGGCGCGGCGGTCGCTCGGCCCGGTCTTCGCGTCGCACCGGGCCGCCGTCGGCGCGGATTTCGATCAGTTTGCCGCTGATGCGCGTGTTGTCCAACCGGGCGAGAACGTCCCCGGGCAGATCAGCGGGCAGCTCGACGAGCGAGTACTCCGGGTTGATCTGGATGTGACCGAAGTCCTCGCGGCTCAGGCCACCCTCGTTGGCCAGCGCTCCCACGATCTGCCGGGGCTCCACCTTGTGGCGCTTGCCGACCTCGATCCGGTACGAGGCCATCGTCCGGTTGCTGTCGCGGGGGCGTCGTTCCACCCGCTCCACGCGTTCGCCGCGTTCACTGCGGTCGCCGCGGTCGAAACGGTCGTCACGGCGGTCACCGCGACCGGCGTCGGCACGGGCGCGCTCGGCGCGGTCGCCGCGGTCGGCACGTTCGGGCCGCTGCGCGCGGGCATCCGCTGGGGTGAGCAGCAAGGGGGTCTCACCCTGGGCGACGACCGCGAGGGCCGCGGCCACGTCCGCCTCGGGCACATCGTGGTGCGAGACGTAATGACCGATGATGTCGCGGAAGGCGCCGATCCGTTCGGACTGGCCGAGAGCCTCCGTGATCGCGTCGTCGAAGCGCGCCAGGCGGGTGACGTTCACGTCTTCGAAGCTCGGCAACTGCATCTGCGTCAGCGGCTGGCGGGTTGCCTTCTCGATCGCGTTGAGCAGGTGGCGTTCGCGCGGCGTGACGAAGCTGATCGCGGCGCCGCTGCGGCCCGCACGGCCGGTGCGGCCGATGCGGTGCACGTACGACTCCGTGTCGATCGGGATGTCGTAATTGACGACGTGGCTGATCCGGTCGACGTCGAGGCCGCGGGCGGCGACATCCGTTGCGACCAGGATGTCGAGCTTGCCCGACTTGAGCTGGTTGACCGTGCGCTCACGCTGCACCTGGGCCACGTCACCGTTGATCGCCGCGGCGGAGTAACCGCGCGCGCGCAGCTTCTCGGCGAGCAGCTCGGTCTCGTTCTTGGTGCGGGTGAACACGATCATGCCCTCGAAGTTCTCCACCTCGAGGATGCGGGTCAGCGCATCGACCTTCTGCGGGTACGACACCATCAGGTAGCGCTGGGTCGTGTTCACCGAGGTCGTGGTCTTGTTCTTGATCGTGATCTCTTCGGGGTCGTTCAGGTACTTCTTCGAGATCCGCCGGATCTGCGCCGGCATGGTCGCCGAGAACAGGGCGACCTGCTTGTCGTCCGGGGTGTCGGCCAGGATGGTCTCGACGTCCTCGGCGAATCCCATCTTGAGCATCTCGTCGGCCTCGTCGAGCACCAGGTACTTCAGCTGCGACAGGTCGAGCGTGCCCTTCTCGAGGTGGTCCATGATGCGGCCGGGCGTACCGACGACGATGTGCACCCCGCGGCGCAGCGCGGAGAGCTGAACGCCGTAGCCCTGTCCGCCGTAGACGGGGAGCACGTGCACGCCGCGCATGTGCGCGGCATACTTCTCGAACGCTTCGCAGACCTGCAGGGCGAGCTCACGGGTCGGGGAGAGCACGAGCGCCTGCGGGGTCTTCTGGGCCAGGTCGAGCCGGGACAGGATCGGCAGCGCGAACGCGGCCGTTTTGCCGGTTCCGGCCTGGGCCAGGCCGACGACGTCGCGCCCGGCCAGGAGCGGGGGGATGGTGGCGGCCTGGATGGCCGAGGGGGTTTCGTATCCGACGTCTTTGAGCGCCTTGAGCATTGCATCATTGAGCCCGAGGTCGGAGAAAGTCTTCGCTACGGGGGCAGTGTCTGCCTCGCGCGGCGTGGTGGTATCAGGGGGCGTCATACTACCAACGGTATCGCGTCCGGGTGGGCGCCCAGTTCCTGGCGAGGTATTCAGGGCCAGATCGGCGGGTTCGGGCCGCCCGGATCAACGTGGCCGACCTGGCTGCCATGCCACAGCGCCCACCGCCCTTCTGACCTCGCCCGGGCATTCGACCCGTTTGATCCGTCGAGGGGCCTTCCCGGAAGCGCCGGATCAGTACTACATTTTGGGTATTCGCCTGAATCGCCCGAGGAACCCAGACCCGAAGGAGTGTCATGGTCAAGTCGTCCGCCATCCGTGCTGCATTGACGATCGTGTCAGTCGCCGCGTTGATCCTCGCCACAACATCCGTTGCCTCAGCGCAACCCGACGAAGACGGTGCGGTGTCGAGCGCTGACGGCGCCCGCGACGCCAGCCAGCACGGCGGTACGGCCGGCCATCTGCCCGCCACACGGTCCAATGTGGACCTGATCTCCAAGCTGAAGATGAAGAACGCCGTCCCGGAGAAGATCGCCGATGTCGGCGTCTTCAAGGATTACGCCTACCTCGCAGCGTGGGGTGCCGTGTCATGCACCTATAACGGCGTGCACGACGTCGACATCAAGGACCCGGCGAAACCGAGGGAGGTCGCCTTCATCCAGGCCAAGGAGGGCAGTTACCCGGGGGAGGGTATCCAGGCTCTGAGGATTGACACACCCGCCTTCACGGGCGACGTGCTGGTCAGTAATAACGAGAAGTGCAAGGACAAAGCAGGTTTCGGTGG
>JACMQV010000274.1 GCA_014376815.1 Cryobacterium sp.
GACCCCCCCCCCCCGCGACTGCCCCCCCCCCCGCGGGGGAGCGAGGCCCCGGCCGGTGGTTTGGGCCGGGCGCTTCCCTCTGCCGTGGAGGATTCAGCCGGTTGCGGGCTCGTAGCCGCAGCTGGGGTCCTCGGCCAGGGGGTCCCCGGTCACCGCGAAGGCGTGTGAGCGCGAGCCGCCGCAGACCGTGCGGAATTCGCAGCGGCCGCAGCGGCCGCCGAAGATATCGGGAGTACGCAGCTCCTGGAGTAGCTGCGCCTCCCGATAGATTTCGGGGAACGACTGCTCGTGCACCGACCCCACGGAGACGGGCAGGAACCCGCTGGGGTAGACGAGCCCGACGTGGTCGACGAAGGCGAACCCTCGACCGGAGTTGACATCGATCGGGGCGCGGGGCATGCGTCGCCGGGGTTCGTCCCCGGTCAGGACCTGATCGGTGGCTTCCCGCAGCGACGCGCGGAGCGGGCCGACCGGGAATGCGGTGTCGAGGTCCTCGACACCGGCGCGTTGCAGGGCGATCCGCCGGTAGTGCGGCGCCTCGGTGGTCTTGATCGCGACCAGGTCGGAGACGTCGTGCAGCCAGTGCAGCACCTCCTCCTCCTCGCCTGCGGTGAGGGCGTTCAGGAGCTTGCCGCGGCCAGTGGGGACGAGGAAGAAGACGCTCCACAGGGTGGTGCCCAGTTCGAGCACGGTCTTCAGGATGCCCGGCAGCTCGTGCACCGTGTCGCGGGTGACCGTCGTGTTGATCTGCAGCCGGTAGCCCACCTCCCGCACCATTCGCGCGGCGACCATGGTGTCGTCGAAGACGCCGTCGACGCCCCGGAAAGCATCATGCGTGGCCGCCGACGCGCCATCGAGCGAGAGCGAGACCGCTTTAGCCCCGGCGTCGTGGAGTTCGACCAGGACCTCCCGGGTGAGGCGCGGGGTGACCGAGGGGGACAGGGCCATGCTCAGGCCGCGGCTGGTGCCGTGGGCGACCAGTTCAGGCAGATCGGGCCGCTCGAACGGGTCTCCGCCGGTGAGTACCACCAGCGGGCGCGGCGTGCCGAACGAGGCCAGGTCATCCAGCAGCTTGCGGCCCTGATCCGTGCTCAGCTCAAATGGGTTGCGGCTGCGGATGGCGTCGGCCCGGCAGTGGGTGCAGACGAGCTGGCAGGCCCGGGTGACCTCCCAGATGACGATGAAAGGCCGCTCGGCGGCGTCATGGTGCAGGCGTCTGACGGCGCGGGCGGGCGATGAAATGGTCAGTGGGTGTCCTCTGCTCGTGGCCGGCTCTCAGCGGCCGATGATGGGGGGTGCGGAGGAGAAATGGGTGGGTGCGAGCGACGTCGGGGTCTCCTGACAGGTCGGTGCCCGGGGCGTTTTCGGCCCTCATTTGTTTTTACCATACATATAGGGAAAACTAGTTTCGTGCCTACCGAACCGCTCGACGCCCGCACCCACCGAGTGCTCTCCGGCATCAGCCGGGTCGCAATCCTCGACCTGCTCCGCTCGGGCGAGGGTCCCGTCGACGTGCCGTCCATCGCGGCGCACGTCGGCCTGCACCCGAACACCGTGCGTTCCCACCTCGACCGGCTGGTCGAGGTGGGCCTCGTCACCGCGGCAACCGAGGAGCGGGTGCGACCTGGGCGGCCCCGGTTGCTCTTCACCGCCGCGGCGCCGGCGACGGCCCCCGACGACTCGTACCGCCTGCTCGCCGGGATCCTCGCCGGCAGTCTGGCCTCGGGCGCGCCCTCCGGCGCCGACGCAGCCGGTGAGGCCGGGCGGCGCTGGGGCGACGAGATGGCCCGAACGGCGGTTGCGCCCGCGGAGATGCCTCTCGCGCCCCTCGACGGAGCCCTCGCGGTCGAACGCATCGTCGAGATCCTGGACCGGGTCGGGTTCTCCCCCCGCCTGGGCGAGGCGGGTATCCCGCCGGCCGCGGAACCGGAGCCTGGAGGCCAGGTCGTGATCGAGCTGCACGCGTGCCCGTTCCTCGACGTGGCGAAGGATCACCGTGACGTCGTGTGTTCGGTGCACCGTGGACTCATGGAGGGTGCGCTCGAGCGCATGCACGCCCCCGCGGTCGGCGTCACCCTCGAGCCGTTCGCGCGGCCCGGCGTGTGCCTGGCTTACCTGGCCCTCCCGGCAGCATCGTGACCGGGACCGGGTGGGCCGTGCCGGGCTGCGCCGCGGGAGCTTCTGCGCCCGTTGGCCAGACCCGCCCCCTGTCGAATCATGCGTCGAGGGTATCAATGTCACAGAGTAAACACGATAATTGCTCAATGACCTCGTCGTCCCACCCCGGGTCGAGCTACCGCACACTCGCCTCGTTCAGCAGAATCCAGCTGCTCCACTTCCTGCAGCAACGCGGGACCATGACGGTTCGTGACCTGGCCGAGGCCACGGGGTTGCACCACAACACGACCCGCGAGCACCTGCACCGCCTGATCCACGACGGCTTCGTCACCTGCCTGCCCGAGAGCAAGGACTGCAAGGGGCGGCCCCGGATGCTCTACAGCTTCGCCGCAGGCGCCGAGCACTCCGACGGGTCGATCCGGGCCGCCAAGACGCAAACCGCCGAACGGCACGGCGACCAGGTGCGGCGGATGTTGCGGGTCGAGGCCGTCATCCACTCGCCGCTGCAGCAGCAGCTGGACGCCCTCGACGATCACCTGGACGAGACCGGGTTCGACGCGAAACTCGACGCCGACGGCGAACACGTACACCTGCACGAGTGCCCGTACAGCGAGATGGTGAAGGCGCACCCTGAGGTCTGCCGGGTGCACTTCGGCCTGCTGAGAAGCCTGCTCGAGGCGACCGAGGGTCCCCTTAGCGCCGAGGCCCTGCATCCGCTGGTCGAACCGGACACCTGCACCCTCGACCTGCACCGGGCCCAGGCGGAAACCGCCGCAGAAAGCGATCCGGCCCCCGCGTTCATTTATCACGGTACTTCCGGGTTGTAGCGGTTTTCCGCGCGCATGAGACTGGGCTGCGAGGGTGGTCGCTGACCGCGGTGACGCCTGGCAGTGCAAGGGGTATGCAGTGAAACCGCTCAGGAATTCCGCCTTCTCGAAGCCGGCCGCCACACGAGGCAAGCCCGGCATCGATGGCCCAATCGACGACTCGATCCTGAAACTCGGACGCTTCCTGCGTCGCGGCGAGACCTCGCCCGACCTGCGTTCCGTGTTCCTTACGGGCGGCCGCGACGCCGACACGTTCTATCGCGACCGTTGGACGCACGACAAGGAGGTGCGGTCCACGCACGGCGTGAACTGCACCGGCTCCTGCTCGTGGAAGGTGTACGTCAAGGACGGCGTCATCACCTGGGAGACCCAGCAGACCGACTACCCCCTGGTCGGTCCCGACTCGCCCGAATACGAGCCGCGCGGCTGCCCGCGCGGGGCCGCCTTCAGCTGGTACACCTACTCGCCGACCCGGGTCAAATACCCGTATGTGCGCGGGGTGCTGCTGGACCTCTACCGCGAGGCCAGGGCCCGTACCGGCGACCCGGTGCTCGCCTGGGCCGACGTCACCGGCAACCCGGAGAGCGCCCGCGCCTACAAGAGTGCCCGCGGCCAGGGCGGCCTGGTGCGCGCCAGCTGGGACGAGGCCGCCGAGATCGTCGCGGCCGCCCACGTGCACACGATCAAGAAGTACGGCCCCGACCGCATCGCCGGGTTCTCGCCGATCCCCGCCATGTCGATCGTCTCCCAGGGCGTGGGTAACCGGTTCATCTCCATGCTCGGCGGCACCATGCTCTCCTTCTACGACTGGTACGCCGACCTGCCCGTCGCCTCCCCGCAGGTGTTCGGCGACCAGACCGACGTGCCGGAGTCGGCGGACTGGTGGAACTCGTCCTACCTGATCATGTGGGGCTCCAACGTGCCGGTCACCCGCACCCCCGACGCGCACTTCATGGTCGAGGCCCGCTACCGGGGCCAGAAGGTCATCACCGTCTCGCCCGACTACGCCGACAACTCCAAGTTCGCCGACGAGTGGCTGGCCGTGCACCCCGGCACCGACGGCGCCCTCGCGCTGGCCATGGGCCACGTCGTGCTCAAGGAATTCCTGGTCGACCGCCGCACCCCCCGGTTCGTCGACTACATGAAGCGGTATAGCGACTCCGCCTACCTGATCAGCCTCACCAAACGCGGGGACGCGTATGTTCCCGGCAAGTTCGTGACGGCCGACGCCCTGCCCGGCCTGGCCCCGACGGTCGCCAGCGCCGCGTTCAAGCCGGTGCTTCTCGACCAGAACGGCCTGGTCGTCGTGCCCAACGGTTCGATCGGGCACCGGTTCTCCGAGACCGACGTGGGCAAATGGAACCTCGACCTCGAGGGCGTCGACCCGCTGTTGTCCATCGCGGACGCGCCCGACTACGACCAGGCCTCCGTCGCCATCGACATGCCCCGGTTCGATGTGGCCCCGGAGACCGACGAGGTCGGCGAGCAGCACGCGGGAGGAGCGGGCGTCATCCGTCGCGGAGTGCCGGTTCGGATGGTGGCCGGCCAGCTGGTCACGACCGTGTTCGACCTGCTTCTCGCCCAGTATGGCGTCGGCCGGCCCGGCCTGCCGGGCGAATGGCCGACCGGCTACGACGACGCCTCCTCGCCGGGCACCCCGGCCTGGCAGGAGGGCATCACCTCGGTGCCGATGCAGGCCGCCGAACGGATCGGCCGGGAGTTCGCTCAGAACGCGGAAGATTCCAATGGACGCTCGATGATCCTGATGGGCGCTGGAACCAACCACTGGTTCCACTCCGACACCATCTACCGGGCCTTCCTCGCCCTGACCACCATGACAGGGTGCCAGGGCGTCAACGGCGGCGGCTGGGCCCACTACGTCGGCCAGGAGAAGGTGCGCCCGCTCACCGGGTACGGCCAGTACGCGTTCGGCCTGGACTGGGTGCGGCCGCCCCGCCAGATGATCGGCACCGGCTTCTCCTACCTCCCCACCCACCAGTGGCGTTACGACGGCCTCTCCGCCGACACCCTGGCCAGCCCGCTCGGCGCGGGCACGTTCAAGGACCGCACGACGGCCGA
>JACMQV010000040.1 GCA_014376815.1 Cryobacterium sp.
GAGCGCGGCCAGGTTGTCGTCAAGCCGGGTTCGGTCACGCCGCACACCGACTTCGAGGGCACCGCGTACATCCTGTCAAAGGATGAGGGTGGGCGTCACAACCCGTTCTACGCGAACTACCGCCCGCAGTTCTACTTCCGCACCACGGACGTCACCGGCGTCATCACGCTGCCTGAGGGCACCGAGATGGGCCTGCCCGGCGGCACCACCGACAAGGACGTGGCGCTGATCCAGCCGATCGCCATGGAAGAGGGCCTCGGCTTCGCCATTCGTGAAGGTGGCCGCACCGGCGGCGCCGGAACGGTGACCAAGATCATCAAGTAGTTCCCTTCGCCCACCCAGTCACTTCGGTGATAGGTCGGGTCGGAATCAAGGGGTCGGTCCTTCGGGGCCGGCCCCTTTTTCGTGCCCGTTTTGTCTGCGCAGCCGGAGTACCTTGCTTGCGGCTGCGCCCCGTAGCGGACCGGGTTGCGTTGCGCGGGGCGTGCGCCGTTACGCGCGTGGCACGCCACGCGCGTAACGGCGCAGCACCCGCGCACCGACATTCTGCCCGTTCTCCACAGGAGGCGCAGAGCGCCCCGAGTGCGCAGATCCCTCCAACGCGCAGGTCTGAGGCATGACGCATCGAAGAGTGGGCGGATGACTCACTCACCTGATGACCGCAGCTCACCGAACTCGCCCGGCGCACCCGGCTCGCCCGGCTCACCCGGCTCGCCCGGCTCGCCCGGCTCGCCCGGCGCACTTCTCCTCGCGGCCGACTACCGGCGTGCCTTCGACGCTGACCTCCGCCTCCGCCGCCATGCGGACAGAGGGCAGTTGCACCGCCTGGGTCGAGGGCAATACATCGGCTCCACCATCTGGAACGCGCTGAACGAGGACCAGCGTTACGCGCTGAAAGTCCGCGGCGCGGCCGACACGCGCCGGAGCGAGCTTGTGCTCTCCCACCACTCCGCGGCGGTGCTGTGGGGGCTCCCAACTCTCGCCGGCTGGCCGCTGGAGGTGCACTTCCTCACCGAACGCACTCGCGGCGGACGCTCAACGCCAGGGATTCGCAAGCACGCCACGGGCGCGGACCCGCGGGATGTGACCCGCGTGGCCGGGCTCCTGGCCACCACCGTCGAGCGCACGGTTGTCGATCTCGCGGCCGTTCTCGATCTGAAATCGGCGGTAGCCATGGCTGACCGGGCGATCGCCGTTGATCGCACCGGGCGCATTCTGCCGCTGACCACGAGGGAAAGGCTGCTGGAGGCGTGGGAACGGATGCTCCCTTTCCGCGGTTCGGTGCGGGCGCGGGCCGTGATCGACTTCGCTTCAACGCTGTCCGGTTCCCCGAACGAGTCGGGAAGCCGCGTCAACGTGGCGCTGAACGGATTTCCGGAGCCGGTGCTGCAGCATCCGTTCATCGTCGACGGCAAGGAGGTCTTCACCGACTTCTACTGGCTTGGCCAGGATGCCGTCGGGGAAGCCGACGGCAAACGCAAATACTTCGACCCCATGATGCTCGGCGGCCGGACCACTGCGGAGGCGGTCTACGACGAGAAGCGCCGGGAGGATGGGGTGCGGCGGCAGGTGCGCGCGTTCACCCGCTGGGACTTCCCGGTTGGAATGAGTCAGGGCCGACTGCGCATCAGATTGCTGCAACTCGGACTCCCGATCGGGCGCCCGCGGCTCCGATTGACCTGATGCGCGGGGGCTGCGCCGCTGCGCTGGTGGCGTGCCACGCGCGCAGCGGCGCAGCGGCGCAGCCCCCGCGTTCGGCACGGATGCTCCCGCGACGCGCCCGGGACGGCCAGCGGGGAGAGGCCGGGGGAGAGTCCGCGTGGCAGGCGGGGGAAAGACGGGGGAGCCCCGGAACGACGCGGATGTGACGACACGCCGAGCGCGACACGCCCGGGTTGCAGAATGACCCAACCCTGTGGCAGACTCTTCTAGTTCAACACTTTCGACTGCCGCGCTGCACGCGGTGTCGGGATCACTGCCAGGCAGTGCATAGCTTGTGCCGTTCGCCCTCAAAAGCGCCAGGTGCACAGTTAGGCCGCGGGTAGCAGGACATAGCTCAAACCAACAGCCGGGAATGCTGGTAAATCCATGCCTTCCCCCATGCGCGAGTGTGGAAAAGCGGGTTGGCTCGGCAGGACCGCTCCGCGGCCCCGTCGAAATTGACAGATGAACAGTGGTGCGACAGCAGCAGTGCTACTACGGCGTCCAATGCAGCCCTCGGGATGTAAGAAGCCTTGACAAGAAAGAGAGTTCGACATGGCGGGACAGAAAATCCGCATTCGACTTAAGTCGTATGACCACGAGGTCATCGACATCTCGGCGCGCAAGATCGTCGACACCGTGACCCGTGCGGGCGCGACCGTCGTCGGCCCCGTGCCGCTTCCGACCGAGAAGAACGTGGTGTGTGTCATCCGTTCCCCTCACAAGTACAAGGACAGCCGGGAGCACTTTGAAATGC
>JACMQV010000275.1 GCA_014376815.1 Cryobacterium sp.
CCGACCCCACGGAGAGGGGGGACCTGGGCGAGGCCGACCGGTTCGCCGAGGCCAGGATCGCGACCAAGGCCGAAGCGGATGCCGTGGCCGCCGGTCGCTGGCCGGCCGACGACAACCCGCTGCTGGGCGCCCCGCACACCGCGCAGTCGGTGATCGAGGGGGAGTGGACGCACGCCTACGACCGGGAGACCGCGGTCTACCCGGTGCGCTCGCTCATCCGTGGGAAGTACTGGCCGCCCGTGCGCCGCATCGACAACGCCTTCGGCGACCGCAACCTGGTCTGCGCCTGCCCGCCGCCCGAGGCCTTCGAGTAACCAAGGGGCCTTCCCCACTCCGCCGAGCCGTGAGCTTCGCTCGTCTTTTTCGTGGCAAAAGAGGAGCGAAACTCACGGCTCGGCGAGGTTTCGGGGCCTGTGCGACCGCGCTCGGCCGCGGTGCTACTCGGCGGGGGTGAGCAGGGCGGGCCACCAGGCGAGCGCGAGCGGGTAGCCCACGAACGAGACGATGTCGAGCACCCAGTGCGCGATCACCAGGGGCATCGTGCGACCCCAGCGCAGGTAGCACCAGCCGAAGACCACGCCCATCACCGCATTGCCGAAGAAGGGGCCGATGCCCTGGTAGAGGTGGTAGCTGCCCCGCAGCAGGGCCGAGGAGACGATGATGGTCCAGGTGGACCAGCCGTACTCGCGCAGCCGGATGAACAGGTAGCCGACCACGATCAGCTCCTCGGTGACCGCCGAGCGCAGCGCCGAGAGCACCAGGATCGGGATCGTCCACCAGAAGGTGTCGATCGGCGATGGCACCACGGCCACCGTGAAGCCGAAGAACCGCCCGGCCAGGTACAGGCCGAGGCCGGGGATGCCGATGGCCGCGACAAGTCCCAAACCGCGCAGCAGGTCGCGCCGGGGCTGCGTCAGGTCGAACCCGAGGCGCCGGAACGCGCCCTGCCCGGGCCGCCACAGCAAGTAGAGCACCAGCGCCACGGCGAAGAAGGCGAAGAAGATCCCGAGGAACTGATAGGTGAAGTCGAGCCATTCCCGCGGCGACTGCGAGCCGTTCAGCGTGGCCGACTGCTTCGACAGCGGCTGGGTGTCGGTGAGGCGCGCAATGATCGCGACGACCGAATAGATCGCGGAGGCCCCGAGCGAGAGCCCGAGGACGATCCCGACCTCCCAGCGAAGCGCGTTCCGATTCACGTGCCCGGTTTCATCCGGCAGGCCGGCGTGCCCCCGGGCAGCCGGTGGCGGTACCGCGCCACCAGCCGGTACCCGACCTCGGCCGCCCAGGACCACGGGGGAACGGTTCCCAGCCAGCCGAGGGCCCGCAGCGCGGCGTTCGGCTGGTGCCGCAGCAGGGCGGCGACGGCCGCGGCGCCGCCGTACTGGCGTCCGTCGATCACGAGCCAGACCCGGGACTGGGCATCCTTCGTCGTCAGGGCGTAGGACGCCAGGTCGGTCCACTGGTACGGCGACGCATCCGGCATGGCCGGAAGCAGGCGGGTCATCAGGTTCACGGACGTGGTGCAGAACGCGCAGTCGCCATCGAAGATCAGCAGCGGCGGGCGTGCGGAGGAAACAAGCGTCATGACTCAATCCTGCCACCGCGCAGAACGCGGATGTTGACGGGTTTGGCGGAAGGATCGGGCGAAAGGACCTGCTGTGGCGCAACTTTCCTGCGCAGAATGTTTCGCGTGGGTAACGTTTCCTCATGAGATTATGCGAACCGAGTCCTCGCTCTTTAAGGTCGATATAACTGAGGTGTCGGTGCGGTCATGAGCCGCGTGTCACTTCCCTGCGCACTGGAGGAAAATTGAAAATCAGGAGACTGGGCATACCAGCCATCGCTTTGGCCGCCGCGGGAGCGCTCATGCTCTCCGGTTGCGCGAGTGGATCCACCCCGGCACCGGCCGGCGACACCGCGGCGATCATCAGCACGAACGGCTCTGAGCCGCAGAACCCTCTGATCCCCACGAACACCACGGAGACCGGTGGCGGCAAGATCACCACGTCGCTCTTCGCCGGGCTCGTCTCCTACAACGCCAAGGGCGAGACCGAGAACGAGGTCGCCAAGTCGATCGAGTCAGACGACGCGAAGAACTGGACCGTCACGCTCAACGACGGCTGGAAGTTCAGCGACGGCGAAGCCGTCACCGCATCCTCCTTCGTGGACGCCTGGAACTTCGGCG
>JACMQV010000276.1 GCA_014376815.1 Cryobacterium sp.
CACCCCCCCCCCCCCCCCCCCCCACCCCCCACACGATCACCCAGAACCCCCGGGAAGGGCTCGCTTCCGGGGCTTTCTGTGCGTTGCGGGTTACGCGTTGGTGTTCTGCTGCCACGCCCCGGTGCCGAGGTACTGCACCTTCTTCGCGATCGACACGGCGTGGTCGGCGAAGCGCTCGTGGTACCGGCTGGCGAGGGTCGAGTCGACCGTGTCCGCGGCGTGGCCCTTCCAGGTCTCGCCGAGCACGGCGTCGAACACGCTCAGGTGCAGGGCGTCGACCTTGTCGTCCTCGTTGCGGATGGTCTCGGCCAGCAGCATGTCCTCGTTCGTGAGGAGTTCGGTGAGCATTCTGGAGATGGCCGTGACGAGCGATCCCATCTCCGCGAACGTGCCGCGCAGGCTCTTGGGAACCACCTTGTCGGGGAACCGGTAGCGGGCGAGCTGGGCGATGTGCGTGGACAGGTCACCCATCCGCTCGAGCGACGCGCTGATGCGCAACGCGCTGACGACGATGCGCAGGTCGCGGGCGACCGGCTGCTGGCGGGCGAGGATGGTGATGGCGAGCTCGTCGAGCTCGATGGTCAGCTCGTCGATTTTCTCGTCTTCGCTGATCGCTTCGTCGGCGAGGCTGACATCGGACTCGTTGAACGCCCGAGTGGCCTTGTCGATGGAAATGGCGACGAGGCGGGAGATCTCGACGAGACGATCCTGTACCTCAGCGAGTTCCTGTTGGAAAACTTCGCGCATGTGAGTTGTCCTTCCTGGGCGCGCGATACGCGCAGACACGTGAGACGCACCTGGCCCCGCTCATAATCTTCGAGGACCGAGGTGAACGGCAGGTGCCGAGTCATTGAACACTACCTGAAGTGGTCAGAGGGTCGGGTTGCCGCGTCATTCGACCCGACGAAGTGTCAGTAATCTGAGGAGATGGAATCGACAGGGCTTGTGCTGGTGTCGCTGGCACTCGGCCTCGCCGTCGGTGCCGGATTCATGACCCTGCTGCACGTGGCCGAGCGTCACGGCCGACGGGCGGCCGAGGTGGTCAACCCCGCCGTTCCCGATGGGATCGACCAGGTGCTCGACGCGCTCGAGACGGCGGGGGCCGTTCTCGATCCCTCCAACAACGTCGTCAAGGCGTCGCAGGCGGCGGTGTCGATGGGGCTGGTCTGGAACCGTCAGCTGGTGCATCCGGAACTGCTGGCACTGGCCCAGCGGGTGCGGCGCTCCGGCGAACCGATCTCGGAGAGCCTCGTGGTCTCCCGTGGCCCCTTCGGGGACGCGAGCATGCGCGTGCGCGTGCGGCTGGCCCGGCTCGGCACCCGGTACGTGCTCCTCCTGGCCGAGGACCGAACCGAGGCGTTCCGCCTCGACGAGGTGCGCCGGGACTTCGTCGCGAACATCAGCCACGAGCTCAAGACGCCGATCGCCGCGGTGGGATTGCTGGCCGAGGCGCTCGAACAGGCGGCCGACGAGCCCGCGCAGGTGCGACGCTTCGCCAGCCGCCTCTCGACCGAGTCCGGCCGGCTCACCCGGCTGACCCAGGAGATCATCGAGCTCTCCCGGTTGCAGGCTCAGGATGCCCTGACCGAACCTGAAATCCTGAACGTCGACGCGATCGTCGCATCCGCGGTGGACCTGAGCCGGGTGGTGGCCGACGCGGCGAGGATCACCATTGCCGTCGGCAAGAAGTCCGGCGGGCTGGTGAACGGGGACGAGCGCCTGCTCGTGATGGCGGTGCACAATCTCGTCGCCAACGCCGTGGCCTACTCCCCGGAGGGGGCCCGGGTCGGGGTCGGGGTGCGCAACCACGACGGCGTCGTCGAGATCACCGTCACCGACCAGGGGGTGGGTATCCAGGAGTCCGACCTGGAGCGGATCTTCGAACGGTTCTTCCGGGTCGACCAGGCCAGGTCCCGGCATACCGGCGGCACGGGGCTCGGACTGTCGATCGTCAAGCATGTGGTGCAGATCCACGGCGGAGACATCCGGGTCTGGTCCCAGCCCGGCAGCGGCTCAACATTCACCATCCGCCTTCCAGAGGCACCACACTCCGCCCCGGCGGCGATTGGAGACACTCCGTGACCCACATCCTCCTGGTCGAAGACGAGCGCGCACTCAGCGAGCCGCTGAGCTTCCTGCTCGAGCGGGAAGGCTACGAGGTCACAGTGGCCGAGGACGGGCCGACCGCGATCAGCGAATTCGATCGCGCCGGCGCCGACCTGATCCTGCTCGACCTGATGCTCCCGGGCATTCCGGGCACCGAGGTGTGCCGGGAGATCCGTACCCGCTCGTCGGTGCCGATCATCATGCTGACGGCCAAGGACTCCGAGGTCGACATCGTGGTCGGCCTCGAACTCGGGGCGGACGACTACGTCACGAAGCCGTACTCGACCCGGGAACTGCTGGCCCGCATCCGTGCGGTGTCCAGGCGGCGCACCGATGAGGTCACCGAGGACGACACCGTGCTGGCGGCCGGCACGGTGCGGATGGACCTTGAGAGCCACACGGTCACCGTGTCCGGAGACACCGTGAACCTGCCGCTGAAGGAGTTCGAGCTGCTCGAGTACCTGCTGCGCAACGCCGGCCGGGTGCTCACCAGGGGCCAGCTGATCGACCGGGTCTGGGGTGCCGACTACTTCGGGGACACCAAGACCCTCGACGTGCACATCAAGCGGATCCGTTCGAGGATCGAGTCCACCCCGTCGGAGCCCCTCATGCTGGTCACCGTCCGAGGACTGGGCTACCGCTTCGAGGCCTGACCGCTCTCAGCGGCCGCCCGCCGCCGGCCGGGCCCCAGGGCCGGGCCGGCAGCGGCAGCGCGGTGTGGCTACGGGGCTGTGGTCGGAAGCAGGGTGGAGTAGGTCTCCAGCGAGCCGTCCAGAACCGGGACGAGCAGCTCGATGCCGGTTTCGTTGCCGTACTGCATGAAGACCGGGAAGAGCGAACCCGGCTGGGTGTCAGCGTCATTGACGGACACGGTCGGGGCATCCGGGGTGCCGATGGTCACGCTGGAGTTCGCGTCCACGTTGACCTTCTGGGTGACCTTCTCCGTGGCGCCCTTGTACTGCACGTTCAGGCTGTGCGCCGAGTCGCCGGTGTTCACGACCGTGACCAGAAGGCTGGCGGTCGTGCCGTCCTCGGACAGGAGGACCGCATTGCGGATGGCGAAGTCGCCCACATCGCCGCTCACGCCGTCACTGGCGTCGTACTTCGCGGTTGTCGACTGCGGAGCCAGCAGATTGCAGCCGCTGGTTCCCAACAGGATGCCGGCCGCCACGACGACGGACACGATGATTCGAGCTCTCACAAGACCTCCACAACAGTTCACCGTTCCGCCCGATGGCCAAACGCTGCAAGTTTCGCTTTGGCACCAGCTTACCGGCTGGTGCGGGTCTCACGGCGCGCCAGTCGGCGCGGCGAACCTTACCATCGTCGGCTGTGGTATCCTAGACGTTGCTGAAGGGATATGCATACATGCTTTTTGAGGTTGGCGAAACCGTCGTTTATCCCCACCATGGAGCCGCAACGATCACCGAGGTGAAGACGCGGATCATCAAGGGTGAAGAAAAACTGTACCTGAAGCTCAATGTTACCCAGGGCGACCTCACCATCGAGGTGCCCGCCGAGAATGTCGACCTGGTCGGTGTTCGCGACGTGATCGGCCAAGAGGGACTCGACAAGGTGTTCGAGGTGCTGCGCGCGCCGTTCACCGAAGAGCCCACCAACTGGTCTCGCCGGTACAAAGCCAACCTGGAGAAGCTCGCGTCCGGTGACGTCATCAAGGTGTCCGAGGTCGTCCGCGACCTGTGGCGCCGCGATCAGGACCGCGGCCTGTCCGCCGGCGAGAAGCGCATGCTGGCCAAGGCGCGGCAGATCCTGATCTCCGAACTCGCCCTCGCGGAGAAGACCGACGAGGAGAAGGCGTCCACCGTTCTCGATCAGGTTCTCGCTTCCTGAACCCACTCTCGTTGGAAGGCGGCGCCGTGAGGTGCCGCCTTTCGCGTTTCCCGTCCCGCGTGGAGCCGCACCGGGTCCGCCCGGGCGGGCGCATCCCGCCTGTCGCCACCTGTTCGACTCCGATCCCACCAGATAGCCTCCAGACATGACTGAAACACGTTCGACTGACGCGCCGGCGCCCCGGGTTGCGGTCATCGTCGTCGCCGCCGGCAGCGGCAGCCGGCTGGGGCACGAGCTGCCCAAGGCGTTCGTTCCCCTGGCGGGGAGCGCCCTGCTCGAACGCGCCCTGATATCCGTGTTCGGGATGCGGGATCCGGCGCAGGTCATCGTCGTTGCCCCGAACGGCCACCTGGACGCCGCGCGCGCGATGGCGGCGCGGGTGGCCGGCGACGCCTCCGTGCTCGTGGTCGCCGGCGGAGCGACCCGGCAGGAGTCCGTCAATCGCGGCCTCGCCGTGCTGCGGCCAGAGGTGCGCACGGTGCTCGTGCACGATGCCGCCCGGGCGCTCACGCCCGCCGCGCTGTGCGACGCCGTGGTCGATGCCGTCCGCTCCACCGGGCACGGGATCGTGCCGGGGCTTCCCGTCGTCGACACGATCAAGAGCGTGTCTTCCCTCGGACTGATCGACGGCACGGTGAACCGTGCGCAGTTGTCCGCCGTGCAGACACCCCAGGGTTTTCCCCGGGACATGCTGGTGGCCGCGGCCGCCGCGGCGACCGACGAGGCGACCGACGACGCATCCGTCGTGGCGGCCGCCGGTCACCCCGTCAGCGTGATCGCCGGGGATCCGCTCGCCTTCAAGATCACCACCCCCTGGGACCTGCGCCGGGCCGAGTCCCTCCTGCTGGGCAGCGCCCCGACCATCGCGGCCGCGCCCCGGGTGGGCACCGGCATGGACGTCCACGCCTTCGACGCCGCCTCCGAGCTGTGGCTGGCCGGCCTGTACTGGCCGGGCGAACGCGGGTTGTCCGGCCACAGCGACGGCGATGCCGCCGTTCACGCCATCTGCGACGCGCTGCTCTCCGCTGCCGGCCTCGGCGACATCGGCGGCGTCTTCGGTACCTCCGACCCCCGGTTCGACGGCGCCCACGGCGACGTCTTCCTGGCGGAAACGCTCCGACTGGTCGCGGCGGCTGGTTTCCGCGTCGGCAACGTCGCGGTGCAGATCATCGGCAACCGGCCGAAACTGAGCCCCCGACGGTCCGAGGCGGAGGCGCTGCTCAGCGCGCTGCTGCGTGCGCCGGTCAACGTGTCGGCGACGACGACGGATGCGCTCGGCTTCACGGGCAGGGGCGAGGGCGTGGCGGCTGTCGCGACCGCCCTGGTTCTCCCCGAACGCCCCGCGAACCCTGATCTAAGCTGGGAAGCGTGACCATGCGACTGTTCGACTCCCGGGCCCAGGCCCTCCGTGACTTCACTCCCCGAGTACCCGGAGCCGTGGGAATCTACGTCTGCGGACCCACCGTTCAGTCCTCCCCGCACATCGGGCACCTGCGCAGCGCCCTCGTCTACGACCAGTTGCGACGCTGGCTCACCTACCGGGGTCTCGACGTCACCTTCGTGCGCAACGTCACCGACATCGACGACAAGATCCTCGCCCACGCGTCAGGCACCACGGAGCAGTGGTGGGCGCTCGCCTACCGGTACGAACTCGAGTTCACGGCGGGCTACCAGCGGCTGGGCATCCTCGCCCCCAGCTACGAGCCGCGCGCGACCGCCAGCATCCAGCAAATGCAGGACCTGATCTCCCGGCTGATCGGTCTCGGTCACGCCTATCCCGCCGACGACGGATCCAGCGACGTCTACTTCGACACCGTGAGCTGGCCCGACTACGGGGCGCTGACCCGCCAACAGCGAGGCGACATGGAAGCGGCGGCGGATGCCGACCCGCGCGGCAAGAAAGACCCGCGCGACTTCGCGCTCTGGAAGGGCCGCAAGGAGGCCGAGCCGGAGTCCGCCTCCTGGCCGTCCCCGTGGGGCGCCGGCCGTCCGGGCTGGCACATCGAGTGCTCTGCGATGGCGTCCCGGTACCTCGGCCCGCACTTCGACGTCCACGGCGGCGGCCTCGACCTGCGGTTCCCGCACCACGAGAACGAACTGGCCCAGTCCGCCGCGGCCGGTGACGGATTCGCGAACTACTGGATGCACAACGGTCTGGTCAACGTGAACGGACAGAAGATGTCCAAGTCGCTCGGCAACTCCGTCTTCGCGGCCGAACTCCTCGGCCAGGCCCGCGCCATCGTCGTTCGGTACTACCTGGGGGCCGCGCACTACCGCTCCACCATCGACTACCACGAGGGCGCACTCGTCGAGGCCGAAGCAGCCCTCGAACGCATTGAGAGCTTCCTGGACCGGGCCGACCGGCGACTGGCCGACACCCGGTTCGCGGGTTCGGGCGTCGAGATCGTCCCGGACGAATTTGCGAGGGCCATGGACGACGACCTGGCCGTCCCGCAGGCTCTCGCCGTGTTGCACGAGACCGTGCGCACCGGCAACGCGGCGCTGGACGCCGAAGATCTGCACGCCGCGGCCGCCGCGCGTGGGCACGTACTCGCCATGAGTGAGGTCCTGGGGATCAACCCCCTGTCGCCCGGTTGGTCCGTGTCGACGGATGAACCGGCGATGATCGCGCTCACCGCACTCGTGGAGCGCCTTCTGGACGACCGTGAAATCGCCAGGCAGGGTCGCGACTATGCGGCCGCAGACCGTATCCGGGACGAGCTCGTCGCCGCCGGAATTACCATCGAAGACACCCCGTCGGGTGCCCATTGGAGCTTTGACTGATGAAGAACTTAGACCGCAAGTCGCGTACCGGAGCCGTGCGCAAGGGCAGCCGGGGGCCGCAGGTCGGCTCCGGCGGCCAGGGCCGTCAGGCCCTCGAGGGCAAGAAGCCCACCCCGAAGGCAGAAGACCGCCCGTACCACCCCGCCGGCAAGCGCAAGGCCGCCCAGGACCGTTTCGCCGCGGCCGGGGGAGGCCGCAGCCGCACCGGCGCCGGCCCCAAGAGCGCGCCCCGCGGTGCCAGCACCGGCAACACGGGCGGCGGAGGATCGTCGACCCGTCGCGCCAAGCAGATCGATGAGCACGAGGTCGTCACCGGGCGCAACTCCGTGCTCGAGGCGTTGCGGGCGAAGATCCCCGCGACGGCCCTGTACATTGCCACACGGATCGAGATGGACGAGCGGGTGAAGGAGGTCCTCACCCTGGCCACCACCCGCGGCATCCCGGTGCTCGAGGTGATGCGCCCTGAACTCGACCGCCTGGCCGGCCGCGACTCCGTGCACCAGGGCCTTGCGCTCAAGGTGCCCGCGTACGAATACGCCCAGCCGCTCGAGCTGCTCGAGCTGACGATCAGCCGCGGTCACAAGCCGCTCTTCGTTGCGCTCGATGGCATCACCGACCCCCGCAACCTCGGCGCCATCATCCGTTCGACGGCCGCTTTCGGCGGTCACGGCGTGATCGTGCCGCAGCGTCGCTCCGTCGGGGTGACCGCGTCGGCCTGGAAGACTTCCGCGGGGGCGGCGGCCCGCCTGCCCGTGGCCATGGCGACCAACCTGACCCAGACGCTAAAGTCGCTGAAAGAGCAGGGCGTACTCGTCATCGGGCTGGCCGGCGACGGCGATACGCAGCTACCCGAGCTCGGCATCGGCTTCGCCGAACGCCCGATCGTGATCGTGGTCGGCAGCGAGGGGAAAGGACTGTCCCGTCTCGTCACCGAAACCTGTGACGCGATCGTGTCGATCCCGACCAGTGCGCCGACCGAATCACTGAACGCCGGGATTGCCGCCGGGGTGACCCTCTACGAGGTCTCCCGCCTGCGCGCCGCCGCCAAGGCCGCCAAAGCCGTCAAGTCGGCCGCCGCCGCCGCAGCGAAGGCCGCCACCGCGTCCTGACCCGGCAGCCCGACGCCGGGCATCCCGCCGAGCCGTGAGAAAAGCCCCTGTTCCGTCAGGCAAAGTCATACGGTCGTAGCAACGCTCTGATCCAAGGAGCGTTTCATGGTCAAGTTGTTTCCCCCGAATGCCCGTACTGAGTTCCTCGATCTGGTGTGCGGCGGGATGTCTGTTGATAGGGCCGCCCGGCGTGTTGGAG